>DAOLES010000001.1:0-247372 GCA_035326705.1 Oligoflexia bacterium
GGCCACAATCATGGATGGAGCTCATATAGAGAGTGATGTGATTATTGGGGCGGGTGCGCTTGTTACACCCAATACAAAAATTCCTAGTGGGGTTTTGGTTGTTGGCAGCCCGGCTAAAGTAAAACGCGAATTAAAACCTGAAGAGCTTACTTTTTTAAAAAAATCAGCACAAAATTATGTAGATTATCAATCTTTGTATAAATAAACATTATGTCTCATTTTGATTTATTAAAGTCTTGTCCTATTTTTTCACAACTCAGTGATTCTGAAATGATATTACTTGAAAAGAGCTGTGAGGAGATTTTATTGGCCAAAGGTGAAGATTTATACAAACAAGGTGATATGAGCAAAGGCTTTTGTCTGATTAAAGCAGGTAAATTATCAGCAGGTGATGATGACGGAGTTTTAAATGCGGGTGATTTTATAGGCTCATTTTCACTTTATAAAAGCGGTCTAAAAGCTAAATTAGATGTTCAGGCCATTGAAACCACGGCTTTACTATGTTTATCTCAGCAAAAGTTTTATGCTTTAGGGCAAGATAATCCTCATATTCAACTTAAAGTGGCGTACGGTATATTGAACGAATATGTTTCTGAGCTCGATCAGGTAGCAGAGATTTTATTAAAATAATTAGGCTATTTGTCGCTTTTACAACTCAAAAAAATCTGCTAGCTAAGAGTGCATGTTTAGTTTTTGGGGGTATATCAAGACATTCACAGGCTCTTTTTTAATGGTTTTTTGTTTATGGATAAACAATGGCTTTGGTCAAGAGAGATTAAGTGTTGACACAGGTATATCTGAATATAGACAGCAAAAAATAATCGAAGCAACTGAGCAAATTAGTGAAGTTCTTGAACAATCTATAGAAACTCTCAAAGAGATTGCACAACTGATAGAAACTGAAGCTGAGAGTGACTATGAAAAAAAGTTGCTACGGATATGGGATGCTACATTTAAAGGCAATCATGCTAATGAAATTTTAGAAAGGTTTGAGAGTCTACAGCAGCAGTTCAATGAAAACTTAACACATATTCGTTATGCCTCGCAAACGATGTGCGAGACAAAAACACAAGCATCATTAAAAAAGGTTATTAAGCTTGCCTTTGTTTTAATGCTCAGGAACAGAGTTACCGGTGAAATTGTACCCTATGATGCTGAAGGACAAACTCCTAGCCATGAGGCAATTGTTAATTTATGTGATCATTGGTTTGACTCTATTGGTTTTTTAGATCAGATAGCCAGCCTTGTGCATGAATTAACGCATTGGTATTTAAAAACTGAAGATCATGCTTATGTTTATCAACATGCTAAATACAAAGCACTAACAGCCCATGAGCATAAAAGCAATGCCGATAGTTATGCCTATTTTATTAAGCAAGTATTGCTGCTTAAACCTCTACAAAATAGGCCAGAAGTATAATCCTATACCTAAAAAAGACAGTAAAAACCTGCTTAGACCGGATATAAGCGGCTTTTAGAACCGTTGTTAAACAATCTGCAATTAATCATAGTCAGAGTAAAAAAAATCTTGTATACGGCCCACTATGGAAAAAGCAAACGTTCATGTGGTGGGTACAGGTACCATTGGTGAGCCTCTTATTGGCTTGTTGTGTGAATTTAGAGAAAAGTTAGGTTTTGGTGAGATTACCTTTTCTAAGCGCAACGTATCATTGTTGGATCGATCAAAAGTGAATGCCTTGATAAAAAAAGGTGCTAAACTATGTGCTGAAAAAGAGTCTTGGGATGCATTCGTTAATTTAAATGTAAACCCCAGCTATAGTTTAGAGGAAGCTCATGAAAAGGCAGATGTCATTATAGATTGCACACCTGTGGGCAATAAAAACAAAGAGATGGTTTATCATAAACTTGAAAATACAACCAAAGGCTTTATTGCCCAAGGGAGCGAATTTGGTTTTGGTAAAATGTATGCTCGTGGGATCAATGATGAAAGCCTCAATGCAGATGATAAGTATTTACAAGTGGTCAGTTGTAATACGCACAACTTATCTGCGCTGATTAAAACAATTGCAATGAACAATGGACAAAATATACATGGGCTGAACAATGCAAAGTTTGTTTGTATTCGTCGAGCCAATGATATCAGCCAAAATGGTTCATTTTCACCAGCGCATGAGGTGAACGCACATACTGATCCTGAGTTTGGAACGCATCATGCTAGAGATGCGCATGAGTTATTTAAAACTTTAGATATTAAGTTACCTTTGTTTTCTTCAGCAATGAAAAGCAATACCCAGTACATGCACACGCTCTGGTTTCATTTAACTTTAAATGAAGATGTAACCCGAGATGAGGTTTTACGACGTTTGGATGAAAATGATAGAGTAGCATTAACTTATAAAAATACGTCAAACTCTGTATTTTCTTTTGGTCGTGATCATGGCCACTTTGGACGTATTTTAAATCAAACGGTAGTAGTAGAGTCTGGTTTAAGTGTGGTTAACAGTAGAGAAGTTGTTGGCTGGTGTTTTACACCGCAAGATGGGAACTCTTTATTGTCTTCTTTAGCTGGAGCAACCTATTTTGCCAATCCAGATACTTATGAAGATAGAGTGCAATGTTTGAATGAATATTTTTATAACGAAATATAAAAAACATGATTGCGCGCTAAATATCTGATTTTTAAGGGTAAAAATAACTTTTTCTTGACTTATTTTAATAATTTATGTTAAAAGGCCTAATCTATCTCATATGGGTAATATGAGTGTGGGGATCAAGTAGAAAGGATTTGTATGGATATTTTGAATGATGATGTAAGAGAGTACTCTATGGACCAAGTTTATCAAATTGGTGATGAAATTGAACATCCATTTTTTGGTAAGGGCAAAGTAACTGCAAATTTACGCAAAGGCAAAATTGAAGTTGATTTTGATAAAATTGGTACACGTACTTTAGTGGCAAACTATAAAAGTTAATAGTTATAGATTTATCGCCGTATCATTTAAAAATGAATAAATAAAAAAAGCGCCTTTAAGGCGCTTTTTTTTATGAGTAAAAATAAAGCTTACGGAAAGATTCCTCTTTCTTTGTAAGCGGTTTGAAGTTTTTCTAAGGCAACCATATAGGCAGCGGTTCTTAAATTAATATCCTCTTTTTTGGCTTTTTCTAAAGTCTTGTAAAATGCTTGGCGCATAATAAAAGACAATTTATGATCTACTTCTTGTAAGCTCCATTGAGCACTGGTCTTGTTTTGTACCCACTCAAAATAACTCACTGTAACACCACCAGCGTTGGCCAAAATATCAGGAAGAACAGTAATGCCACGCTCATTTAAAATAGCATCGCCTTCAGAAGTTACAGGGCCATTAGCGCCTTCTACCACAACCATGGCTTTAATGTTCTTGGCATTTCCTTCGTGTACTTGTCCTTCTAAGGCTGCAGGGATGAGAACATCTACCTCTTGACTAAAAAATTGCTCAGGGTCCATAGGTTCAGCGTTGGGATAACCTTCAACAGAACCATGTTCAGCAACATAATCTCTCAGCTCAACACAGTTTAAGCCTTTACTGTTGTATATGGTTCCCTTATGATCTTGTACAGAAGTGATTTTCCCACCACGTTTTTCTAAAAGAATAGCTGTGCTGCTCCCTACATTACCAAAACCTTGGATAGCATAACTTAAAGAAGATAATGAAATATCTTTTTCATCAGCCCAGCTTCTTAAAACATAAACCAAACCTTGACCCGTTGCTTTTTCGCGGCCGTGACTTCCGCCACAGGTTAAAGTTTTACCGGTTACAATATGTCTTTGTGCATTTCTTGTGATTGATGTTTGAGCGTTCATGAATGTGTCCATGATGTACACCATGGTTTGAGCATTGGTGCCCATATCTGGGGCTGGAATATCATACTCTGGACCAATATTAGCCCCCAGTGCATGAGTCATTCTTCTGGTTAGACGCTCAAGTTCCTTTTCACTAAAGTCTCTAGGATTAATGGTAACACCACCTTTAGCCCCACCAAAAGGAATATCAACCAAAGCACATTTAAAAGTCATCCAGGCGGCCAAAGCTTTGACTTCGTCTAAATTGACATTGCGGTGATAGCGAATACCGCCCTTAAATGGACCCAAAATATTACTATGTTGAATACGGTAGCCACTCACCATTTTTAAATCACCGGTATCCATACGTACTGGAAAATTTACGGCAATTTCATTTTTGGGTTGGGATAAAATTTCTCTAACTGAAGGATCAAGACGCATAATATCTGCAGCAGCTTGCCACTGCGAAACGGCTTGTTTATACAATGATTTTTCTGACATAATGGGGCGGATCATACACCAGATAAAAATAAAGAAAACAAAAAATTTAGATTGGCTGTAGGTTTCTTTGTCGCATCTATGGCGGACTATATAAAGAAGATAAATTATTTAGGGGTGTTTTTTGTGATTATATTAGGAGCATCAAGGGTTCCTGAAACAAGAAAAGTATTAATAGGCGAATATTCATGGTAAAAAGTTACTTCAGCTCCAGCCGTAAAATCTTTTTTTGGAAACTTTTCCCGTCCTTGGCTTATTAAGTCTAAAACATAACTTGATAAGCGGTATTGGGTTCTAAAGTCAATATGAGAGTATGAAACGATATCAACCTTTAGATTTAATTGTAAACAAAGATCGGTTTTGCAGTTAACAATTAAGCTTAGATTTGAAACATCGTATTTCCCTAAGTTCTGCTGCATAGTACTATTTTTAAATAAGTCTACCCATTGAAGGGTTAGATCTTCGGCATAAGGTTTTGTTGATATTTTAATCTGAGCTGGACCGGATACTTTTGAATTAGACTCTTTCTTTTTACCAGATAAAAGTTGGTTGAAACTTTCTCTTAAATCACAGTTCTTAATCAACTCAGCTTGTTTGCTGTCATCAAGCTGAGTTTTTTCGATGAATTTTCTTAAGAGGTTGCACCTTTTTTGCTCAATCAATTGTAAAGCAAAAATTTCAGCATCAACAGGGCCAGAGCGATACAACTTTTGGTTTTGTTCATTAAACCAATCAGAAAAATCATTGATCAACTTTCTATTGCCCATATTTTCAAAAGCACTTTCAGCAATAAGGCTATAATTTTGTACATCCCATAGACTTACGGCAATATAGTTCGGGGATATTTTTCTAAGAATCACCACCGTTTGCACCTGATCTATGGCAGCTTTTGCCAAAATTAGAGCATCATTGCTGATGTTTCTGATAGGAAAGGTTTTTAAAGTAAAGGTGTCACTGTGAATGGATAATCTTTGAATTAAATTGTTGTATTCATCAAGTTGATTTTGATCTTTGCCGTCAAAAGTTTTTGTATTAACAAAAATGCCTACATGAGCCAACTTCTTTTCATTGGCCTGTGTTTCAGGGGCGACGCATAAAAAAGTCAGCAGAATGTATAAATAAACCATAGCATAGTGTTTGATTTTGCTTTTATTATACATTAATAATAATTATACATGACTTGTTTAAGTTTTGACTAGATATCAAGAGAATATGAAAAAAAAAACGCAAATTAAAAGTCTTCTTGTAATGGCATCAGGAAATGGCAGTAACTTTGAAGCTATTGTTAAAGCTTGTCATGACGGTGAAATTAACGCACAAGTGACAAAACTCATAAGTGATAATCCTAAAGCATATGTTTTTCAAAGGGCTAAACAATTAGATGTTGTTTTTGAGTGTATTGATTATAAGTCCTTTCCCACCCGGAGTGATTTTGAACATGAACTGTTACAGGCTTGTCTAAAAGATGAACCAGAGTACATTGTTTTAGCTGGATTCATGAAAATTCTGCCAAAAGAGTTTATTTACTATTTTAAACAAAGAATCATTAATATTCATCCATCACTTTTACCTCTTTATCCTGGAACCAAAGCTTTAGAAAAAGCATGGAATAATAAGGATAGAGTTTCAGGGGTTACGGTTCATTATGTTGATGAGGGTGTTGATACGGGTGAAATAATTCTACAAAGAAGTTTGAATATTGATTATAAGGCATCATATGAAAATTTTTGTCAGAAAATGCATGCTTTAGAGCATGAAGTTTATGTTGAAGCTCTGCAAAAACTCTTGAATAGATCGAAAGACTCTCTTTAAAAAATTGGCATATATTGTGAACATAAATAGGCTATGTCAGTTAAGTTATTACCTCAACGATGTGAAAGTATTGAATACGCATCTTATTCTATATATGAACTGATCAATATTCTATTTTTAGAAAAAAACATTGAACAATCAATCCTTGAAAAAATTGTATATCGATTAAACAATAATTTTGTTTGCGATAGTGCATACCTAAATTATATGCTTGGCCTTGATGAGCTTATGGTAAAAAAGTTTCTAGCGTTGATAGAAATCATAAAGCGAAAAGAGACTATCTCGAATGCTTTAGAATATATTCGTTCACCCAAAGATTTTGCACAATGTTTAACCAAATATTGTCAATACCTGCCGCATGAGACAGTTTTTCTCGGTTTATTAAACCATAAAAATGCTTTGTTTGAACTAAAACATTTCACACAAGATCAGGTAGGAGGTGTTAAGATAGATATGAAACTATTGATGAAGCATGTTTTATGTGAAAATGCAGCTAGAATTATTATAGGGCATAACCACCCGTCAGGCGATCCAAGGCCATCTACTCAAGATAAAGTGTTAACCCAGCACATAGAACGTTTACTTAAATATTTTGATTTAGAACTTTTAGATCATATTATCATTGGCCGAAAATCATACTATAGTTTTAAAAACAAACGCATTCTTAATTTATAGTTTGCTAAATATCAATGCGTTCTATGCTATCTTTTTTCAGAGAACTTAATTCATTGGGAATGTGATTGATTATGCTATTGGTCATGGCGTCTATAATATGTTCCTTTAAAAATGTTCGACTATGCACCAGACTTATCTCTCTAGTAGGAACAGGACTTTTGAATTTTTTTAATTGGTGATTTTTTTCTTGTTCGGTTAAATCAAGGCTTGCAAGGTGGGGTATAAGCGTGTAGCCATCACCGTTACGGATTAGGTTTTTTAAAGTTTCAAGGTTGCCACTGTCAAAGTGAACATTATTTAAAACTTCACGTTTGTTTTTAAATGCACAAACTTTAATAACTTGCTCTCTAAAACAATGCCCTTCATCTAGAAGCCAAATAGGGTGGTCTTGTAGCTGTGTTTCTGACACAGTTTTTTTGTTAATCAAAGGGTGATGCTTAGACATAAAAGCATAAAACGGTTCATAAAATAAACTGCGCTCAATAATTTTATCGTCATACAATGGCGTCACCAAAAGCCCACCATCAAGTTGATCATCATAAAGCTTTTCTATAATATCTTCTGTTTTGTACTCGCTGATGGTCAGGTCTACTTTAGGATAATTATTTGAAAAACTTTTGATAAATAAAGGTAGGATGTACGGAGATAAGGTAGGAATGACACCAAGATGAAATGACCCACTAAGTTCTGCGCTTTGGGCATGAATATCCAACAGCTTTTTATGTTCTGATATGACTTTTCTTGCTTGTTCAATCACTTCTTGACCAAGCTGTGTGACTTTTATAGGTGATTTAGAGCGGTCAAAAATAATGATGTCCAGTTCATCTTCTGCTTTTTGAACTTGGGCAGATAGGGACGGTTGGCTGACAAAGCATGACTTTGCAGCTCTTCCAAAGTGTTTATGTTTTGCAACAGCTAAAATGTATTCAAGTTGACTCAAACTAGGCATTTTTGTAATGTACTTTTTGTAATTAAAATGTCAATTTTAATAGTTTAAAACTATTGATTAATAGATCTAAAGTGTTGGATAAATATTAAGCTTTGTTGCATATTAGAACTTAACAAAGCTAATGCAATAAATATGGAGGTTGCAATGATTGAATTAAATGAAGATAACTTACAAAGTGTTATCGATGAGCATAAGCAAGTCATTGTACAGTACGGAGCTACTTGGTGCGGAAACTGTAGAATGATTAAACCAAAATTTAAAAAACTTGCTGAAGCAACACAAGGCATAGCCTTTGTTTATGTTGATGCAGAAAAGTATCCAAACTCAAGAAAATTAGCTGCAGTAGATAATTTACCGACATTTGCTGCGTTTAAAGATGGGAAACTCTTAAAGCAAGATCAAGGTAACAAAATTGATGTGGTGGAAGGGTTAGTCAATGAAGTTACCAGTCATTAAGTCCTTGACTGAATTTATCGGTCAACATGATGAGGATTATGTTAATGAATGCATTGAAGTATTGGAGCATGTTTCTCAGGCTAAAGGTCTAAGTGATGAAGAACTTGATACCATTGGAGAGTTACTTTCCAACATGTATGGATCTTTAGAAGTTTCAAAGATGGTCAAAGAGGGAAAATCTGATAAAGATGCTTTGAACCATTTTATGAAAAGAGTCGTAGGCTCAATAGATAAGTAAGAAACCAGAGGAAAAGAAGGTTTATCCTGAGTTTTCCCCGGGTGGGTTGAATTGGTTCAAAACGACGTTTTTGGACCAAGAAGGGGGGAGAGATCCTCCCTTTATAAAAACAGAGTCGTAGGCTCTATAGATAAATAAAACAAAAAAGGAGTTAAAAATATGTCAAGATTAGTAGGTAACCAAGCCCCAGATTTTTCAGAACAGGCCTTGGTCAATGGTGAAATAGGAAATGTTTCTTTAAAAGACTTTTCAGGTAAATGGAAAATTTTATTCTTTTATCCTTTGGATTTTACATTTGTATGTCCAACCGAGATTGTTGCTTTTTCTGATGCTGCTGAAAAATTCAGAGAAAAAAACTGTGAACTGATTGCTTGTTCAGTAGACTCTGTTTTTTCACACTTGGCTTGGACACAACAAGATAGAAATGACGGTGGTTTAGGTGATGTCAACTTCCCAATCATTGCGGATATCAATAAAAAAATAGCCAGTGACTATGAAGTACTGACTGACGGTGGTGTTGCATTGAGGGGCTTGTTTTTAATTGATGATCAAAATGTGATTCAGCACGCAACCATCAACAACCTTTCTGTAGGAAGAAATGTTGATGAAGCTTTACGTTTATTAGCGGCTTATCAGTACACTGCTGAAAAAGGTGAAGTTTGCCCAGCAAACTGGACTGAAGGTGATGATAGCATGAAGCCAGATCCACAAGGCTCAAAAGAGTGGTTTAATAAACACAAATAAGCCCATTAGTTAACTTATATAGAATAATAAAAAAGAGCCTTTAAAAGGCTCTTTTTTTGTTTTTGGGACGTAAACTCTATTTTTTGACAGAACTGAGGTGAAAAAAAGATAAATAAACAATAATAATGTTTTATAAAAAATGAGATTGTATTAAAAAAAATTATATGTTATTTCAAATACTAGGGGAAATTTAATGATTTTAAAGGTGTGTTTACGTAGAATTTTTTTAACAAGTTTATTTCTATTTTTTGCAAGCGTTTATGCACAAAAAGATATAAGAGTCGTGGCCTTTGATGATCTTGCAATAGAAAAATATGGGCCTGTCAAAGTGCTTTTATATCTTGCTAACACAATTCATCAGGTTAAGTCTGGCGATATTATTTTTGATGTCAGCTTGTGGGAGCCCATAAACTTTGAAAACTATCTAGAAGATCCTAGTAAACGTCAAACGGTTCTAGATTATCAGAATGTCCAGCGAGTTTTTTTTGAAAATATAGAAATTTTTTGTAAACAAGCACTAATGGGTGAAAAGTTTTTTATTACAGCCCCAGGTAATATTCTTTTTTATGAACAAGCTTACTCATTATACCTAAAAAGTTTAAAAAATTTAGGATTAAAAGAAGAGTTGCCAGACTGCATAGAGTTTACTTATGCTAAAGGCTATGAAAAAATAATGAATATAGATGGATACTTAAGCAATCATACCACAATAGTAAAACTTGAAAACACTGACCTTCAGCATATGGCTTTTGCAGTGAATAGATTGGTGTGGAGAGAGCAAGGTTCAAACTCAATAAAAAATGGAGTCGAAAGAGAGCTGTTGTTAGAATACGATTTGATTAATCAAGAAGAATATTATGACGAAAACTATTTTCCCCAACACAAAGCAATTGCTTTATCAGAAATAACAGAAGCAAATCTAATCAATGCAGATGTTACCATTTTTGCTTCCCATTCACCAAATAGAGACTCTTTTATGGGGAAAGTTGAGGGTAAGATCTATAAATCGCAATGGTGTCCAGGTTACTTATTAATAATCCTGGGTATTCAATTGGCTGCTCAGATATAAAAATTTTATAAGTTTTTTACTCGTTCTACTGTAAGAATGCCTTTAAGTTCACCAATTGATTTAATTAAATTATTAAGTTGGTTGGTGTTTTGGATAGAGACATCAAAATAGCATATAGCTTTGTTGTCCGCCGTGGTTTTTATAGATGCGTGAGAAATATTGCCTCCAGATTTTGAAATCTGCTGCGAAACATCCGCTAAAATGCCTACGGTATCTGTGGTAATCACTCTTATACGAACAATGCGCTTGCTACCAGCAATGCTATCTGCCCAAGCCACATGAATTTTTCTTTCATCATCCGTTTCTAAAATCATATAACAGTCACTTTTATGAATGGTTACCCCTCGGCCTCTGGTAATAAAACCAACAATGGCATCTCCGGGTAAGGGTGTACAACATTTACCATATCTAACAACAATACTATCTTCTCCACCCACTTGAATGGGCGCAGATGTTTCTTGATTGATGGCTTGTGAGGAAACGTTTTGATGGACTTTGCCTAGTTTTTTAAAGGTCTTTTCTGGATTAAGCAACTGTGTATATTTTTCAACCACGACTTGCGGATGAATTTTTCCATAGCCCACAGCTAACAGCAATTCATCTTCATTGCCTAAACGCAACTCCTTCAGTGTTGCGGAAAAAAGATCATTATCAAGAACACTTTCAAAACGTTCTTTGTGTTTTCTAAATTCACGAATAAGAATTTCATGTCCCATTTTTTTGGCTTGATCACGTTCAGTTTTTTTGATGTGAGATCTTATTTTAGAACGAGCCTTAGAGGTTTTGACCAATTTGAGCCAATCCTTGGATGGGCGCATGTTTTTGTCAGTGATAATTTCAATTTTATCCCCATTTTTAAGTTGGTATTTTAAAGGAACCATTTTGCCATTCACTATGGCACCTTTACATTTTAAGCCTACTTCAGTGTGCACCCTAAAAGCATAGTCTATGGGTGTTGAGCCACGAGGAAAGTCTAAAACTTCACCTTGCGGTGTAAAGACATAAACCTCGTCGGAAAATAAATCTATTTTAACACTTTCAATAAACTGATGGGCATCCGATAAGTCTTGCTGCCATTCAACCATTTGCCTGAGCCAAGCAAATTGCTGAATGTCTTTGGCTTTAGCAGAGGCTTTTTTATCTTTTTTGTATTGCCAGTGGGCAGCAATACCGTCTTCAGCGATTGAATGCATATCATGGGTTCTAATCTGAACTTCAATGCGTTCTCCGTTGGGGCCAATGAGCGTGGTATGCAGTGATTGGTACATGTTGGCTTTGGGCAGAGCAATAAAGTCTTTGAATCGACCAGGAATTGGCTTCCACATAGCATGAATATGTCCCAAAGCTTCATAGCACTTGGGTATGGAGTTGACTAGAATTCTAAAAGCAAGCAAGTCATGAATTTGATCAAACTCAAGACGACGCTTTTCCATTTTTTTAAAAATAGAGTAAGCATGTTTACGTCTGCCGGTAATTTCACAAGGAATATTTTCTTCTTTCATTTTCCTAGCCAAGACATCAATGATACTTGAAATAAAAGTATCATGCCTTTTTTGTGAATGGGCAAGATGGTCTTGAATCATTGCATAAGATGATGGATGAAGGTATTGGAAACAAAGGTCTTCTAGTTCATTTTTTAACCATGACATACCTAAACGATGGGCTAAGGGGGCATAAATATCTAAAGTTTCTTGTGCTATAACTCTTTGTTTCTCTTCAGACATATGTTCAAGAGTGCGCATATTGTGTAAACGATCAGCCAACTTAACAACAATGACCCTAATATCTTTGGCCATGGCCAAAAGCATTTTTCTAAAACTTTCACTTTGTTGGATATCTTTGGATTGAAAAGAAATTTTTGATAATTTGGTTACACCATCAACCATCTCAGCAATGTCTTGACCAAATTCTTGTTCAATATCTTCTATACTGGTTTCAGTATCTTCAACCACATCATGCAATAAACCGGTGGCAACCGTATCTTCATCCATTTGATGGGAGGCTAAAATGAACGCAACTTGTGTAGGGTGGGCAAAGTAAGGCTCTCCTGACTTTCTTTTTTGATGCTGATGGGCAACTTTGCCTAAAGCATAAGCTTTTTCAATAATATCAGCATTGGCATTGGGGCGAAATTTTTGAATCTCTGATATGATTTCTTTTACAGGTACCATAGGTTTAGTTTCTGATTATAAACCAGCTATTGCTTGCTTACCAGTCTTATTTAATGCGTTAAAAAGATTTAAATAATATATATTAGGCTTTTTGCCTAAACTTTATTTTTAAGATAGTTGTATGGGCTGAAACTATGAGTAGAGAAGTAAAAGTTAGTCAATCTGGACCTATTGAAAATGTGGATAATCTGTTAGAAATTTTTATCAATGGTGCCAGAGAACCAAAGAATTTTTTGGTTGGATTAGAAACTGAAAAAATTGGAGTTTATAAAGATACTCTGCAAGCCATCCCTTATCTTGGAGATAAAGGGATAGAAATTATTTTAAAAACCATTGCGGATCAAGATCATTGGAAAAAAATATATGATCAAGAGCATTTAATTGCTCTTGAAAAAGATGGGCAAGCCATTACTTTAGAACCCGGGGGTCAGTTTGAACTGAGTGGCTCTGCTCATCAGTCTGTAGCGGATGTTGCACATGAGCTTGGACAGCATTTGAAGTTGTTATGCAGGATTTCAACACCTTTGGATATAGCTTGGTTGGGTATTGGAATTCAGCCGGTAAGCACTATTGATCAAATTTCTTGGGTGCCCAAGTCACGCTATAAAATTATGAAGGCTTACTTTGAAAGAGTTTCACCCGGTGGTTTAGAAATGATGAAATTGACAGCATCATCGCAAGTTAACTTAGACTACAGCAGTGAAGAAGATGCTGCAAAAAAAATTAGAGTAGGCAGTGTGTTTGGTGTTTTGGCATCCGCCTTGACTGCCAATTCAGCAATAGAACAAGGGCAAAAAAATGGTTTTTGTTCACGGCGTTTAAAAGTTTGGCAAAAAACTGACAAACAACGGTGCGGAATCCCCAAATTTTTTGTGGATGGTAGTTTCTCTTTTGAGCAATACAGAGATTATGCCCAAGATATTCCTATGTACTTTTTATATAGAAATGGGGCTTATCAAGATGCTACACACCAAACATTTGCTCAAGCACTAAAGAGTGGACAAGTTTTAACTCAAAGTGACTGGGAAAGTCATTTAACAACTTTATTTCCTGATGTTAGGTTAAAAAATCACTTGGAATTTAGAACAGCAGATGCAAGCAGTAAAAAACTTTCTATAGCCATAACTGCATTTTGGATGGCACTGTTGTATAACAAGAGCTTATTAGAAGAAGCTCATAGTTTTTCCAAAAAGGTTAGTTTAGAGACTTTGTATACAAGTATTGATGATGTTGCTCTTAAAGGTATGCAAGCCAGTTTAGGTAAAATAAAAATATTGGATTGGGCGAATGAATATATAAACCACTGTATGTTGGCGATGGATAAAGTGCTTTACAATGAAGGCATGTCTGATTATTTATTCCCCCTTAGAGAAATTGCTGACAAAGGAAAATCTCCAGCTGAGCAACTTCTTGCTGATTGGCCAACCTGTTTAAAAACATTATGCGAAAAGGAATAAAATATGTAGTACCCTGCGGGATTTGGGTAGGGATCATTTTTATGTTTTCTAGTCAGTACTTCTCAGCTGGAAATACGAGTACAGTTTTATACCGATGGATTCATGCTTTTTTTCAATCGTTTTCTAGAGAGCACTTTTGGAGTATGCATTTTTACATTAGAAAGTTTGCACATGTTTTTGCATATGCAGTGTTAACGTACTTTTCATTTGTAGCGTTATTTAAAAATTTTTATATTTTTAAAATAAAACCCAAGATCAGGTCTTTTATTTGTGTATTTATTTTTTGTTTAAGCATTGCTATTTTAGATGAATACAATCAAAGTCATATTGCAGCTAGAACAGGAACATACAAAGATATTCTTATTGATATGATAGGTGTTGTATCTGTTCAGTTATTTGTACTTATTAAAACCAGCCAGATTTCAATGTTTACTAGTAAAAAAAAATAAAATCGGTTACGGTTGCAAACATTATTGGACAATAATAATTTCTATGGAAAGGTATTTATGAAAAAATCAATGTTTACTCTTGTATGTGCTGCTGTGTTTATGGCAGGTTTTGTATACGCAGAAGGTCTTAAAGGAACAGGAACATATGGCTCTGCGGGTTGTGGTTTAGGTAGTATGTTGTTTGTTGAAAAAAATGGTAAAGTTCAACAGGTTTTAGCTGCTACAACAAATGGTACCTTTGGTACGCAAACATTTGGAATTTCTTCAGGTACCTCTAACTGTACAAGTGAGGGTATGGCTAAATTAGATAAAGAAAAAGAAATTTTTGTTGAAGTAAACTATGCAACTTTACAAAAAGAAATTGCGCAAGCCAACGGTGAAACTTTGGCAAGCTTTGCAAGTTTAATGGGTTGTTCTGAAGATGCACAAGTATTGTTTGCTAAAACATTACAAAAAAATACAGCAACATTAAATAGCATTGATAATGGTACACAGTTTATTAGTGTTGTTAAAAATACTGTAAACAATGATGCTGTTTTAGCTGAAAAATGTTCTGTTAATGGTTAATTAAATTTATTTTTTATTACTAATCTTTAAAACAAAAGGCTTTGGTTGTTATGAATACAAATATAATGATCAAAGCCTTTTTGTGTTTATATGGGATGCATTGGTTTTTATTGGCGCCACTGTATGCAAAAACAAAGAATGAACAATCAATAAATTCAACAATATTGCATCAATTAAGTAAAGATCCTTATTGGCTTAAACTAGGTCATTATCGCCAAAAATCAAAAAATAAATATAAAGGTGAAGTGGATGGTCCTAGCTTTTACCTTGATCAACAGGGTCGTTATAAGCCTGAGCAAGAGTTGCTTGTTACAATTAAGCTTATGCTCCAGGACCTAGAAAAAAACAATCTTGAGCAAGATTCGGTTATTTGTCGCTATCCACTAAGATATAAATGGTTAAAGAAAAATCATTTAATTGAAGTAAAAAACTTTAATTTTTTTGAACACTGTAAAACCTTTAACTCATGGTTTAATAGAATGAATGCAAAGGCAGCTGTTTTAGTTTTTGCAGGTAGTTATTTGAACAACCCATCTTCCATGTTTGGGCATACTTTTTTAAGGTTTAAGAAAAAAACAGATAATCATGAAAGTAAAGCGCTCCTTGATAATGTGGTCAACTTTGCAGCAAGTACGGGTTCCGAAGGAGGGCTTTTATATACCGTAAAAGGTCTTTTTGGTGGATACCCCGGTGTATTCTCTTCATTTCCCTATCATATGAAGGTCAATGAATATGTTAACCTTGAAGCACGAGATTTATGGGAGTATCATTTGAGCTTATCGCAAGAGCAGGTCAATGATTTACTGTTTCATTTATGGGAGCTGTCAAAAACTTATTTTGATTATTATTTTATTGATGAAAACTGCTCATATTTTTTATTAAGTTTACTTGAAGTGAATCACCCAAATCATGCCTTGGTCAAACGGCTACCATTTTTTACAACGCCGGTTGATACAATTAAAGTGCTGCAAAAAAATACTGATTGGGTTGAAAAAATAGAACTTAGACCATCTTATAGAAGGATTTATCAAGCAAGAATGGCCAGCTTGACTAAAAAATCAAAAAAACTAGCCTATAAAATGATTAGACAAAAAAAAGTTCATGCTCTTGGGCATAAAGAGCTAGATCAACAAAGAAACATATTGGATACAGTGATAGATTATGAAAAATACAACAATAAAAATATGGTTCCAAGTTCTTTTGAAAAACAATTATGGTTGGCAAGAAGTTTATTGCCAGCTTCGGAGCCAGTTCATATTAAATTGAAGCATGATCCAGCTAAATCGCACCCAACCATGCGTTTTGGCTTTGGGGGGACCTACCATAACGATAATGCCTTAAGCGCAGATATATATTTTAGGGGAGCTTATCACGATCAGTTAAATTTGCAGCAAGGTCTCAATAACTTGTCTCATATTGAAGCACTTAATGGAAAGTTGAGTTTTAATTTAAAGTCAAAAAAAATACTTATTCCAGAACTTAACGTGATTCGGATTATATCACTGGCTCCATTTGAAAAAGGGATTAAAAAACCATCCTGGAATATCAATTTGGCGTTAGAAGAAAGTCTTAATGAGCCGTGTTTTACTTGCCGGCAAGTAAAACTATCAGTTGGGCCAGGTATAACAATTGGTAAAGCCAATCTTGGTCTGCAAGAAGATAAAAGGTTTTTGTTTTATACATTTTTAAACAGCGCTAATGCACTGGCTTTATCAGATAAGCTCAATTCATTTGTTGGCTTGGAAATTGATTCAGGTTTTTTATTTGATTTTGGGAATTTAAGTTCCCAGAAACTTGGCTTTAAATATGCTATCAATGCATTGAATAACTTTTTAAGTCATGAACAAGCATATTTTTTACAAGCCTTTCATCTTAATCCAGGTAATGAGATTAGAGTTGATTTTAATTACAATCTCCATGACTACAATGCCGCCCTGTATTATTTAAGGTATTTTTAAGGATACATAAATATGAAAAAGTTAATTTTGTTTAATAGTGTTGGTTTGATAAGTTTAATTTTTTTATCTGCTTGTACCAACATAGCTTTGCAGCCTAGCAGGCAAGTATATCAAAATGTTGAAAATTTTCAGGCACAGAAACCTGAGCAACAATACATTAAATCTTTTGATGGAACATCGTTGTCTTTGGTTCACTTTCAGAGCTTGGTAAAACCAAAGAAAGGTGTGGTGGTTCAGTTTCATGGTAACGCAGAAAATTTAAGTTCACATTTTTTATCCCAATTGTGGGTTACACAACATGGCTACGACTTTGTTACTTTTGATTACAGAGGCTATGGTAAGTCAGAGGGGCTTGCAGGGTTTCCTGATGTTAATCAAGATGCAGCAGCCGTGATTCAATATGCAATGGATAACTACTCTGAGTATGACCATCAAATTATTTTATGGGGAGAGAGTATTGGTGGGATGATTTTAATGAATGCTTTAAATATTTTAGCAGAACAAGGGCAGCCAAACTTTAAATATAAGATGATTTTGGAAGGAACTTTTTATTCATTAAAAGCAACGTCTTCAAAAGTTTTAACTCGGCATTGGTTAACGTTTCCTTTTTCTTGGCTTGGGTTTCTGTTGGTGACTGATCGTTATGCCGCTAAGAAACAAATTCGTAAGTTTACATACAAACCAGAAAGTGTGTTGTTTGTGCAAAGTAAGCAAGATTTTGTGGTTGGGTTTAAACAAGGTAAAAAATTATTTAACAAATACCAACATTCTAATAAATGTAAGTTATGGTACGAGGAAAAAAGTCATATCAATGTGGCTGGCGTTGCCAAAAGAAAATACCGTTCAATGATGCTGAACTATCTTAATGAAGGTTGTAGCAAGTTAGATAATGCTTATTAATCAGCTACAACCTTAAAAATAAAAATTGAAGATTTATTGTTTACTGTCCTTTAGCTAGGCCTTCACCTCTTGGATCAGCTACACCGTGTAAGCGATTGTTTTCAAAAGCAACTGCTTGGACTTTACAGCCTAGATCTTCATGGCGGATTTCATGGCCCATGCTTTGTAGAGCTTTTTTTGTGCCCAGACTAAAGCCGGGATCTTCTACCCGAATATGGTCAGGCTGCCATTGGTGATGGTAGCGTAGTGCAGCAACAGCAGTATAGAGATCTTTTTCATGCTCAAGATAATTCAATAGAACTTGGCTGACACAGGTTAGGATCCTGGTACCTGAAGGTGTTCCCAAAGCAAGGATGGGTTTACCATCTTTTCTAACAATAGTAGGAGACATACTGCTTAAAGGACGTTTTTCAGGTTGTACCAAGTTGTTTTTGCTGCCAACCGCGCCAAATAAATTACTATCCCCTGGTTTTTTAGAAAAATCATCCATTTCATTATTCATAACAATACCTGTGCCTGGGATGACAACGCCAGAACCTAACCAGCCGTTAATGGTTTGAGTAGAGCTCACAGTATTGCCGACATTGTCCATAATGGTAAAGTGGGTGGTTTCATCGGATTCATAAGGAAAAGCATCAAGCAAATCATCTTGTTCAAGCTTTAATGCTTTTGAACCAATTTTCTTGCGTAATTCCCCGGCATATTTTTTTGAAATTAATCCTTTAACCGGCACCTTAACAAAATCAGCATCTCCCATATAGCGTGCTCTATCAACAAAAGCCAGCTGCATAGCACTGGCTGTTTGATGAATACTGGTTGGGCTTTGAATACCTTGCTCTTTTAAGTTAAGCGGTTCTAAAATATTTAAGATTTGAATGACATGGGTCCCACCAGAACTAGGAGGTCCCATTGAAAAAATCTCATAGCCATTAAAGGTTCCTTGGACAGGGGTTCTCCATTTGGTGTTGTATTTATCCAAATCTATTTGCCTGATGTAACCGCCTAAACGTTTGCTTTCATCGACAATAGCTTGAGCGACCCAACCTTTGTAAAAACCGTTTATGCCTTTTTCTGATATGGTTTGTAAGGTTTTTGCCAAGTCTTTTTGTATTAAGATATCACCTTCTTCTTTGATGCTACCGTCTGATTTAAAAAACACAGCAATAGAAGCAGGGTATTGTTTTAAAACCTCTTGCCTTGCCTCAATGGCTTTGGCTAAGTGTGGGTAAATTTTAAATCCATTTGTAGCCAGTTCAATGGCAGGTTGCATGACTTGTTGGCGGGTGAGCTTACCATACTTGGCTTGCATTTCTAAGACACCTTTAACCAAACCCGGCACGCCACCGGCAAAGATACCATCTAAAGACTTTCTTTCAATGATCGCATCGTTTTTGTCGACATACATTTTTGAATGGGCTTTTAAAGGAGCCTTTTCTCTAAAGTCCAGAGATAGAGGTTGTTCAAAAGTAGGGCCGTCCATCAGCATAAAACCACCGCCGCCAAGGCCTGTTGATTGAGGCCGTTCAACAGAAATAGCAAAAGAAACGGCAGCTGCCGCATCAAAAGCATTGCCTCCCAATTCAATCATCTTAATTCCAGCTGCGGTTGCGGCTTCTCCTTGCGTTGCAATCATGATCTTATCACTAAAGGCTTCATGTTGGGCTTGGCTGTGGCCTTTTAGTAGTTTTACTGTTTTAAATTGAGAGCTACAGGCAGATAATAATAAGGTTAAAGATAATAAAAGTGATTTTAAGAATGGTTTTTTTAGCATGCAGTTTAAGTAGCATATAAACTGCGCTAAGCAAAATCTGAGCACTTATCCGTTCTGAATTTCTTTTCTAATATTGATTAAACTTTCTAGTTCAGGGTTTTGAATTAAGCTAGGAGGAGCAATAGCGTGACTCAGCCATAATATTTTTGCGCTGTGTTCAACACGTTCTAATTGGGTGTAAGCATTATCTATAGTGCTCTTTGAAGCACTAACCACGCCATGTCTTTCCAAAATAATGCATTGGTTTTCTTTTAAAGCTAAGGCAGCTTGTTGAGCAATAGCATGCGTGCCTGGCGTAGTATATGAACATGTGGGGACTTTTCCTAAAGCAATGATGACTTCTGGCAAGATTGGCTCTTCTAAGCTAATGCCTGATAAACTGCATGCAATGGAATAAGGAGGATGAGAGTGCACAATGGCTTTGACTTTTGGGTTGTGTTGATAAGTGGCAAGGTGCAATTGGTATTCTGAGGATGGTTTTGGCCCTTTAAGATGTTTTCCTGTTTTCAGGCAAACTATGCTGATGTCAAAAGGCTTTAATTTGCTTTTGTCAAAGCCAGTGGGTGTGATTAACATTTCTTGAGCAGAAACTCTTATAGACGTATTTCCATCATTTCCAACACCATAACCTTTTGCATAAAGCAGCTTATGAACCTGAACAATACTTTTCCTAGACGATAAGTAAAACACAAATTTTATATAACATTAAATTTTATAAACAGTCGATAGAAGCGTTGCTTTGCTTTCACAAATTTGAAAAAAATATGTTGATGTGTCCATGAATAAATTGACAAGCCTGCTGCAGTATAGCATTTTTAGAGCATGAAATTCTTCATAGATACAGCCAATATAGATGAAATTAAACAAGCCATTGCTTTAGGGATGTGTGACGGGGTCACCACCAATCCCAGCTTGGTTGCTAAAGAAGGTAAGTCCTATTTTGATTTAGCCAAAGAAATCTGTGCATTGGTTTCAGGGCCAGTAAGTCTTGAAACAGTTGCTCAAAGTGCTGATGCTATGCTGTCAGAAGGTAGAAAATTAGCCGAATTGGGTGAAAACGTTGTTGTAAAGTTACCCATGTGTGAAGATGCTTTGGTAGCAACCAAACGTTTAGCGCAAGAAGGTATAAGAGTTAATATGACACTTTGCTTTTCTCCGATGCAAGCCCTTCTCGCAGCAAAGGCTGGAGCCGCTTACATATCACCTTTTGTTGGGCGTTTGGACGATATATCCCATGATGGTATGGCTTTGATTGAGGAAATTGTAACCATTTACGATAATTATGCTTTTGAAACAGAAGTTTTGGTTGCAAGTATAAGGCACCCAAAACATTTACTAGATGCAGCATTGATGGGCGCTGATGTTGCTACCATTCCATTCAGTGTATTGGCTCAGTTGGTTAAGCATCCTTTGACAGACAGTGGAATAGCTAAGTTCAATGAAGATTCAAAAAAAGTAGAAGGACACATATAGATGATGAAACGGTTTTTGGCATTTGCTTTATGTGTAATCGTACTTCATGCAGGCGCTGTTTACGCACAGGTGCAAGAAAAAATTGATATTAAAATTGGGGCGGGTACAACGCTTTCTCCTACTGGAGTCTTAGGTGTAGGTTCTGCTGACTATAGATTGTCAGAAAACATAGCCTTAACAGCGATGATGCAATGGTCATTAGGAGAATTACAGGACATTGTTTTTCCAAGCTTTGGCGGACGTCTTATTTTGCCCAGAAGTGTCATTAATGGATCTGCATCGGGAAACTCAGGCCTAGAGCTATCAGCATTATTTGGAGCAGGGCCGGTTTATAGAGAAGTTAATGGTTTTAAAGCTTCTCATGTTGGTTATACTACAGGCATTGGTGTTGATATGTTTTTAGGAAGTGGGTTTTCTTTTGGTGGAACAGCTTTGGTTAATTTTACCAGCAATGTTGTAGAAGATTCATTCTTTTCAGTGTTTGGCCATGTGGGCTTGCATTTTTAAATTATAAAAAACTATTCATAGAAGTTAAAGCGGAGGAAAGTATACCATGAAAATAGCAGTTTGTGTAAAGCGGGTACCAGATACAGCCAGCAATATTAAGCTTAACAGTGATGGTCAGGGAATTGTTGAAGAGGGTTTAAAATTTATTATCAGTCCTTATGATGAGTTTGGTGTTGAAGAAGGTTTAAAAACAAAAGAAAATTTAGGTGCGGGTGAAGTAACGGCCCTAACAGTAGGGAATGATAAAGCTCAAGATGTTTTAAGAAGTGCTTTGGCCATGGGCTGTGATAAAGCTGTGATGATTGAAAGTCAGGAGAAACTGTCAGGTTTATCTGTGGCAAAACTCTTGGCAGCAAAAATAAAAGCAGATGACTATCAACTTGTATTTACTGGCAAACACGCCATAGATGACGATGCTTCTCAAGTCAGTCAGATGACAGCACAATTGTTGGATTGGCCACATGTCACATCTGTAAGCAAATTTGAATTGATTGATGAAAGTACCGCTAAAGTGCATAGAGATGTTGATGGTGGCAATCAAGAGGTATGGGAAATTAAGTTGCCTGCAATTTTTGCAGCAACCAAAGGTTTAAACCAACCCCGTTATGCGTCTTTAAAAGGTATCATGCAGTCCAAATCTAAACCCATAGAAAAAGTAAGCGCAGCTGATTTGAATCTACAAGAAGGGGGTTTAAATAATAATGTAACTGTTGTTGGTTATGAAGAACCACCTGCAAGACAAGCTGGGCAAATCTTTAAAGATAATCCACAAGAAGCGGTGAAAGAAGTGGTTAAGAAATTAAGAGAAGAAGCCAAGGTTATATAAGTTTTTTTGTGTTTTTGAGAAGGAGTCAAGTCGTATGAATATTGCTGTATGGATAGAAAGTAACAATAATAAAATTAAAAAATCGTCTTTAGAAGTTTTAGCCCAAGCTGGACGACTGGCGCAAACAAACAATGCAAAGCTATCTGCGCTGTACATAGGTGAAACAATCAAAGACATTGAAAGCCAGCTAAAAACATATGGCGTAAGCAGCTTGTACCATGCCAATGTATCTAGTTACAATACAGTATCTTGGGCTGAGCAAACGGCAAAATTTTGCAGTGAGAATAGTATTAATATTCTATTGGCTTCGTTAAGTGCTAACAGCAAGGACACTTTTCCAAGAGTTGCGGCGCAACTAGACTGTGGAATGATTTCAGAAGTAACCCATCTTGAGCTAACCGGTAACACTTTAAAAGCCAAAAGACCCGTTTATGCAGGTAAGCTGATTGCTAACATTGAAGCTAACCTAGAGTCTCCAGTTGTTGTGACCTGTAGACCCAATGTTTTTGACCCTAAACCTGAAGTGGCGGAGTCTAATACTCAAAGCAATGAGCTTGAAGCTGCGGGATTTTCTGAGTGCGGACGCTGTAAATTGTTAGAAGTGAAAGCAACCGTCTCTGATAGACCTGATTTGGCTGCAGCAGAGATTGTTGTATCCGCAGGCCGTTCTATTAAGTCAGAAGAAAACTTTACCATGATCAATGAATTGGCAGATGTTTTAGGTGCCGCCGTTGGAGCTTCACGAGCAGCAGTAGACGCAGGGTATGCCAGTCATGATATGCAGGTCGGTCAAACTGGTAAAACAGTGAACCCAAAACTATACATAGCCTGCGGTATCTCAGGTGCCATTCAGCATTTAGCCGGTATGAGCTCGTCTAAAGTCATTGTCGCCATCAACACCGATCCTGAAGCACCCATTTTCCAGAAAGCAGATTATGGCATAGTGGGCGATATGTTTGAATTGGTGCCATTGATGAAGGAAGAGTTTGCAAAGCTCTTGCAAGAATAAGAAGATGTATCAAAAAACTATCCTAAAATTGTTTTTTGTTCATCAAGCAAGCTGTTTTTAAACTGAAGAGATTATTGATTGTATTATGATTTTGTTATTGGACAAGCTTAAATTTAAATTAATTATGGTAATTAATATGATCTTGTTTTTTAATTATTTTTTTGCAATTGTAACAGGGGAATACGAAAAGTTTTTTTTATTAGACCACAGATATATCTTAGGTATTTATTTATTGATCGGTTTAGGAAGCTCATTTTACGCAATTTTTAGGTTAACCTGTCAAAAACACAATAAAAAATCGAGTATTTTTTTGCTTATTATATCGCTTTTGGTTGTTGCTTATCCTATTCTTTTTGCGTATCAATTGACAAGATAATTAATATGACAGGTTTAGACCTAATAGTTTGTATCTTACAAAAGTCTAAATTTATTAGGGATAAGTATATTTTTCATCAATGAGCGCTGTTTTAAATGCCGTAAAACATTAGATTTATTGTTAAATTTTTTCTTGCACGCTATAACGCAATATGTTAATTTGCTTGGAATGATGAACAAAACGACTTTACTCCTACTCTTAGCAATGATGATCGGGTGCGCATCAAAACCAGTTATCCCCACAGAAAAAAAAGTGAAAAAGGTTATCCCAACCACTAAAAAAACGGTTGCAGAGATTGAAGAAGAAAAAGATAGCGAAGAAACTGCCGATGATGCTGAGACCGAGACTGCAACAATCTATTTAAAAAAGACTGAACAACAATTTAAAAATGGAACATTTATTCATGAAATCATCAAGGGTGAAGAGATTATGGGTGAATGGTGGCCAGTGAACGCTATAGATTTGGTAACCAAAGAATCACATCCAGATTTATTTGCAAAAGGTGACTTAGAAACAATCATCAATGACTTTGGCGGAATTGCAGTGGCTCCAGATGGCATGACTTCAGGTGCCAGTCCTGGCAAGCTTGAAGGAAAAGCTTTGATTGATGGGGTGCTTTATGACGGTGATCATACTGACCCTCAGTATGGTATTGTGCTTTTAGAAGAAAATGGAACAAAAATCACCTTTACCCATAAAGATGAAGTTCTTGAAGCATTTGATGACATGGATGCTTTTTTTGCAGAATATGAAGGCAATGAAAATGCAACGATATTCTACACGCCATCAATAAAACGTGGTGATAAAGAATTGAACAATGACACCATGATTCATAGAGCATTGGTCAGAAGAGTAAATGCCGATGATGAACAAGAAGTGGCTATGGCTATTTTGAAAAAGCCCATTAAAAACAAAGAAATGATTGCCTTGATGAATGGTTTGAATACCAAAGACGATGAGGGTAAAATTCTAACCCAAACCACACATATTTATTATACAGATGGCGGCAATAATTATGGTCAAGCAGCACGTTTAGATGCTGATGCAAAGGTTACGCTTGTCGGTGAACGCAATCCTGACCTTGTAACCAATTATCTGGTTTTATATTAAGCTAATTATTGTTATTTTTACAGAAATCAAAAAAAATACCATTGACAAGTGTGTCAATGAGTTTATTTTGCTCTTACTGGCTTTTTGTTGCCAAAAATTTAGTATTATCAATATTTTAGAGAACAGATAAGTAAGGAATTTGAGATTATGAGCAAAATTATTGGAATTGACCTTGGAACCACCAACTCTGTGGTTGCCATTATGGAAGGCGGAGAGACTAAAATTATCTCCAATGAAGAAGGCGGAAGAACAACCCCTTCAGTGGTTGCATTTTTAAAAGATGGCAATAGAGCTGTTGGCCAAGTGGCCAAACGTCAAGCAGTGACCAACCCAGAAAAAACCATTTATTCTGCCAAGCGTTTTATGGGCAGACGTTTCTCTGAAGTGGGTAATGAAAAAGATGTCGTTCCTTACAATGTTGTTGAAGGTGACAATGGTATGGCCGTGATTGAGATTGATGGTAAAAATTATACCCCACAAGAAATCTCAGCCATGGTTTTGCAAAAACTAAAAAAAGCGGCTGAAGATTACTTGGGAACAACAGTAACAGAAGCTGTTATTACCGTGCCAGCGTACTTTAATGATTCGCAAAGACAAGCAACCAAAGATGCAGGTAAAATTGCCGGCTTAGAAGTTAAACGTATTATCAATGAACCAACGGCTGCAGCCTTAGCCTATGGTATGGATAAAAAGAAAGACCAAGTGGTAGCAGTCTATGACTTTGGGGGTGGTACCTTTGATGTTTCCATTCTTGAAGTGGGAGATAAAGTGGTAGAAGTAAAATCTACCAATGGTGACACGCACTTGGGTGGTGATAACGTTGATGAAGCCATTATTAAATGGTTGGCCGATGAATTTAAAAAAGATCAAGGCGTTGATGTCTCTAAAGATAAAATGGTCATGCAACGGTTGAAAGAAGCCGCTGAAAAAGCTAAAATTGAGCTTTCAACCGTTATGGAAACTGAAATCAACTTGCCTTTCTTAACAGCGGATGCTTCAGGTCCAAAGCACCTCAATATAAAGTTAACGCGTTCTCAGTTTGAGAAACTGGTTGGTGATATCATTGATGGTACAAAACAACCTTGTATTCAAGCATTAAAAGATGCTGGTCTTAAAGCCGGTGATATTGATGAAGTGATTTTGGTGGGTGGCTCAACCCGTATTCCAATGGTCCAAAACATTGTTAAAGAAATTTTTGGTAAAGAGGGTGCAAAAACCGTTAACCCAGATGAAGTGGTTGCCTGTGGTGCTGCTGTTCAAGGTGGTGTTTTAGCGGGTGACGTGAAAGACGTTCTTCTTTTGGATGTAACGCCACTGTCATTGGGTATTGAAACTTTAGGTGGTGTTGCAACCAAGTTGATAGAAAAAAATAGTACCATTCCTATTAAGAAATCTGAAACATTCTCTACTGCAGCGGACAATCAAACCTCTGTTGATATTCATGTCTTACAAGGTGAGCGTGAAATGGCTTCTGGTAACCGTACTTTAGGAAGATTTCAGTTGGGTGATATCCCTCCTGCGCCAAGAGGTACACCTCAAATTGAAGTGACCTTTGATATTGATGCCAACGGTATTGTCAATGTATCAGCTAAAGACAAAGCCACAGGTAAAGAACAAAAAATAACCATTTCTAATTCTTCTGGTTTATCTGAAGAAGAAGTAGAAAAAATGGTTAAAGATGCGCAAGCGCATGCTGAGGATGATAAAAAACGTTTGGAGCAAGTGCAAGCTAAAAACCAATTGGACACATTGGTCTTTTCTACCGAGAAAACTTTAAAAGAGCATGGTGAGAAATTACCGGCTGATGAAAAGAAAAAAGTGGAAGACGCTTTGACTTCAGCTAAAAAAGTACTTGAAAATCAAGATGCTGACGCAGGTAGCTTGAAAAAAGAAACAGAATCTTTAACGCAAGCATCACATAAATTGGCTGAGATTATGTACAAAGCAACACAAGAGGCTACTGCCAATGCATCAGCAGAAGGTGATAGCACCGAGTCTAAGTCTTCTAAAAAAGATGATGATGACGTGATTGATGCTGAATATAAAGACGTTAGCTAATTAATAATTAATATTAAATAAAAAAACACAAAAACACGAGTAATCGGGCAAACCTTATGAGGTAAGCCCGATTTTTTTAATGTGTTTTTTAGTTTGATAGAGTGCAATGGAAAGACTGATTATTTTTTGTAGTGGACATATAAAAAATGATCTACCGACCGTCAAATCTGCTGGTTGCACCGCCACCGCCTTCAATATTGATTTCAAAATTTCCCTGGGCTGCAATGACTTCATCACCGTCGGTGGCTATACCGGTTATAACAATATTTCCAGCGCTTGCTGTGAAGGCTTGTGTGACTGGCTGTAAATCCCTGGTAATTGTAATTTGACCTGAGACTTGGGTTAAAGCACCAATTGAAAAACTACCCATAGAGGTTTCAGAAAGAGTAATGGTCATGCTATCGCCTTCTGGGTTGGTAAACCTTAATTCAGCGCCACCGCCATTTGAAGTGACACCGTAAAATTGAGTGAAGTTAACAACGGCATAGGATGATCCTGAACCACTGGTATCATTAGGGTCAATAATAGTGGCTTCTAAAGTTGCTAATACAGGGGGCAGGTTGCAAGCGCTCATCATAAGCAAAGAAAACCCTATAAATACCCTTAGTGTGTGCCCCAATAACTTCATCTTTCTATTATACCAAAAAATAGCATAAATGCAGAGCCTATGTTTAAATGTTTTTTAATGTATAAACTTGGCTTAAGTTGCGTATGTTTGTGGCTATCCTTAACGGTTGTTTATGCCTATCCTGATACGTTTCATTACGCACTTGACTTAAGTCATGAAAGCTCAATTTTAGTCCCCAGTGATCTTGACAATCCTCGTTATGGCTTTGTTTTTTCTAAAACTGCAAATGCTGTCAGTATTGTGGATTTATTTTCAAGAACAGTGGTCAATACTTTGGTCACACCAGGATTAACAGTTTCAGCGTGTTTGTTGGCTGAAGAAAATAAGATATTTTTTATAACCGATCAAACAGACCAATGGTCTAGTTTGGATTTTTCACAAAACATTGAGTCACCCAGCATGAGTCATGTTAACAGTGACACAAACAATGTGAAATTTGAAAGCATTGATTGTTTGCATGTTTCTGAATCCAGTTATTTGGTCTTGGGTGATTTTAATACAGACACCCTTTACAGTTACAATCTTGATAGCAATGACCTTAACCAGCAGTTGGATCTTGGTTTTACTCCCATTGATACGGTAACAATAACTCCAAGAAATCAGGTTGTAGTTTTGGGTGAAGGAGGAGAACTTGAGGGCTATCAAGTGCCAAGTTTGCAGAGCTTAGGAAATAGAATAGAGCTGAGTAATTATTCAGGTAACAATAACTTTTTACAGCTTAGTCAAAGTAGTATTGAGAATAGCACTTATATTTTTATCAGCAATCCCATCTCATCAGCCTCAGAGATTTTTGTTGCTCAAGCTGATCATCAAAATTTTTTACTCAACATGCTTGACTTTGAAAGTCTAAGTGGAATTGATCCAATACAAGTCAATACACTGATTGGTGATATATACACTGGTTTAAGTTTACGGCCAGAGGGTTTTTCTTCAGCCAGAATATATTTATATCTAGAAGATCTAAGCAACAATAGAATGCGAATCATAGATCCATATGTAAGTACAACGCCAAGTAATTGGACAGAAGTAGATACAATAGAGAGCGTGTCTAACCTTACTTCTATGGGGAACTTTATTGATGGCAATAACAACCTTTTCATTTTAGATGATAACAACAATACATTACGTGTTTTTTCTGATCTTCCATTGATAAACTTAACAGGAGCAGATTTAAATATTGGGAATGAAAATAATTATAGCTTTAGTGTTTTAAGCGATACATCTGGAACTTTAAAGGTAAAACGAATGGATGATGACAGTGAAATAACCCTTCCACAAGCAGTAAAAACCTATACATCCACCAGTATAACGGCCAATCAAAATAAATCTGTTAGCATTGGAACATCAGATTTTATTGAAGGTAATAATTTGTTGGGTGTTTTTGTAGAATCATCTTCAACAGAAGGTTACAGAGGTATTAAAGTTTTTAAGGATACAATTCCTCCGTATCCTAATGATTATAAATTAAAATTTGGTCATCAAAAGATATTTGTCAGTTGGGATGGTGTTAATCAAGCAGACATTGATTATTATGAAGTTTCATTTGGCTTAGACGCTCAAGCCAGTGATGGAGCGGGCTTAATCAGTCCTGTTATTGTCAATCACACTGGGACAGGAAATTATAATTACACCATCAACAGTTTGGTCAATGGGCAAAGAGTTTATGTAAAGATTAAAACAGTGGACAAACAAGGCAATGAAAGTGACTACAGCCCAATATTAAGTGAGGTCCCTGAAGAAACCATTGGTTTAATTGCTTTAACAGGTGAAACAGGTTGTCAATCCGCAACATCAAAATCAAACAGTTTCGGTTTACTGTTGTTCGTCCTTGTATTGCTGAAGATCAACATAAGACAATCCATAACTTTAAGGAAGTATGAATGAAAAAATTTCTTATAGTTTTTATTCTTATGCTTTTTATGCACGCTGTGGTTTATGCAAAAATGAAACATAGCAATAAGTTTTCTTTGCGCTGGGTTGAGTTTACTGGAGATACTGAACAGATCTTTTTTAGTAAAGGCAACCACCTTATTAGCTACGATTATCTTATTGGCTATGATTTTTTAAAGTTAGGTTTTAGCCTGGGCTTTATGCGCAAAAAAAGTTTTTTAATAGGGATTGATTCAGGCAGAGAAAGTGGAGAAAAAATGGTTTTAACACTTTTGCCAATGGAGGCTTATCTTGAATGCAGCCCATTTGAAAAACAAAAATGGTATGTTCAGCCATTTTTGGGTGCAGGTTATCAAAGTTATTTTATGTGGTTAAAAGAAAACACTGAACGGGTGAATAATGTTAAGCATGGCTATGCTCTAAAAGGTGGAATAAGGTTTTCGCTCAGAGAACATACAAGTATGGGAAGTAAAGAGTTGTTTGACATTGATAATATATTTCTAGATGTGTTTGCCTCTTATAGACCTATTGCAGGTTCTGGTGTAGATTTAAGTGCATGGGACTATGGTATTGCTTTGGGGTTAGATTTTTTATAGATTTAAGGTCATTAAAATTATACAACAAAACATTTTTATTAATTCAAATCAACAAGTTTAAGAATAAATTAAAACCACTGTTTATCTTTTAGTTTTGGAGCAAGCTATAGTGAGTAATAACAAAAATAAAAAAATATTATTAAATATTACTTATCAAGGCACCGCTTACAAGGGATGGCAAAAACAATCAGATACAAATATGACTGTACAAAGCCAATTGGAACTCGCTTTAAAAAAACGAAGCGGGCAAACTATAAAAACACTTGCCAGTGGAAGAACTGATGCTGGAGTGCATGCTCGCATGCAAGCGGTTAGTTTTGATTATTATGGGGACAGGGTGATAGGTTTAGAAGATTGGGTTACTGGACTCAATGTTTTTTTACCTGAAGATATAAAAGTACGCTCAGCCCAGTATGTGGGAGAGAATTTCCACCCAATTGCTGAGGTAAAGCAAAAATCATACAGGTATTTTTTTAAGGTGGGTAAAAAAAACAATATTTTTTTAAGAGAGTGTGTGACACTTTTCCCAGATGACGTTGAGATTGATTTAATAAAAAAAGCTATGCAGCTATTTAAAGGTAAGCATGACTTTAAGTCTTTTCAAACTTCTAATGATCCACAAAAAACAACTCAGAGAGAAATATTTTCTATAACATTAAAAAAAGTAGGTAAAAGTGGCATCTATTATTTAGAAATAATTGGCAGTGGTTTTTTAAAACATATGGTGCGCAATATTATGGGGGCTTTAATTGCCGTTGCAAGAAGAAAAGCAACCCAAAAAGATATTAGAGCAGCTTTAAAGTCTACACAAAAAATTAAAATTGGCAGCACGGCCCCTCCAGAAGGCTTGTTTCTCTGGGATATCTTATATTGAAAGTTCTTTTGCTTTATTGGCGGCAGCTTCAACAGCTTCAATCAGACTGTGCCTGACTCCACCTTTCTCTAAAGTGTAGATACCTGTAATAGCCGTTCCACCAGGGGAAGTGATTAAATCTTTTAATTGACCAGGATGTTTACCTGTTGCATTGATAAGTGCAGAAGAGCCAAAAAAGGTTTGCTTAACCATTTCCTTAGCATGTTGTCTGGATAAGCCAACTTTGACCCCAGCATCAATCATGGCTTCCATCATGGTATAAATAAATGCTGGACCACTTCCTGATAAGCCGGTAGCTGCATCAAATTGACTTTCTGGTAGTTCAATATTTAATCCCAAAGCAGAGAACAGACTCATAAAATAATCTCTGCTTTGTGAGTTTGCGGCGGCATTGCAAGCAAAAACATTTACACCAGCACCCACTTTAACGGCTATGTTAGGCATGATACGAATGCAAGCAATGTTTTTGATATGTTTATCAAGAACTTGTTCAATTTGTTTTAAAGTGTAACCTGCAGCACAAGAAATCAAAGTTTGATGAACATCCAAGACAGGCGCTATTTCTTGCAGTACTTTACCAAGGATTTGAGGTTTGACGGTTAAAACTATCAACTCTGACTCTTTGGCTAGGTGTATGTTATTGGGTACACACTCTATAGCATAGTCTTTATTAATCAAAGCGCGTGATTCAGGGTTAGGATGGGATGTAATAAAGTCTTTTTCATTAAGCTCTGAAAACTGTATAAGTCCTTCGTACAAAGCTTTTCCCATATTACCAAAACCGATGATTCCAATTTTTTTCATAGGGTTATTTTAACAGTTTTTTTCGATTTAGTTTAAATAATAATTTCCAGCCAAAAATAAACCAATATTTTTTTTCACGTTCAGTCAGAGTGAATTCGTCGCCATAGTTGCGTCTAATTTTTAAAAGAACATAATCGAGCCAATTTTTTGCTGTTAACATGCCTTTTGGCCAGCGTAGCTGAGCTCTTAACTTACTTTTTAGAATGAAACGTTTGTATTTTTTTGGCAATAGAGTTTTGTCAAGCAATGTAAGGTATTTCTGAGTTTGGTCAAAAGATATAATTTTTTGTTGATGAAAGTGGCAAAGAATTTCTTGATATACGCTAAGGTAAAACTTTTCTTCAGCCAAGAATAGTTTCTCAACCTTATCTTTTGCTTCAACTCTAACGTCTCCAACGTAACTTAAAGCTAAACATTTAAGGGCAAAGTCATTTAGACTTATTTTGTCACCTAAATTCATTGAAGATAAAACAATCATGGCTACACTTTGACAGGCTTGGTTTTGAACTTCTAATAAAGCATCTTTGATACGCGTGTCTTGGCTCCAGTAAATATAAGTATTTTTTGAAAATCTACCCAAAAAATACATATCTTTAGCTTTGGGGCTAACGATAAGTTGTGTTTGAGATTGTAGTTGTTTTAGGCTGACAACACTGTATTTGCTAAAGCCTTGTTCAATCGCAAAATGATAAATGTTGGGTGGGAGAAATGTGTTTAAACTGCTTTGAATTAAAGAAGAGTAGTAAGCTTGAAATGAATCAACAATAACAAAATAGTCAGGAACAGAATCTTTTTTTTGTGTTGTTTGACTTAAGCAAGAGCCATAAACAACAATAGCAAGTGCGTTTTTACCATAAGTATTTAAAACTTGTTCATGTACAGCTTTAAAAGCAGAATCATTGCGTTTTAAAGCGTCTTGTTGATCAAAAAAAATTTTCTTAAGCTGTTGCACCAAGTTCTTTCTACCTGAGAGATTTGAGCAAGTAAAATTTTGAATTTATATAAACCGAATATAAGAGCGAGGATTTATTTGTTAAGCATATTTAGGTAATGGATATAAAGTTTAATCAAGTGCCAAATTATTGCTTTAAAAGCAATAAGCTATAATGAATTTATAAAAACATGGGAAATTTTAATTTTTGGGGTATAGACGGCATTATGGAGTTTGCTTTATTAATTATGGGGTGTTTTTTTGCTGGCTTTGTTGATGCTGTTGCTGGAGGCGGTGGATTGATCACGGTACCCTTGATGCTTAATTTAGGTTTAGCGACAAAAGTGGCATTAGGCACCAATAAAATTATTGGGATCATGGCATCTTTCACCAGTTCAATTCGCTATGCGAGTTCAAAAAAAATGGTTTGGCGTATTGCTTTACCAGCAACATTTGCAGCTTTTTTAGGGGGAGCTTGCGGGGCCTTGATTGCCAGTCAGCTTAGCAATGAATTTTTAAAACCCGTGGTAATTTTTTTATTGTTGTTTGTAGCGCTATACAGCTTATTGCAAAAAAATTTAGGTAAACAGCAAATTGAAGCAAAGTTAAAGCACACAGCATGGCCATTTGTTGTTGGTTTTATCATTGGGGGATACGATGGGTTTTTTGGTCCAGGAACAGGGACCTTTATGATGATTGTTTTTGTTAGTTTATTTGGTTTATCATTGCTTAACGCTTCAGCCAGTGCAAGAATTGTTAACTTTGCAAGCAATTTAGGGGCTCTGTTGCTGTTTTCGTTTTCTGGTTATGTTGACTTTAAAGTAGCAATATGGGGTGCTTTGGCCTCTGCCTGTGGTGCTTTACTTGGCGCCAGTTTATCAATTAAAAGAGGCCATGCATTTATACGTCCAGTTTATTTGGCTGTTGTTTGGTTTATGTTGATAAAGCTAGTATTACAATTTTTAGGTTGGATTTAGAAGTAAAGAGGATTCATGCAACAGTTGGTTAATATTATTTTAGCATCAGCTTCACCAAGAAGAAGAGATTTGATGCAACAGTTGGGCTTAAAATTTTCTGTAGAGGTTTTTCCAGTAGATGAAAAAAATTTTGAACCTGACCCTATAGATAAAGTTAATTCAATTGTTGAACAAAAAATGAATGAAGCCGTAAAACAATTGCCAAAACATAGTTTAGAAAAAAGCTGTGTTGTATGTGCAGATACAATCGTTGTGATTAATGACACTGTATTAGGCAAAGCCAATAATAAAGATGAAGCAAAAGAAATGCTAAAAAAGCTTTCTGGGCAAAAACATACGGTTATGACAGCGTTTAGCTTGTATAATTTAAATCGAGAAATGTACAGTGAAGTTGTAGTGACACAAGTTGAGTTTATGACCATGACGGATAGTATTATAGATCAGTATTTATGTTATGATGAGTATAAAGATAAAGCCGGGGCTTATGCAATACAAGGACTTGCAGGAAGTTATGTTAAGGAAGTTCAAGGTTCATATTCAAATGTTATAGGTTTGCCTCAGGTTCAGGTTTTAATGGCTTTAGAGAAGTTGAAGGTCATTGAATTATAAATTAAAAATGAATAATATTGTTAGCATCAAAGAAAAACTAGATAATATTCAAAGAGATATTATTAACTTAAATTCAAAAGCAAAACTGGTTTGTGTCTGTAAAAAATTTCCAGTTGAAGTGTATGAAGTGCTTCTAAAGCTTGGACAAAATAATTTTGCTGAAAACTATGTCCAAGAAGCTATTGAGAAACGAGAGTTGCTTGATAAGCAAAAAAAAAGCCTAATTCATTGGCACTTTATTGGAAAAATTCAGAGTAACAAAATTAAAGATTTATGTAAGTACTTTTCAGTCATACATAGTTTGGATCAAATCAAACATGCAAAAAAGATGAATCAAGTTTTAAAAGAAGAAAATAAAACCATAGATGTATTAGTGCATGTTAATTTGGCGCAAGAACAGCAAAAAAGCGGAATTAAAAAAGAAGACTTAAAACAGTTTTTATTTGATTTACAACAATTTGAAAAAATTAATTGTATTGGTTTAATGACCTTTCCACCGTACCAAGATAATCCAGAAAACAATAGAAAGTATTTTAAAGCTTTAAAACTATTGCTGGATAAAAATAAAACAAATGTGAGAGATGAAAAACGTTTTGTTCATTTAAGCATGGGAGTATCCAATGATTACAAAGTTGCTCTTGCTGAAGGAGCAAGTTTTATCCGCATTGGCAGTGGTATTCTGGGGCAAAGAGAAAAGCTTGTATAAATTAAGATATATTTAGATAATCTTAGCAATTATCGTATAATGTTGATCTGATGAAGCTAACACCCCTAGATCTTTTGCATAAAAAATTTAATAAAAAAACTTTTGGTTTTGATCCTAAAGAAGTGGCAGACTTTCTTAAAGATATTCAATTGTCATGGGAAGAAGATAGAGCCTCATTAATCAAAAAAGAAGAAGAAATTGCTCAGCTGGAGCGTCTGATTGTAGATTTTAGAGAAAAAGAATCTACCTTAAAACAAACAGTGATTTCTGCCCAGAAAGTTTCAGAAGAAATGAAGCGAAGTGGTGAAAAAGAAGCACAAATGATCAAGGAAGAGGCCAACGTTCAAGCAGAAAGAATGTTGAATCAAGCTCACAATCAGCTTAACAATATTATGCATAGAATCAATGCATTAAAACAACAAAAAGCAGATTTTTTAGGGCATCTTAGAGGCTTGATCCAGACCCATGATAATCTGTTAAAAATGCATGAAAATAACGATAAAAATTAACCTTTAGGCCGTGAAAATAGGCTAAAAGATAAAGTATAACTTTTAGCTTGATTCCGTTATTGATCAAGGTATAAGTGGCCTGTGAGTCTTTTAAATGGGAAAAAACTAAGTCAAAAGTTGAAGGATAAGCTTGCAATTGATGTTTCCCAATTCATTGAAAATTACGGTAGAGCTCCGGGGTTGGCAACAATTTTGGTTGGACAAGACCCAGCTTCAGCTGTTTATATTAAAAACAAACGTTTAGCCTGTGAAAAAACAGGAATTATCTCATTTCATAAAGAGTTTGATGCAGGTATTAATGAAGAAAGTTTAAGTCAATACATTCAAGAATTGAATCAAAATCCAACAGTTGATGGCATCCTTTTACAATTACCCTTGCCTGAGGGCTTGGACGCTGAAAAACTACTGAACACCATTGATCCTGATAAAGATGTGGATGGCTTTCATCCGTTCAATTTAGGTAAATTGCTAAAAGGAGAGGCAGCTTTTGTGCCGTGCACTCCACTTGGAATTTTAAAGCTATTAGAAGAATACGATATTAACCCAGCAGGTAAGCATTGTGTAATTCTGGGTAGAAGTAATATTGTGGGTAAACCTATGGCAATGTTGTTATTGCAAAAAAATGCAACCGTTACGGTTTGTCACTCTAGAACTGAAAATATTGAACACCATGTTCAACAAGCAGATATTGTCATTGCGGCAGTCGGTAAAGCAAAACTGGTAAAAGCCAGCTGGATAAAGCCCGGAGCAATTATTATTGATGTAGGTATCAACAGAGAAAGTGGTGGAGCACTTTGCGGGGATGTTGATTATGAACAAGTAGAGAATAAGGCATCGTGGATTACTCCAGTGCCAGGGGGAGTTGGGCCTTTAACAATTGCAATGCTTTTGCAAAACACCCTTTTAGCAGCAACACAACATGAGCGTACAATAAGGAAATAAATAAAATGAATGAATTACGTAAAACACCGGTTTATGATTTACATGTAAAATCCAATGCAAAGATGGTTGAGTTTGGCGGTTGGAGTATGCCCATTCAATATTCAACAGGCATTATAAGTGAATATGAAGCGGTCAGAAACACAATGGGTTTATTTGATGTAAGCCATATGGGAGAAATTGAAATTTCTGGTAGAGATGCCTTGGCTTTTTGTCAAAAAGTAGCAAGTAATAATGTTGCAAAGCTAAAGCCTGGAAAAGTACAGTATGCAGCGATTATCAATCATGATGCAAAAATGATTGATGATTGTACTATTTATTGTTTAGCTGCGGATAAGTTTTTGTTTGTGGTTAATGCCAGTCATATTGAAGAAGTCTATGATTGGTTTATAAACAACAAAGCCAATGAAAATGTAGAAATTAAAAATAAAAGTTATGAATATGCTTTATTTGCTTTACAGGGGCCTAAGTCAGATGCTTTTTTAAGTGAATTGGTTAAACGTAATTTAAATGAAACTATACGTTATTATGAGTTTAATATTGCTCAAATTAATGATGTAGCTTGTTTGATATCAAGAACTGGATACACAGGTGAAGACGGTTTTGAAATTTATTTTGATAGCAAAGAAGCTGCAAAATTATGGACATACTTAATTGAACAAGGCACGCCCCTTGGCTTGCTTCCTATTGGTTTAGGCGCTAGAGATTTGTTGCGTTTAGAGATGGGTTATCTATTAAGTGGTCAGGATTTTGATAAGAATACCCATGTGTTAGAAGCAGCATTAGGCTGGGTAACCAAGTTAGATAAAGGCTCTTTTATAGGAAAAGATGCAGTAGAAAAAGTAAAAGAACATGGTGTAAAACAACGCATTAGAGCGTTTAAGTTGTTGAGTAAAGGTGTGCCTAGAGAAGGTTATGAAATTTGGTTGGATGCTGAAAAAACAAAAAAATTGGGCAGAGTGACCAGTGGTTCCTTTTCACCACAGTTAAAGCAGGGAATAGGTTTAGCTATGATTAGCTCTGAAGTTGGGCTTGGCTCTGAGGTCTTTATTGAACTTCGCAAAGATAAAATGGTTAAAGCTGAAATATGCAAAGCACCTTTTGTGGAATCTTCTGTAAAGAAAAGCTAAAGAGAATTTGCGTGTTTTGTAAAAATAGGTATTAGGGAGAAAAGTTTTAGAAGAATATGTTAATCTAGTGAGTGTTGATATATTCTGATTGATGAAAAATACAAATAAGGAGTGGAGCTATGGATTTTCCAGAAGATCTTTATTATACGAAAGAACATGAGTGGGTAAAATTACTTGAAAACGAAAGTGCAGTACTAATTGGTATTACAGAATATGCACAAGATAAACTTGGTGATATTGTGCATGTTGAACTACCAGATGAAGAAGATGAAGTGCACGTAAATGAACCTTTTGGTAGTATTGAGTCTGTCAAAGCTGTTTCAGACGTTTATGCTCCTGTATCTGGGCATGTTTTAGAAAACAACAGCGCTTTATTAGACTCTCCTGAAGCAGTAAACGATGACCCGTATGAAGATGGCTGGTTGGTTAAGGTTGAAGTTGAAAATATGGATTTTGTCCATGAGCTCATGAATGCAGAAGAATATGCAGAATTCATTGAGAACGAAGAAGATTAAAAATAAGGACTAAAAAATGATGAGATACTTTTCCCTCACGGAACACGATCAAAAACAGATGTTAGATGCGATAGGGAAAAGTAGCCTTGAGCAACTTTTTGACTCTTTGCCCAAAGAAGTTTTTCATCAGGGTCAATTAAACCTTCCCAGTGTCAAAGAAGAATATGAGCTGCAATCTTACTTTGAATCATTAGCGCAGAAAAACTTTTCTGCACAGAAAAATTACAAAAGTTATTTAGGGGGAGGTGCTTACGAGCACTTTATACCTTATGTTGTGGACGCCTTAAGTTCCAGAGGTGAATTTACTACCGCATATACACCATATCAAGCTGAGATTAGTCAGGGAACTTTGCAGGCCATATTTGAATTTCAATCCATGGTTGCAAGTTTATTGGGTGTTGGCGTGGCCAATGCTTCTATGTATGATGGAGCTTCAGCCTTAGCTGAAGCAGTTTTAATGGCATTACGGATACAAAAAAAACGTCACAAAGTATTCGTTTCACAAGGTATTCATCCAGAATATATTAAGACTATTCAAAGTTATATTGATCCAAGTCAATGTGAAATCCAATACTTACCCTTAGATGAGAACGGTTATACAAAGTTACCAAACTTAGATGAATCGGTAGCTTGTATAGTGGTGGGGTATCCAAACTTTTATGGTGTGATTGAGCCTTTAGATAAGATAGTAGAGCAATGTAAGCAGTATGGAGTTTTGACTATTGCCTGTTTTACTGAAGCTTTGGCCTTTGGTTTACTCAAGTCTCCCGGCGAGCTGGGTGCCGATATTGTTGTTGGAGAAGGACAAAGTTTGGGAAATCCTTTGAGTTTTGGAGGACCATATGTAGGATTGATGGGGTCTGATGAACAATACGTAAGACAATTGCCAGGTCGATTGGTAGGCAAAACTGTTGATTCTGAAGGCACGCCCGGTTATGTTTTAACCTTATCAACTCGAGAGCAACATATAAGACGACAAAAAGCTACATCTAACATATGCACCAACCATTCACTTTGTGCCTTAAGAGCAGCCATTTATATGGGAGCTTTGGGTCAAAAAGGTATAGAAAGCATTGCGCTCAATAATCATGAAAAAACAGAATATCTTAAGTCAGAACTTTTGCAATTAGACGGAGTTGAACTATTGTTTCATGGTGCTACCTTTAATGAATTTGCACTTAAATTAACAAAGGTAACTATGGAACAATGGAAACAAGCCTTTGAAAAAAACAATATTGCTAGTGGTATTGACTTATCAAGGTTTGATAAAACCTTGAACAATGTTCTTTTGGTTAACTGTACTGAGACAAAAACCGAAAATGATTTAAAACGTTATATTGAAGTGACAAAAGAGGTGCTGTCATGAGTCAAAAAAAACAAAGTGATGCTTATAAAGTTCAAACAGAACAACGTTCTTACAAGTATATTCCAAGCTTGCTGGAAAAATCTATTTTTCATGATACGTCCTTAGAAAATAACAAAATCAAATCAAAAAATATTACATCGGTTCCGAAAGAATACATAAGGTCAAGTATTGAGGACTTTCCCAATGTATCAGAGTTTGAAGTGGTACGCCATTACACCAACTTATCAAGACTCAACTTTTCAATTGATGAAGGATTTTATCCATTGGGTTCATGTACCATGAAGTATAACCCAAAGATTAATGATTGGGCAGCCAATTTACCAGGCTTTAGAGATATTCATCCCTATGCATCAGAAAAAACAGTGCAAGGGGCTTTAGAATTAATGTATCTTTTGCAAGAAAGTTTGACTCATATCTCAGGCTTAAAAGCTTGTAGCTTGCATCCTGCTGCTGGAGCTCAAGGTGAATTGGCTGGGGTTAAAATGATTGCCAAATATCATCAAGAGAATAACCAGAGCCATAAAAATACAGTTTTGGTACCAGATTCTGCGCATGGAACTAACCCCGCCAGTGCGGCTTTATGTGGTTTAAAAGTGAGAGAGATTAAAACCGGATCTAAAGGTTATATTGAATATGCTCAGGTAGAAGCCGCTATGGGTGACGATGTTGCGGCTATTATGACAACTGTCCCAAATACTTTGGGAATCTTTGAAAAAGATATCGTAAAGATATCTCAATTAATGCATGATAATGGTGCTTTGGTTTATGGGGATGGTGCTAATTTAAATGCCTTGGTAGGTAAAGCCAGTTTTGGTGCTATGGGAGTAGATGTGATGCATATTAATTTGCATAAAACATTCTCAACACCTCATGGTGGCGGTGGTCCAGGAGCAGGCCCTGTTGTTGTTTCAGATAGGTTGAAAAACTTTTTACCTTCTCCAATTGTTAATAAAGACCCAAAGACTGGTGAATATTGTTTAGACTACTCTATTCCTCATTCAGTAGGGCAGTATAGAGCTTTTTATGGCAATTTTGGTATGTTGGTGAGAGCTTTATGTTATATTTATGCTTTTGGTCATGAGTATTTGGCAAAAATCAGTGAGTATTCTGTGTTAAATGCCAATTATATTCGTAAAGCATTAGAAGCGTACTTTCACTTACCTTATGAAACCGATTCTTTACATGAAGTTGTTTTTTCAGATCAAAAGCAAAGAAAAAATAATGATGTTAACACCATGGATATTGCTAAGCGTTTGATGGATTATGGTTATCACCCACCTACAGTTTATTTTCCACTGATAGTTGACGGAGCCTTAATGATGGAGCCTACTGAAAGTGAGTCTAAGCGGACATTGGATCGTTATATTGAGACCATGATAAAAATAGCTAAAGAATGTAAGGATAATCCCGAAGTGGTTAAGTCTGCACCACATAAAACAGGTATAAAACGGCTTAATGAAACCCAAGCGGCCCGCAATCCTGTTCTGACTTGGTCAAAATTAAATAAATAAAAGATTTTTAGCTACGTCTAGCTTTAAATAATTGCTTGGCTACTTTGCTGACTTGGGGTGAGACGTTTTTATTCTTGGAAATTTTTTGTAAGTCGTTGACATTTAGACTTTTTAGAAAGTTTAAGGCGGTTTTAAACGGTGTTTTAGGGTTGTTGCATAGTGCTAGTTTTAAAGCATAAAGTTTAACCCATTGAGGTTTTGTACTCACAATACGAATCACTTCATCGTGGACACTTTTTAAAGAAGCAATAGCAATGACTTCATTTTCAGTTATTTTTGGACTTTTAACAACTGCGGATGAAACAATTTTATTGCTATCTTTAATTAAAATACTACGAGCTTCTTTATTTCCTTTTAGTGCAAGTTTTATTTTTTGAGCAATGTTCATTTTTTGAATGAGCTGAAAGACGTTGTTGTTTTTGTCTTCATCTTTATCACTTATTTTTACGTTTGATTGACTGGAGTCTTCTAAAAGCTCTTTTGGAATATAAAAAGACATATTGTCTTCCATATTTAAGATGGCGGAAATTTCATGCTCAGATAATTCAGAGGATTCACCATCAACAAAAATACCATTGATCCTTAAAAAGGAAACAGCTTTATCAATCTCATGGCGTGCAACATTTGGGTTCCTTTTTAGTTCTGAAATAATTTTGGGTTCATCTAAATGCTTTTGTTGATTGTTAATAATCAAAGACAATGTTTTATTTTTAGCCTGTGATGCAAGTTTTAGAAAAACGGAATTAGGGCAGTGTTTATTCAGTAAAATATTTTCTATAAGTTGTTCTTGATCATGATAATACTGAGAAAAGAAATCAAGTGTTTTAGGGTGAATATCTTGTAATAAGACACCTTCTAAAACAGGCACAGGAATACTTTTAAGTTCTTCTTGAGCTAAATTAGCAATTTCTGGGTCTGAATCATTGAGAAAATAGGTTAGTATTGTACACAGCTCATTGAGAGGGACTGGCACAGAACCATCTATTAAAGCCAGTTTTTTTTCTTTTGCGGCATCAGCTTTAAGATAATCTTTAATATTTTGGTTGAGCTTTAATTTATAGCCTGTTTTTGACATCTCCTAGGTATTGTACAACATTTTTAAGTTTAAATCAGGTAATCAGTGTATTTATTGTCGGCTACTTTTTATAGAAGTTTTGTAGGTTTTGATGGACTATCATGCACTTGTGGATATTAGGAGAATGTTTGTTTATAAGGTATAAAAATGTTGAGGCTGTATTATTCATCTGAGAAAAGAGATTTTATGAGTTTTAAAAAAAAGGATTTATATATTATTGTTCTTTGCTTGAGTATAGTTGCCGCTTGTTCTCAAGCTGGAGTTGAGTCTCTTCAACGTACTAATCCGGTTTTAATGGAAGGTACGCAGATTGGTTTACTAATTGATCAAAATAATGGCGTTGTCATGATTGATGGTATAACAGTAGCTGAAGGATCAAGTGACATTAGTTCAGCCTTAGATGTTCTTTTAGACAGTGGTTTAAATGTTGTAATCCATGATAATGGCCCATTGGATATAGATATTTGTGCTATTGGCAGTGTTGGGCAGCCAGAAAATGATTGTTTAGGTGATAGCCAAGATAGACAGTGGCTTCTTTTTTATAAAAAAATAAATGACAATGTCTGGACATTACATCAGAGCAGTTCAGCAGAATACCAAATAAGCGATGGTGATTTGATAGCATTTGTTTGGACTGCATATGATATGAACTCTAATCCAATTTTAGTCCCAGATAATGCTTGGGTTCTTGAAAATTTTTTTTAGATTTTCATTATTTGAACAGCGTTTTTTATACTACCACTGTCAAAACTAATGAAAAGTCTGGCTTTTGTAGCAGGACTTTTACTTTTAACTAAAAACTAATATGACCAGAGTAAATAGGAATGGTTTTATTGTCTTTAATTTCTAGCAATAGGGCCCCGTCTTCGTTGATGCCTTTTGCTTGTCCTTGGTAGGTTTGAGTACCTGTATTAACTGAAATTACTTTATTAAAAAGATAGTCATATCGGTGATAGTTTTTCTGAAGTTTTAAGAAGCTATATTCTATATTTGCTAAGCAAGTATCAATGCTTTGTATTGCTTTGCCAAGGAGATGCCAAGGGTGAATAGTTAAGTCTGTGTAATTTTGTGCAAACGCGGGTGAAAACTCATTTTGTTTAATTTTATTGTTTCCAAGGTTGATATTAATACCAATACCAATAATACAAAGGTATTTACTATTGATTTGTGTAACTTCACATAAAATTCCTGACAATTTTTTATTCTCTATATAAAGATCATTTGGCCATTTAATTTTTGCTTTGATGTTAAAATATTGCTCTAGGCTATCCCTTAAAGCTATTCCAACCAGAAGACTTATTTTTGCGATATCTTTGTTGGGTATTTTTAAATTTTGTGCATGAGAAAAAAACAAGTGTTTTCCTGGAAGAGTTTGCCATTGAGATTGGTTTCTTCCTCTGCCATGGGTTTGTTTATAAGTAAAAACAGTGGTTTTATTAGGAGCACCCAGATCTAAGAGTTTTTTTAAAGCATCTTGCGTGGAGCTCACCTCATCAAGATAAAAGCACGGGTAGAAAAAATCATGGGCAGTGTTTTTAAAAAATTTTGATAAGCATAATTGAAAAAGAGCGTTATGCATGATCTAAACGGTGTAACTCTTGTTCAATTTGCTTAATTTGTTGTATGGCTTCTTGTAAGCGTAATTTGTTTTTTTCTAAAACATCTTTGGGTGCTTTATCTACAAAAGACTTATTATTGAGACGTTTTTCCACGGATTCTTTTTCTTTATTCGCTTTAAGCAAGTTTTTTTGCAGTCGATCAAGTTCTTTATTGATATCAATAATGCCTTGCCAAGGAACAGTTAAGGTTGACTGAGTATGAGCAATTTTAATGCTTGAATGAGCCTGCTTACGGATGTCTTCAGGTAAATTAGAGTTCTCAATAAATTCAACTCTGCAAAGACGTTGAATATAGCGTTTAGACTCATCAATATTACTTTTATTAATCAGTTGATTAAAATCAGGAATATAAACTTTATTGATTTGTTGACTTGGAGCAATTTGGTTTTCCGCTCTAAATTGTCGTATGGCTTCAATAATATTTTGTGTGGTTTGAAAATCATGTACTTTTTGATTTTCCAAGGCTTTATTTTTAAGGGCTTTAGGATAGCTTTGCCAACCTATAGCATGGTAAGTGGTGCTCTGTTCAAGCGGCAATTCTTGCCAAATTTTATCAGTAATAAAAGGTGCAATTGGGTGCAAAAGTCTTAGGGATGTTTCCAGTGCGTGAACTAAAACCAGCTGGGTTTTATTTTTAAGTTGTGGCTCATCCAAGTCGGCTTTTGCAACTTCTAAAAACCAGTCACAATAGTTTTTCCAAATAAAGTTGTATGTTGCTTGAGCGGCTTCATTAAAACGATATTGATCTAAAGCCTTTCTTACCTCATCAATCAAAGTCTCTAGTTCATTAAGTATCCAATGTTGAGCCATGGTTTGTGGAGATGTTTGATTTAATTCATCGCTTGTGAAAACTTTATCTTCACTTAGTTGCGATAAAGTGAAGCGTGCCGCGTTCCACAGCTTAGTCATAAAATTTCTATAACCCTCTATTCTTTTTTCAGATAAAAGGATATCTCTACCTTGAGCAGCAAATGCGGTCAGAGAAAATCTAAAAGCATCTGTTCCATAAGTATTCATTAGCTCTAGAGGGTCAACAACATTGCCTTTAGACTTGGACATTTTTTTACCCTGTTCATCTTTAACCAAAGCATGAATGTGAATGGTGTGAAAGGGGGCTTGGCCCATAAACTTACAACTCATCATCATCATTCTGGCAACCCAAAAAAAGATGATATCAAAACCGGTGACCAATACTGAGGTGGGAAAAAACTTTTTTAAATCATCTGTAGACTCAGGCCAACCTAAGGTTGAAAATGGCCACAAGCCAGAAGAAAACCATGTATCTAAAACGTCAGGATCTTGCTGAATGTTTTTTGACTGACAGTGCTGACAATAATCAGGATCATCAATGGTAACAGTTTTTTCTGAACAATTGTCACAATACCAAACGGGAATTTGGTGTCCCCACCAAAGTTGTCTAGAAATACACCAGTCTTGTATATTCTCCATCCAATGCTCATAGGTTTTGGTCCATTGACTAGGAACAAACTTAACGTCACTACTTTTTACAGCTGCTAAAGCAGGTTCAGCTAATGGTTTAGTTTTTACAAACCACTGTTCAGAAATTCTAGGTTCAACCACAGCTCCTGAACGGTCACAAATTCCAACACTGTGTCGATGCGGTTCAGTTTTTAACCATAAGTTTTTATCTTTTAAGCTTTGAATAATGTTTTTGCGGGCTTCAAAACGATCTTGAGTATGAAAGTCTGATTCAGGACAGTCAATATGCCCACTTTTATCTAAAATGGTAATGTTATCTAAGTTATGGCGCTTACCCATTTCATAGTCATTGGGATCATGTGCTGGAGTTATTTTTACAGCGCCTGAGCCAAATTTAGGATCAACGTATTCATCAGCAATGATAGGTATTGTTCGATTAACAAAAGGATGCACAACTGTTTTTCCAATTAGATTTTGATACCTTGAGTCATTTGGATGAACAGCAATGGCAGTGTCACCAAGGATTGTTTCTGGGCGAGTTGTTGCCACAACGATATGTTCTGATGCATGATCAGCAAGCGGGTATTTAAAATAAACCAATTGGCCATCAACTTCTTCATGGTTGACTTCAAGATCTGAAATAGCTGATTGAAGGGCGGGACTCCAGTTAACCAAATAACTAGAACGGTAAATAAGACCCTCATTGTACAAATCTACAAAAACCTTACGCACGGCGTAACTTAAACCTTCATCAAGTGTAAATCGCTCTCTGCTCCAGTCACATGAAGCACCTAAGCGTTTGAGTTGATTAATGATAGTGTTGCCAGACTGTTCTTTCCATTGCCAAACTCTGTCGACAAAAGCTTTACGGCCAATTTTCTGTCTTGAAGTACCTTCTGCGAGTAAGTTTCTTTCAACAACAGCTTGAGTTGCAATACCAGCATGATCAGTTCCTGGTAACCACAGGGCTTCATAACCGTCCATGCGTTTATAACGAATCAATATGTCTTGTAAGGTGTTATCCAGTGCGTGCCCCATATGTAAAACCCCTGTTACATTGGGTGGGGGGATAACTATGGTAAAGGCATCTTTGGAACTATTGGCATTGGCTTTAAAAAGCGCTTGATCAAGGGAGTCTTGATAAAGTTGTTGTTCAAAAGATTCAGGCTGATATCGTGTATCTAATCTTTGGTTAATCTGCTGATTTCTTCGCGTATCATCTTTTCCGCTATGTCTGGTACTACTTCCCATGCTATGCGTTCAATAACTTTTTCAAAGACTTTTGTCACGATAGATTCTATTTGTTGATCAGAAAGTTGTAGGTTTTGAACACTGTTTTCAGAGCTAAAATTATGGTTGCTTACAGGTATGTCATCAAAACTTTGTAAGTCAGAATGGTCACTGGGGTAGGAAGTCTCAGTTTTTTGTAGATGTTCAATTACATCAGTTTCAACAGGTTCAGCATTAACAATCTGATCATTGGTTTCAGGGCTTAGTGGGGAGTAATTGGGTTCTTTTTGCTCAGGCTTGGAGTGAAAAGAATCAGCATTGGCTTCAAGGATGTCCTGAAAGTCTTGACTAAAATTGATATCAGTAGATTCATTGGTCGTTGTCTCTAAGTTTAATTCCTGATGTTGAGTTGTGTTAGAGCCAGAAATAGAATCTAAATTTGAATTGACATCGATACCTGAAAGATCTGAATTATCAAAGGCAAAATCACTGATTTCAGGGGAGTTGGAGCTGTAAATATCATCTTGGCTTTCATCTTCAGCTATGGCTTTCACATTCACTTCTGCATCAGTTAAGGCAATATCATCAACAGAAGAAAAACCGATATCATAGCTTGATTCAGTTGACGCCGCATGTGATGATCTGTTAGTGGTAGCAATATTATTTTTCTCTGGACTGTATTTTGGAGTAAAAAAGCTTTCTTCATCGCGTGTAGGCGGAGATGACAAATGGTTAAGGTAACCATGAACTTTTTCTGATATCTCTGAAGTTTCAAAAGGTTTTAGAATAAAATCTTGTGCTCCTATTCTTTCCAACTCAGTATCATCTAGGGGGTTTTGTGCGCTAGCAAGCATAATAACAGGGGTTTGTAAGTACTGGGGTAAAGTTCTGAGCTGTTTGCAAAGCTCTATACCATTTTTATCAGGCATACTTACGTCAAGAATAAAAAGATCAATCAATTGTTGTTGACTTTGTTCCCAAGCTTCCCCAGCAGAAGACGTATAAATAACATTGAAGTCACTGTGAGATAAACTGATATCAATTGATTTTTGAATGATGGTGCTATCATCAGCTACAAGGACAGTTTTCATAATTAAGGTCTCCAGACTTTAAAGTGCTATCAGTAAAGTATGATTTTTAAAGGAAAAAATGTCAAGCGATAGCGCAAATTAACAACAAATGATACATAGAAGCTTATGCGAATCATTGGTGGAGAGTTTAGAGGGAGGCGTTTGAAGGGGCCAGGAAGCAAAAATACATTCACTCGGCCTATGTTAGATAGAGTCCGAGAGTCATTATTTAATATTTTAAGTGACAGGGTTTTAGATACGGAAGTGATTGATTTATGTGCAGGTACGGGCTCTATAGGTTTAGAAGCTTTAAGTAGAGGTGCTAAGTTCTGTTTATTTATTGAAAAGAGCAGCCAAAATGTGCGAACCATTAGCCATAATATAAACTCTCTTCAAGTAGAAGGTAGAAGTAAAATTGTTAAAGGTGAATTGCCTAAGGCTCTTAAACAAGTCCGGCAAAAATTTGATCTTGTACTTTTTGATCCACCTTTTGCTTTAGCTCTGGCAGAAGAAACAGTCCCTGAATTGATTAAACTCAACTTGCTTAACCCTGGTGCTATTGTTGTTGTTGAAAGAAGTAAGTTAAGTGAAGACTTGGCTTTTTCACAACTAAGTCTTGAAAGTAAAAGAATAATAGGGGATAGTGTTCTTTGGATATTTAATTATGACAAAAACTAAAAATAATATTGTGGTATATCCAGGTTTTTTTGACCCAATGACCTTAGGACATTTAAATATTATTGAAAGAGCTGCAAAAATATATGAGCAAGTGATCGTGGCAATAGCTGCAGATTCACCAAAAAAATCTTTGATTACTTTGCAAGATCGTATAGAGCTTGCAAAAAATGCTTGTACTAGCTTTGACAATGTTGATGTTGAAGCGTTTAGCGGACTTTTAATGCGATATGTTAAGTCTAAAGATAGTCATGTTATTTTAAGAGGAATAAGAACGGTTTCAGACTTTGAATATGAATTTCAAATGTCATTGGCCAACAAAAAACTGGAGAGTAGTATTGAGACAGTTTTTATGATGACGGATGCAAAATATTCTTTTTTAAGTTCAACCTTAATTAAGGAAATTGCTCGTCTTAATGGTAATATAAGTGAAATGGTTCCTCAAGAAGTTGAAAGAAAAATGAAAGAAATTTTTGCCTATGAACTCACTTGTTAAAAATTTAAAAGCATCTGCAACACTGGCTCTCAACCAAAAAGCCAAAGATTTTATAGCTCAAGGAAAGCCAGTTATTAATTTAACAACGGGAGAGCCTGATTTTAAAACTTCTGATAGAATCCAAAAAGCGGCAATTGATGCGATAAAATCTGGTAAACACTTTTATACTGCATCTGCAGGCATTATTGAGTTAAGGGAAGCAATCGCAAAAACGAGTCAAAGTTTTTATCAAAAGTCTTATAAAAATGAGAATGTTATTGTTACCAATGGCGGTAAACAAGCATTGTTTAATGCCATGTTTTCTATATTGGAGCCTGAAGATGAGGTGCTGATATTAAAGCCTTATTGGGTGTCTTATCCAGAGATAGTTAAACTTTGTAAAGGCAAACCTGTATTGGTTGAAAGTCATTTTGAGAAAAACTTTCTGCCTGACATTGAAGATTTAAAAAAAGAGATCACATCAAAGACAAAAGCACTTATTATTAACAGTCCTAGCAATCCTACCAGTCAGGTTTTTCCCAAAGCATGGATAGAAGAGTGTCTTAGTGTTTTAAATAAAAATGCTCCACAAGCCTATGTTCTAACAGATGATATTTATGGAAAACTAATTCTTGACCAACAGACTTATTTTTCTGCCGCCATGAGCGGAAAATTTGATCAGGATAAAATTATTGTTATCAATGGTCTTTCTAAAACATATTCCATGACCGGCTGGCGGGTGGGTTGGGCATTAGCCCATGAAGATATCATTTCCGCAATGACAAAAATACAGTCTCAAACAACTGCCAATGTGAGTGCTATTTCTCAATGGGCTGCCTTAGAAGCGGTTAGTGGTAATCAAAACGATGTCCAAGTTATGCAAGAAACATTTATTCAAAGAAGAAATGAATGTTTAAAAATAATAAAAGATATTCCTAGATGTAAAGTGCTTGAGCCGCATGGTGGGTTTTATTTCTTTTTTGATGTCAGAGAGGCGATGAAAAAAATGGGTTTTGAGTCTGATATTGAATTAAGCAATATGTTACTTGAGAAGTATTTTTTAGCTTTGGTTCCCGGCAGTGCTTTTGGAAAAAATGGTTTTTTAAGAATGAGTTTTGCTGCGAATATGAACCATCTTACTGAAGGTTTGAATAGACTAAAACAAGCTTTTGCGCTTAAAGAGTGAAAATTTGAAAAATATATTTAATCAATAAAGTTTAAATAAATTTGAATATTCAACTTACTCTCCAGGATTAATTTCAAATATTCCGCTGGTTAAATTTAATTCACCATTATTTGCATACATACTTCTTTGCAAAACCCAAAGATCAGATCTTAATAGAGGATTGTAAGTTGAGTTGTAGAGCACATTTGCTCGTGTGTAACTATGATGAGTACTGTCACCATCAGTGTCAGCAACTGCTCTAACAGTCAATGTTTGATTGAGGGGGACACCATAATTTGCTTGCACCCATGAGTCTCTGCCTGCATAAGCAGTGAATTTGCTTACGGTAGGGTCCAATAAAAAAATATTGTAGGTTGCATTTTGTGATCTGACATATTCTCCAAGAAATTTATTGTTAGCATTATAGCGGTTAGATGAGGTTATAAGACAGTCTGTACTGTTAAAAGTTAATTTTGACTGAAAAAAACATATGTATTTTTTTTGATTAAGTGGATGTTGGTGACGAGCTGTTGTTCTACCATTGCAGGTTTTGCTATCGCTCCAGTAGGTTGATAAACCAGCAAATGAATAATTTGGTTGACACATCAGGGTTCTATTTTGATGTAAAAAGGGCTGTGTTTTGTAATATAAGGTTTGAGAGTCTACAACTTTTCTTAATAATAATAATCCTTCAGACTTGTATGCATCGGCAATATATTTTCTGTATTGTGGAACCCCTACTGTTGCTAAAATTCCTACGATTAAAATAGCAGTCATTGCCTCAACAAGACTAAAACCTTTACGAAGGTGATTTATATTTAATGTCTTCATATTGATATGATGTTTTTTGTATGTAAACTGCAGTAGGAATATATCTCAAAATATCAAGATTGGTCAAATTGGAAAAAATTATTGAATTTTATGTAATAGATATTGGTGTGCTTGTTGGTACTGTTCAGGGTTGATGCGAAATTTTTCTTTGAAGCTCTTTAGAAACTCTAAGGCTTGTTCTGAAGAAGAGTTTTTTAAAACCCCTTGAGTTAAAAGCAAGTAGGTATTGAGACTTGGATTCATCTTTAAAATAACATCAATAGTGTTTTTTGGAAGTAGGTTGCACTGAATATAGTAATACACAAGTGTTTCAATGCCGTGATTAGGCTCAGGCAAAAATAAAGGAGTATGCGTATCCAATAGAAATGGTGATTGAAAGTTTTTTTCTGGATACGGGCATGCTTCTTGACTTAGTGGAAATTGATAAAACTCTTCTAAGAGATTTATAGCAGCCAATAAATCTTGCTGCCTAAAAAACTGTTTGCTCCACTGGACAATAGTATAAGTACATATTGTTTTTTCAATAGAACTAAAGTCATATTTTAGTTTAGCTTGACAGTAATTGAGTAACTTTTCTTTTTCTTGGCTAAAATAATTTGAACTTAAAAACAATTCGTTATCATTAATGGTTTCATTTTCTTCAAAAACTTTTGTTGTGTATTGGTTTTTAAACAAAGAAAGATGTTTCTTTTGATACCATTTGTTTTTAGCTAACTCAGCAGGAATAGTCCAGTGATCAGGTTTAATATTTTCAATGTATTGAGCGTACCAATAGTTAAAGACCCAGTGATCACTGGTTAGTATTGATACAGAATTGTAAGGAGTTTTTTTTAAAAAATGCGATAAAATTTTTCCTACTTCGCTGCCATTGGTTTTAAGGGCACTTGTAAAATAATAGCTTTGAAATATGATTAAAAAACTTGCCAAGATAGAAGTATAGCTAGTTTTCCACTGAGTGAATGTTGTTTGACTTTGTAAAAGAATATGCCAAGAGAAAATAAGTATTGAAAAACACAAGATGAGTGCATAGCCATGTATATCAGGATTTTCAAAAGTATATGGTAAGATGAGCCATGGAATAGTGTTTATAAGGCTAAAAAATAAAAAAAGAAAAGTTTTTTTTGAGACGAGTTTGCTGAAGTTTATGAAAATAAGTGAGGGCAGAATAAAAAATACAAATGGTAGAATGATTTTAAGCAGCGATCCAAAATGATCAATATTATAATGCAAACTCTTTAGTGAGAAAGAGCGTGCATAAGTTTTTGCAAGAATGAAGTACATAAAATCAGAAAAATTTTCAATAGGCATCATCATTACTTTTAGATTACTGTGCGCTCTTATGACCAAATAGAGATTACAAGCAAAACCTATGAAGAAAAATATATTTAACCAAGCTGTTTTTTTAAGTTGTTGCCAAGTGTTTTTATTGTAGGTCTTGATAAGAATATGCAAGCAATAAAGAGCAAGTATAAGTGTTTGAAAAAATGCCATCAAAGTGTGCACACAGAACGCTAAACCACAAATAAATGCAGCTAGATACAAATATGGCAAGTGATCTTTTTTCATGAACTGATGAATACAGTGAATGTTTAATAATGCTAAAAAAAGAATCAACGTGTAAAGTTCTATTCTCGTAATTTGTACTGCTAAGGAAGGTATTGTTAATAAACTAATATAAATAAGAATTTTTTGGAAATTGTTGAGTTTTTGATCCTCAATTATAAGTTTGTATGCCAAATAAACGCTTGCGATACCCAAAAGACATGAAAATAAAGCACTTCTAAACGCTATACTACCAAACATAAATAAATTACAAAACGCGTAATTGAGTAAAATATAAAACGGCTGTCCGGGGGGGTGTGTTAAGCCAAGAGTAAAAGATCCGGTGACGAGTTCTGCAGAATCATACCAGCCGGGATATAAGCCGATAAAAATTAAACAGTATAGGAAGGATATGCCAAGTAAGACTCGATTCATTTATGAGTTGCCTTGTACACATTTTTTTGGATAAAAAGATTAACTAAGTCAAGTTCAATTTTTTGTCTTGCAGCTTCTTGCTTAAGAATGGTTAAGGCATCTTTTATGGGGAGAGCTTTTTTATACGGCCTATCAAGAGAAACCAGAGCATCAAAAATATCTGCTACAGTCATTATTCTTGATTCAAGGGGTATTTGGTTGCCTTTTAAACCCCTTGGGTAACCAGAACCATCAATTTTTTCATGATGACTAAAAGCAATTTCTGGAACTTTTTCAAAACTTCTTGTCCAAGGAATTCTCTGTAAGAACATAAAAGAGTTGGTAACATGTTCTTGTATTTGTAGACGTTCTGCCTGGGTTAAGGTGCCACTTTCAATTTTTAAGCGTTGCAATTGATCTTGATTGACAACTATACGCGTGGTTTTTGCGCTTTCTTTTATAAGTTCTAAAAGTTTTTCAATTTTTTCTAAAGCATGCTTTGTTGTCTCTCCAGGTTGATTGGCAGCAGTTAGTAATGTTTTAAGTTGGTCTATGTTTTTTTTCATTTGGATGACGTCAAGGTCAAATTGGGCAAATAAATGAATATCAACTTTTTTATACTGTTCAAGATGATCTATTTTTAATTGAGCATAATACAATGTAAGTTCATTTAAAATAAGATCTAATTCATTGAAAATTGCAGGAAGCTCATGTGGATAAAGCTTATTTGCCTTAGATAAAATATGCTCACGTACCCCAATTTTTCCAAAGTCATGCAGAAGGGCCGCAAACTCTATTTGTCGAAATTGTGAGTGATCAAAATTAATGTTTTTAAATTGTCCATGATTAATATCGTTCACTTCTTGGCTTAAGCTTAAAGTTAATTTAGCAACTCTTTCTGAGTGCCCAGACGTGGTGGGATCACGTGATTCAATTGCAGTAACTGAAGCTCTGATAAAACCTTCAAATAAGTTTTTTATATCCTCATTGCTTTTTGCACTGACAATAGAAACTGCAGCTTGGTTGGATAAGCTTTTTAAAATAAACTCATCTCTTTGATTAAATGAGATAATATTTTTTTCTGGAGATAGTTTGTTGAAAAACTGCAATACGCCAATAAGTTTGCCCTCATGATCTAAAAGTGGTGCGGATAGAAGCGAAATACTTTTGATTGTTCCTTGATGATCAAATCGTGGATTAAAATTAAAAGGTAAATCTGATTCGAGTTGATGGACATCTTCAATATTTAATAAACATTTATGGCTTGCTACATAACCGGCCAAGCTATGGTTATCAATGGGAAATGTTAATTGTGCCTGTTTATGTTGTAAAGAAAAGTAAACAAGTTGCTTGGAAGTAATTGGGCTTGAAGAGTCTACATAAAAGAAAGAAGCTTTTTGACACCGTAAAATATCTTTCCCTTTTTCTAAAATGATATGTAAAAGATCAGAAAGGTTTTTTTGGGTACCCAAGGCCACACCAATGGTTAAGAGGTCATGAAAATCTTTTTCGCTTAGTTGAGTCATTAAATTTTCTTCATTAATGGCAATGATGATATATTAGCATCAGTAATTGTCAAACAATATGCAGGTATAATTTGTATACAAAGATTGGAAGTAAATGGAAAAAATAATGGAAAGTATAGGTTCTTTTTATTTAGGAAAACAATATGATGTAGAAAATCAAGAAATCTTAGAGGATATGACCTATTATGATGCAAAAGACTTGTGCACGCATGCTGTTTGCTTAGGAATGACAGGAAGTGGTAAGACCGGCTTATGTGTGAGCTTACTTGAAGAAGCTATTTTAGATCAAATTCCAATCATCGCAATTGATCCAAAAGGAGATATTGCTAATTTAATGATGATCAGTCCAAACTTTGCGAGTGAAGATTTTATTAAGTGGGTAGACCCAGGTAAGGCTGCTGTAAAAGGGGTTACTTTACAAGCTTTTGCTAATAAAGAAGCAGAAAAATGGAAAGAAGGAACAGTATCTTGGCACCAAAATGCTAATAGAATAAAAGCACTAAAAGAGAATGCAAATATAAATATCTATACTCCAGGAAGTGAAAAAGGTTTGCAGGTTTCAATACTCAAGTCATTGAATAAACCTCAAACCGAGTCATTAACTGAGATCAATGATCATGCTGAACATTTGATAGAAGGGCTTTTAACTTTGATGGGAGAAAAGATAGAATCTCAAAGTCCACTTTTTGTCTATTTAACAAGTACATTGATCCATTTATGGAAAAAACTTAATCAAATTTCTTTAGGAAATTTAATTAAAGAAGTTCAAAACCCAAGCCAAAAAAAAATTGGAGTGATGGATATTGATCAGTTTATCAATGAAAAACAGCGTTTAAACTTGGCGATGAAACTTAATGCGTTGCTGGCTTCACCATCGTTTTCACTATGGAGTCAAGGAGATGGTTTAGATATTCAGAAATTATTATGGGATGAAAATGGTAAAGCAAAGGTTAATATATTTTCTATTGCACATTTGAGCGATAGTGAACGCATGTTTTTTGTCAGTAGTTTATTAGAAGAAATTATTTTTTGGATGCGAGCTCAATCTGGAACGTCAAGTCTTAAAGCTTTACTTTACATGGATGAGATTTTTGGTTTTTTACCCCCGGTTGAAAATCCGCCATCAAAAAAAGCATTTTTAACATTATTAAAACAATCTAGAGCCTATGGTCTTGGCCTAGTTTTAGCATCACAAAACCCGTCTGATTTAGATTATAAAGCACTATCCAATATTGGCACCTGGTTTTTAGGTCGATTGCAAACCAAACAAGATCAAAGTAAAGTTATAGAAGGTTTGCAAACACTTACTCAAACTGCCGATGCTATGACCAAAGAAGATTATGAAAATATTTTGGCTCTGTTACCAAGCCGAGTATTTATTATGAAAAATATTCATGAACATCAAAGTTGTCTTTTTCACACACGTTGGGCTATGTCCTATTTAAAAGGCCCAGTGACCCTTGAAGAAATTAACCTGCTGATGCAAGCAAAAAAGGAGAAGCAGAAATCTAATCAGGTAAAAAATTCTCCAGATCTTTTACTATCTCAAAAGAATATAGTTCTTGATCCACCTCAAATAAATGGGCTTAAACAAAGATATGCCCTCAGTGACACTGTTTTAGGGAGTGAACAAATTCAGTATATTCCAGCAATTTTAGCTAAAGCGGAAGCGGTATATCAAAATAATACTTATCAAGTTGCTGCTGAGAAAACATTTAATATGTTATGGTTTGATGGGAACGCTGATATTCAAACTTTAAATGTAGATGCTTTGCAAATTGATTCAAGAGCAGAAACGGATAGTTATGTCTTTGCAGAATTACCAAAAAATATTTCGGATGATAAAAAAAGAAAGACATTATTGAGTAAATTTAAACAAGCGGTATATAAAAATGCGCCAATAGTTGTTTATAAAGATACATTAACCAAGCTAATTTCAAAACAAGATGAAGATAAAGCTGGATTTATTGCTAGGCTTGAGCACGTTTATAAAGAAAAACGAGATCAAGAGTTGGATGAAATTAAGGCCCAGTATGTGAAAGAAATAGAATCGCTAGAAGATAAAAAAGATAAAGCGGTACAAAAAATAGATAAAGAACATGCGCAATATGATCAAAGCAAACTGTCAGCAGCCATTTCATTTGGGACAACAGTGCTTGGTGCTTTGCTGGGAAGAAAAGTGACCCGAGGAAGTGTAGGGAATCTTGGAACGACTTTAAGAAGAGCTTCTAAAATTCAAAAAGAAAAAAATGATGTTGCCTTGGCTAAAGAAGATGTTGAAAAATATGAAGAAGGTTTAAAACAACTTAATACTGAAATGGAACAAGAGCTAAAGCAGTTACAGCAAAAGTATCAAAATAATAATTATGATATCAAAGAGATTGTTGTTAGAGCAAGTAAAAGCAATATCACTGTTGATGAAGAAGAGCTTGTGTGGTTGCCCAGTAGTAATGGTGAGTTGCTAGTTAGTCTTCATTAATAACCTTGCGTTGACACATTGAGTCTAATTTGCTAAATGCTATGGTATGAAAAAAATAGTCGTTTATATAGTTTTATTTCTATCAATTGCCACGTTTGCTCAAGGTAGTCATTTAATTGATGAAGAATACTCACAAAAAACCATGACGTTGATTATGGATTCATCTTCTTTTATAGATACTGAAGAATTGCCTAAAATATTTTTAGAATTAAATGAAAATGAAACATTTCACCCATTAAACTTAGCCATTGCGTTTTACCCTCAAAAACATGTAGAAGAATCTGTTAGATCGATTCTATCAAAATTTGAAATTAACGGCATACTGCAATCTGAATATGCTTCTGAGCATATAAATAAGCGTTATGCAGTCTCTTGTAAAATTGATGTTTCAATTACACTACCCAGAAATGAAATAGGAGGGGGTACTTTTGAAGGCCGCGCTTTTATACATTATATTGACGTTGATTCATGTAATAAATTAAATGATCATGCATCCCAAAATTGGAAATATTTGGGAATGGAGGATTATCTTCGTAAAACTAGCGTGTTTAACAAAAATTAAGTCTTTTTTTTAGGGGCATGGGTCCTGTAAACATAATCCCATAGTGGGGAAGATACACCATACAATTTATCTTTGTATTTGTAGTGATGTAAATTATGATTTTTCCATAAAACACCTAAAAAATTTCTTGGAGTTGGAAAAATATGTACCGCGTAATGAACAACCAAATAAGTGGCATAACCAAAGAGAAAACCAGAGGCTAAAGGCTGAGCTTGATTTGGCGCAACTTTCTCAAACAAGACTACAATTAAATAAGCAATGAGTACACTTAACCAAGGTGGCAAAGCTAAACGCATTTTATCTTTTGGGTAATCATGATGAATGCCATGCACTGAGTAAGCAATTTTTTTTGCCCAATTTAAGTTACCTACCGGGTGATAAATAAAACGATGTATATTGTATTCAACAAAAGTAAAAATAAGCAAACCCAAACAGAATAAGCCTAGCGTATGCATTGCAGTTAAAGGCACTGCTGATTTTGGGAAAAAGAGTAAGTAGGCGCTAGAACCATAAAATATAATTAAGGGTAAAGATATATGTGTTCTGGTTAAAAAATTCAAAAAAGAACTTTTGAACATATCAGGTGAAACATTGTTGTTGCTTTTAAAGTTAACATCTGTGTCATTCATGATACACAATCATTAACATAAAATGATTGTTAATTTCAACGTCTGAGCTATTTTGTATTATTGTTTTAAAAAAAATATTGTTTTATTTTAAGTTTAACAGTTTTTTCCACTCTTCCTCTTTAAAACCTACTTGACCAAGACCATCTTTCTTTAAAAGAAAAGGCCGTTTAACCAAAAGCCCATTTTGAGCAAGTTCATTAACCATATCAGTCTTAGAAAGGCTTAAAATTTTTTCTTTATAATTATTTTCTCTGTAAACTTGTCCAGAAGTATTGAACAGCTTTTTTTCGGCATCTGGGTAGTTGCGCATCATGGTTTTTAATTCAGTTTTATTGGGAGCTTTTTCTCTTAAATCAATTAATTCATAGTTTAGCTTATTGCTATCTAAGAATTTTACAGCTTTTTTACATGTTGAACAGTTGGGATGCCAATATATTTTTAAAGTTTCCATTTCTGTATAGTCTCCGGGTATTAGATCATTAATTTTTGTTTGCATCTGCATAGGCAAAGACTTGCTTGAGCAACTTGGTTGTTCTAAGGGCTGGGTTTTCTCTAATTTTTTCTTCTTCTTGAGCAACAGATAAAAACATCCCATCAATAGCACGTTGTGTGACATAAGCTGTCAGATTGGTTTCTACTGCTTTGGTTGTTGGTATTTTATTGTAATTGCTCATAACCGTTTTCCAATATTGGTTGGCGTTCACAGCATCTAATTTATTCTCAATGATGGGTGAAAATCGTTTACTTAACTGTGTTTGGGTTTTTGTTTTGAAGTAATCAGTTGCGGCATGTTCAGAACCTAGAACAATATTGCGTGCATCTTTAAGTGTCATTTGTTTAATGGCATCTAAAAAAATAGGTTTTGCTTCACTGGCAGCAGCTTCGGCAGCTCGATTCAAGGATAAGATAGTTTTGTCAACTAAACTACTCATACCCAATGAACGCAAAGTACTTTCAACTTTACTGGCTTCATTTGGAAATGTTATCTTAAAAAGATCGTCTTTATAGTAGCCATCTACAGAAGAGAGCAATTGAACACTATTGTCTGTGCCAATAGACAAGGCTTGCTTTAAAGCCGTTGACATTTCTTCTTCGCTAAAGGTTAAGCCATTAACCGATGCTCCAGCCTGTTTAAGAAAATCAGATGTTTCAGCACAGTGCAATAATAAAACAGTGCATAGCAATAAAAGTGTGTTTCTAATCATGTGATAAACTTAATCCAGAAAATCAAAAAACACAAACATATCCTATAATGGCAGGCCAATTATGGGGTAAAGTAAGTTGGTGCCCCAGGTCCTACTGGTAAACCAAATACAAACACCCAAACATAAAACAAAACGCTCCATGACAATAAAAAGAGGATGGAATAGGGAAGCATGGTACTAATAATTGTTCCAACACCAGTTCTTTTATCAAAACGATAGGCAAAAGCCAAAATTAGTCCAAAGTAGGACATCATGGGTGTAATAATATTAGTGCTTGAATCACCAATTCTATAAGCAGCTTGAATAACCTCTGGACTAAAACCCAAGAGCATAAGCATAGGTACAAAAATTGGAGCTGTCGCTGCCCATTGGGCTGAAGCACTTCCCAAGCTTAAGTTGACTAAAGCGCAAACAATAATGAATGGGAAAAAAATAAGCCCACCTTGTAAGCCAAGTTCTTGCATCCATTGAGCACCTTTGACCGCAAAAATTAAACCTAAGTTGGTCCACTTAAAGCAATTAATAAATTGTGCAGCAGCAAAAACAATAACAATATATAAACCCATGGTGCTCATCGATTTTGCCATAGAAGCAATAACATCTTTATCTGACTTAAAAGCTCCAGTTATTTTACCGTAAACAACACCCGGAACTAAAAAGAATACAAAGATGCTACTGACAATACCCTTTAAAAATGGAGATTTTAAAATAGCGCCAGTCTCAGGATCTCTTAAAATAGCACCTTGGGGCACAACACATAACAATAAGATTGCGCTTAGTATTAATGTTGAAACAAAAGCCCATTTCATACCTTTAATTTCCAAAGGGGTGGTTTCTTTTAAAAGAGATGCTCCTCGTTGATCATTTTCGTCAGCGTGGCTTTCGTCGTAGGTTCCAAGCTTGGGCTCAACAATTTTTTCGGTCACCCAGGTGCCAATTCCAGCAATAACAAATGTACTGGCCATCATGAAATACCAGTTTACTGCGGCATGTACAGTGTATTCAGGTGCTATGAGTCGAGCTGCTTCTTGGGTTATCCCGGCCAAAAGAGGATCTAAGGTTCCAATCAATAAGTTGGCGCTGTAACCACCTGAAACACCTGCAAATGTTGCTGCCATACCCACCAAGGGGTGACGTCCTATAGATTTAAAAATGTAACCACCAAGCGGGATTAAAACGACATAACCTAATTCAGAAGCTGTGTTGGAGAGAATACCTGCAAAAACTAGATTAAACGTAACCAAACTTCTTGGTGCTTTGAGAATAAAACTTCTTACCGCTGTTCTAATTAAACCGGAACCTTCGGCTACGCCAACCCCTAAAAGAGCAACCAGGACCGTGCCTAAAGGGGCAAAGTTGGTAAAGTTTTTAACCAAGTTTTCATAGAGCCAACGGATTCCTTCAGCGCTAAGCAGACTAACGGCTTTAATGATACCGTCTGCACTTCGGCCCTTTGCGCCAACAGGTCTTGGATCAATCACTTCTAAACCCATCCATTGGGCAAAGCCACTGAACAAAATGATAGCCAAGGTAAAGTATGCAAATAATGTTACTGGATGCGGTAAAAGATTACCTGCCCATTCAACAAAATTAAGAAAACGTGAAAAAAAGTTGGGTTTTGATTGTGTTTTTGCCGCCATATCATCTCCTTGCTGTGTACCGATTGAGTATCTTTTTATTTCTCGAGGTGTAAATTTTTATTCTTTATACAGGATAAACGAAAAAATTAAATGATTATCTTGTATTAGAGAGGTAACTTATGAGATGCTATAACTATGTCTGATGTCCTAGTCATAAACCAACCCTTTGTTAAAGATTTTTGTAGAACCCAACGTTGGGCGGCTAAAACCCGCGGTCGGGTGTTGCGGGCACCAGATTGGCTTGCTTATGCAACAGCAGTTCTTGAAAAAGAAAATGTTGATGTAAAACTATATGATTTTCCAGCTCGAGAGTGGGGGCGCAAGGAGTTTAGAGAGCTTATTGCAGCGGAACAGCCACAATATGTGGTTTTAGATTCAACTACACCATCTATTGAGTCAGACATTGGCTGTGCAAGAGACGTAAAAGAAATGGCACCGCATGCAAAAGTTATCATGGTTGGGCCCCATGCTTCTTCTTGCTCAGACGAGACCCTTAAAAATGCCAATGGCGCTGTTGATGCTATTGCTGTGGGTGAATATGATTATACAGTTAGAGATTTGATTACCAGAGATCCACATTGGAAAGAAGTGCAGGGAGCAGTACTTTGGAATGGTGGAGATATTATAAAAAACGAAGCTCGACCCCTCATAGAACCTATTGATGAGTTACCTTATCCAGCCTGGCATCAATTGGATTTATTAAAATATTTTGATGGTACAAAGCTACATCCCTATGTTGATATTTTTTCTGGTAGAGGCTGTCCTCACAAATGTACGTTTTGTTTATGGCCACAGGTCATGCATGGGCATAAGTTGCGTTTGCGCGATCCAAAATGTGTTGTTGATGAGATGGAATGGGTCATTTCAATTTGTCCTGAAGTTGTTCAAGGTGGTGAATTTTTCTTTGAAGATGATACCTTTACGCTACATAAACCAACAGCTTTAGGGATTTGTGAAGAAATTTTATCAAGAGGTTTAAAGGTTACTTTTTCTGTAAATGCAAGGGTTGATACTGCAGATCTACATATGATGGAAATGTTGAAAAAAGCCGGCTGTAGAGAGCTTTTGGTGGGTTTTGAATCTGGCAATCAACAAGTCTTAGATAACATTAAGAAAAGAGCAACCGTAGAGCAAGCTAAAGTATTTATGGATAGAACCAAGCAAGCGGGTTTAGATGTACATGGAACCTTTGTCATGGGCTTACCTGGAGAGACCAAAGAGAGTATGAAAGAAACAGTTGAGTTTGCCAACGGTTTAGGTTTGCATACACTACAGTTTTCTGCAGCCATGCCATTTCCCGGCACCAAATATTTTGAATATGCAGAAGAGAAAGGCTACCTTAACACCAAAGATTGGTCTAAATGGCTTGATCCTGAGGGCGAACAAACAGGTGTTGTGAGTTACCCAGGTTTAAGCAAAGATGAAGTTGAAGCAGGAGTTAATGAAGGCTTAAAGCGGTTTTATTTTCGTCCGAGTTATATTTTACGTTTTGCACTTAAAAATATGCATTTCAAAGACTTTTTGCGCAAAGTAAGAGGGTTTAGGCATTTTGCTGGTTATTTAATTGAGAATAACCGTTGGGTAAAAAAGCTGTTTAAAAAATCCTCAAATAAAACGGTGTAATGGATAAAGTTTATTGAATTAAGTCATATTGATGATGCACAAAGGCAAAGTATTTTTCCTCTCAAAAAAATACATTGGGAAAAATCTTCCCATATATAAAGATGAACACTAGGGTATCAAAACTGGAAAAACTGTTAACAGTTATTGTTGTTGCCTATAATGAAGAGGACCATATTGCCCAGTGTATCGACTCGATACTCAATCAAAGTATTGCTTACCCTTATGATATTGTTGTTGTAGATGATGGCTCAACCGACCAAACGCCTAATATTTTAAAACAATATCAAGGCTCAATTAAAATTATTCATACAAAAAATCAAGGCCCAAGTCATGCACGTAACTTAGCCGTTCAAAGTCTTCAAACGCCATGGCTTGCTTTTTTTGATGCGGATGCAGTCCTTGATCATCAGTGTCTTGAGATCCTTTTTAAACATGTGCAAGAGTTAGAAATGGCTGAGACAGTCTCTTTTTCAATTGGGGGGCAACAAAGTGTTAGCCCAAATGCGCAAAAGGTTGAACAAAATACTGCGGCATTTTTGCAGAGCCTTAGTTTTGTATCTGACTATTTACATGAATCAGAAACGCTCAAAAAAGTTGAACATGTCCCCAGTTGTAATGTGATTTATTCTAGGCAAAGTATTCTTAGTTTAGGTGGTTTTGATGAAAAATTGTGGCCTTGTGAAGACCTTGACTTAGATCTCCGCTTAAAAAAAAAATTAGGCCATCAGGTTTTTTACTGCCCAAAAGCTAAAATTTTTCATCGACGGCCAAAAACCTACCTTGATTTGTTGAAAATGTTTCATCGTTATGGTTTTGGGCATGGCTTATTGGTCAAAAAACATGGTTTATGTCAAAGGTTACACTTCCTTCCATTTCTGAGCGTTGCAGTATTATTGGGTTTACTCGTAATTGGCATTCAATGGTTAAATACTGCTTGCTTACTCATTGCAGGAATTTTTATATTTAATTTTATATTTTGGCTTTTAAGGAGAAAACAGTTAAAAGAATCCTTGTTGTTTTCATGCTTATTTATAACGTGCATAACGGTTTGGAATCTTGGTTTTGGCCGGGCAATGTTTGCCCAAAAGACTCGCTTTGGTCATGATTAACCTGTCTTTAATAATTCCTGCTTACAACGAAGGATCGCATATTTTTGAAGTTTTAGATCAAGCTGCACATAGGATTTCAAGCTATCAACAGCAAAATCCACAGTTTAAAGGTGAGCTAATAGTGGTCAACGACGGTTCCATTGACCAGACTCAAGAAGAGATCGATAAATTTAGCAAAGTACAGTTGGATAAGTATCAGCAGCTGAGCTTTCATTGTGTCAGTTATAAAGATAATCAAGGCTATGGAGCGGCATTAAAGCATGGTTTTGCTGCAGCTAAAGGTGAATACTTATCTTTTATGGATGGAGATAGAACCATTGATGCACAAACGGTTTTAAGTTTGTATGAACAATTAAAGTCTAACCCTAACAAACATATGGCCACGGGTCAGCGCTTTTCAAGCAAATCAAGCAAAATGCCAAAAGTAAGAAAGTTAGGAAATGTTATTTTTGCCCAGATGTTAAGCTTTTTATCGGGTAAAAAAATAACCGATACTGCAAGTGGCGTTAGAGTATTTGATCGTGAAGCTTTGAATAAAATGTTACCACTGCCCAATGGTCTACATTTTACTCCTGCCATGTCGAGTAAAGCGGTACATGAAAATATTGAAGTGCTGGAAGTCCCCATCGATTATTATGATAGAGAAGGTAAGTCTAAGCTCAGTGTGGTAAAAGATGGTTGGCGCTTTTTTCATGTGATTGTCAGTATCGTCATGATGTACAATCCATTTAAGATATTATTTTTAGTTGGAATGTGTTTAATAGCCATTGGCTTGGTGTTTATGATGCCTTTAATACAGTCTTTTTATAAAAACGAAGCCATACTATTTAGCGATTATATATATAGATCCTTAGGAGCTTTTTCATTGATGGTCATGGGAACCCAAGTGATACTTCTTGGCATTTTAGCTCGCTTTATCGTTTCTACTTTTTTTAAGCGTTATGAGAAAGATTGGTTGATTCAAAAGCTTAATTCTTATCTGCGTGTGTATGAAAATATGACCTTATACGGCACAATAACGCTATTGTTAGGAGCCAGTGCTTTGACAGCTTTTTTTATTCGATATTTGGCCATTGGTGGATTACATATGCATTGGGTTGTTATCTTGTTATCTTCTGGTTTTATGATAGTGGGTGGGCAGATGATAACCAGTGGTATTCTAATGAATGTTTTAAAAGATATAAAACAAGCACTAATATTAAAAGAGGGAGATGAGTTTTGAACCAAGCACCATTGTATCAAGGAAAAGCAAAACAAATATGGTCACACAGCGATGGGCTCTACACCATGCGTTTTACTGACTGTGCTACTGCATTCAATGCCAAGAAGAAAGCTGATATAGCTGGAAAGGGTGTACTGAATCGGGATATTTGTGACATAATATACAAATATTTAGAACAAGAAGGCATAGCAACGCATTTGGTTGAAAGCTCAGGAGCCAGTGATTTAATTGTAAAGCAACTCAAAATGATTCCAGTAGAAGTGATTGTTAGAAATATTTCTGCAGGGAGTTTATGCAAACGCTTAGGGGTTAAGCCAGATCAAGAAATTAACCCGCCCATCATGGAACTTAACTTGAAAAGTGATCCTTTGGATGACCCATTGATCAATGAGGATCATATCGTTTGGATGAAGCTGGCAAGTAAAGAAAATATTTCACAAATGAAAACCATCAGTGGTCAGATTAATCAAGCTTTGCAAAAGTTATTTTTGCGGTGTGATATTTTATTGGCTGACTTTAAAGTAGAATTTGGAATTGACAATGAGGGAAATATGTTACTTGGCGATGAAATAACACCAGATGGATGTCGTTTATGGGATAAACATAGTAAAAAAATTCTTGATAAAGATGTTTTTAGACGTGACTTAGGCAGTTTAACTGAGGCATATGAAGAAGTATATAGGAGGCTAAGTAGCATATGAGTTACAAAACTATGGTTAAAGTTATGTTAAAACCTGAAGTCTTGGATCCACAAGGACAAGCCATCAAGAAAAGCTTGTTAAGATCAGGCTATAAGCAAGTTAATGATGTTAGAGTTGGAAAGACTATTGAACTGGTTTTTGATGAAAAACCAAGTGAAGAAGAATTAAAAAAATTAAGTGAAACAATTTTAAGCAACCCAGTTATAGAGGTTTGCAGCTATGAGTCTTAAGCAAGAAGCATTCAATCAAGGTCTAAATGAAGAAGAGTACAATAAAATTCTTTCTATTTTAGATAGAGAGCCCAATTCAGTTGAGTTAAGCATTTTTGCTGTCATGTGGAGTGAGCATTGCAGTTATAAAAGTTCAAGGGTTCATTTAAAAAAATTACCCACCAAAAGTGAACGTGTGGTTCAAGGCCCGGGTGAAAATGCAGGTGTTATTGATATTGATGATGGCGACTACTTGGCCTTTAAAATAGAAAGTCACAATCATCCTTCGTACATTGAGCCGTTTCAAGGTGCTGCAACGGGTGTTGGAGGAATTTTAAGAGATATTTTTGCTATGGGAGCTCGTCCTGTGGCCGTTTTAGATTCTTTACATTTTGGTGAGTTATCGCACCCTAAGACCCCAATGTTGATGAAAGGCGTTGTTGGTGGGATTTCTCATTATGGAAATTGTATGGGAATACCTAACCTTGGCGGTGAAACGCGTTTTGCCAAATGTTACAATGGTAATATTTTGGTGAACGCCATGGCCATGGGCTTGGTTTCTAAAGAAACCATACAAAAAGGGATAGCTCAAGGCGCAGGCAGGGTTGTAATTTATCTTGGAGCACCAACAGGTTGTGATGGTGTGCATGGTGCTACCATGGCTTCTGAAGAGTTTAACGAAGATTCTGAAGCAAAACTTCCTACCGTACAAGTTGGTGACCCGTTTTATCAAAAAATACTGATGGAAGCTTGCATGGAGATGGTTGAGCAAAAGCTTTTATTTGGAATTCAGGATATGGGTGCCGCTGGAATTACGTGCTCAACTTTTGAAATGAGTGCCAAAGGTAACAGTGGTATGGATATTGACTTGGATAAAATTCCATGTCGGCAGAATAATATGACACCTTTTGAGTTGTTTTTATCTGAATCGCAAGAAAGAATGTTGTTGGTTGTTGATCCAGATAAAGTTGAAAAGGTCTTGGCCATAGCCAAAAAATGGAACATAGATTGTGCTAAAGTTGGTGTTGTTAAAGATCAACCACATGTAACAGCTTATTTTAAAGGAGAAAAAGTTGTTGATTTGCCGGTGATGCCCATAACTGAAGAAGCACCGCTGTATCAGCGTCCATACATTCAACCTGATTTGGGTAAAGGTACATTAAGCAAAGACCAGGTATTTAAACAGTTGGGAGAAAATGTACAGAATGCACTTAAACAAGTTTTAGAGAGTAATAGTGCGGGCTTAAAAAACAATATTTTTGATCAATATGACTCAACTGTACGCTCTGACACAGTTATGGGTCCGGGGCATGAGGCTGGAGTGTTAAGAATTAAAGGTAAAGAGAAAAAAATAGCAGTAACTGTTGATAGTAAAGCTGCTCTTTGCCATAGTAACCCAAAACTTGGCATTATGCATACAGTTGCTGAATCTGTGTTAAACTTGGCTTGTGTTGGAGCCAAAGCGATTGGTATTACCAATTGCCTTAACTTTGGTAACCCTGAAGAAGAAAAAATTATGGGCCAGTTTGTTCAGACAATTGATGGTTTAAGTGAGGCAGCTGATTTTTTTGCAACACCTGTAACTGGGGGGAATGTTAGCTTTTATAACCAAACCAAAGAGGTAAATATTTATCCTACGCCTACAATTGGTATGATTGGTCTTGTAGAACATAATAATACGCCTGCCTCAAATTACTTTACACATGAAGGTGATATTATTTATTTACTAGATCATAATGATCAATCAGATGTTTTTTATAACAGTATGTTAACGGAAGATGTGTTGCAAGAGAGTAACTTAGAGTGTCCAAGTATTAACTTAGAGGCTGTAAAAAAACTACAAAATGCTTTGATTGACTTAAATCATCAAGACCTTCTTCATACGGCTAAAGATCTTTCTGACGGGGGATTATGGTTGGCATTGGTAGAGGCTTCTATACATAAATATAAACCAATTGCTGCTAATATTAAACTTGAAAATAACACTGATGCAGGTTTATTACATACATTGCTTCATGAAAAATCTGGACGAGCAATTATTGCGTTTAAACCAGAACATCAAAAAAATGTAGATCAGTGTTTGACAAAGCACGGGATTGAGTTTTCTAATTTAGGAAAAACAGGCGGAAATATTTTGTATATAAATAAAGATGTTTATGCGCAAGATGTCGCCAATATAAAACAACAGATGTCTAGGCATTGGTTGTAGGGGCAAAAGTATATGTGCGGAATTTTTGGTGTTCACAATCACAATGAAGCATCCAATATGGTGTACTTAGGTCTTTATGCACTTCAGCATAGAGGTCAAGAAGGGGCTGGGATTATATCCACAGATGGACAAGAACTTTATAGAATAAGAAGACAAAGCTTGGTGGCAGATGCCTTTGATGAAGCTGCCTTTGAATTTTTAAAAGGTGATAGTGCTATTGGTCATGTAAGGTATTCTACAACGGGTGGCAATATTCAAAGAAACTTGCAACCCTTTGTAGCTAGCTTGGAAGAGGGAGAGGTTTCAGTTGCACATAATGGAAACTTAACCAATTTTAATGAGCTTAAGTCATCTATGGCAAAAGAAGGAGCAATTTTTCATTCTACCATGGATACAGAAGCCATTTTGCATTTGATTGCCCGACAAGATAAATCTTTAACTTTGGAAGAAAAAATTGCTGAGTGTTTAAAGTTGCTTAAGGGTGCATTCTCACTTTTGTTTTTAAATAAAGATAAGCTAATAGCAGCAAGAGACCCTTGGGGCTTACGTCCCTTATGCATGGGTAAAACAAAAGATGGAAAGTGGTTATTTTCTTCTGAAACTTGTGCTTTTGATTTACTGGAAGCTCAGTACATTAGGGATGTAAAACCCGGTGAAATAGTCGTAGTAGAAAAAAATAAAGCGGAGCCAATTTCTATTCAGTACAGTACAGCTAAACCGGCAAAATGTGTCTTTGAACATATTTATTTTTCTCGGCCAGATTCAAAAGTATTCGGTAAAGATGTTTACAGTTCCCGTAAAAACCTTGGCAAAGTTCTTGCTCAGGAAACTAAAGATATAAAAGCTGATTTGGTCATGGCTGTTCCAGATTCAGGAGTTTTAGCGGCCATGGGTTATGCCGAAGAAAGTAAACTGCCTTTTGAAATGGGTATGATAAGAAACCATTATGTTGGTAGAACATTCATTGAACCTAAGCAATCTATTCGTGGTTTTGGAGTAAAAGTTAAATTGAATCCAGTTAAGGATATATTAGTGGGTAAGCGCATTGTAGTGATTGATGATTCAATTGTAAGAGGAACGACCAGTAAGAAAATTATCAAAATGTTAAAATCCGCTGGCGCAAGTCATGTGTCCTTACTTATCAGTTCTCCACCGTTTATTAGCCCTTGTTATTATGGGATTGATACCCCAGAAAAATCAGATTTAATTGCTTCACAAATGAGTATCGAAGAACTCAAAGATTATATTGGGGCAGACACATTACATTTTCTGAGCATTGATGGCATGTACAAAGCCATGGAGGCAACTAAAAATGAATTTTGCGATGCATGTTTTACAGAAAACTATCCTGTATAAAGTTAAGTATTTTTTTTAATTAAGCGATCGATGGTTAAAAATATTGAGTTTCCATACGTTTTTTCACCCTAGAAATCGTGTAATATAATTTTAACCTTTCTAAGTTAGCTGGGTCTATTTCGTTTATGTCCGACTTTGTTTGATAATCATACTCATGCAATATGACGTAATCCCATCTTTTTCTATGTTCAAATAAAAAGCTAGGAAAGCCTAATTCTTGAAGTAGACTTTTTGAGGATCGTTTAAACTTGGACCAATCCTCATCATTCTTAAAGCCCATTTATATTATTTATTTTGTGGAGTATCAGTCTGTTCACCAGCCGGACGCTGTTGAGTGTTATCCAAAGATTCATTATAGACATCCACATCTTCATCATCAATGATTTCATCCTCATCTAATTGTTCTACCTCAGGAAAACCATACTTTGAGCTTTGTCCAGAAGAGGGTATTTCAGAGTTTTGATCGATAGCTTGCGGGGTAGCAGTAGGTAGAGCTTTCTGAAAACCATTTAAAAATGGGAGGGTAAGGTTCCTATTATAATGTGCAAAAAGGACAAGACATAGGGCTAAAAAAATTGAAGCCAACCATACTATAGACTTCTCCATAGAAGTTTCTGGAGGTTCCTCAGGATAATCGGATAAAGAATCTTGAGTAATTACGGTTTCAGGATCATAAAAATTACCTGTAACTTCTTCTAAACCTAGATTGATGGCAGATTGTTCCGGTGTATTTGGGGAGTCAGGAAGTTTATGTATTTCTTGTTCTATATCTGAGTCTTTATGCCAGAGCTCTTCAACCAAATTAGATTTTTCTATGTTAGGGATAGAAATTGCGTCCAAGTCAGTTTCAACTGAACTTGGTACATGATGTTGAATCAATGAGTTGGTTTGTTCATCTGAAGAGGGTTTTTCAGGAGACAGATCAACTTTGTTTTGTGCTAGGTTATCACTATTTGAAGTTGGGTATACAGGCTGATTATCTTTTATTGCCGGATAACTTAAAGCTTCTATGGCCTCACTAAGTATTTTTTCAGTTGTTTTTTCTCCAGGAATTGGAGGGGTTCCATTGTCTTGATATTCACCATCACGCGTGGCAATTTTTTCAATAATAGGAGGTTTAATATCCTCTCTTGGGGGTTTGAGATAGAAAAAAGAATAGCATTTTGGACAAGTTATTTTGGCCCCAGATTGACCTAAGTCATCTTGGGAAATACTGTACACACTTCCACAACGACCACATTCATATGTAAAAAATTTAGATATAGACACGCATAGCCCCAATAAATATTAAGAAACCTATATTTTAAGTGCACATCAACATCAGAGAACAAGTGTTGTAAACTGAAGAGAGTGGAACAGAAAATATTGTTTTACACACATTTAATAGTATAAACTTAAATAGATAAAGATCAAAGATATAATTTGAGCAATATATAAAACAAGTTATGTTTAATTTTTATGCTGTTACGCATAAAAATTAAAATTTATCGTTGCTAGTAACCCGCTTATTTCCTTTGATAAGATCAATGGCTTTATTTCTTTCATTTTGTAATGTGTTACGAAAAGCCTGTTCAGAGATGTCTTTTTTATTAATGATGGGTAAATGGGTATTGGTTTTTTGATCAACAGGGTTTCTAAGTAAAAAAGATAAGTCCCCGTTTTCTTGCGCGTTTTTAATCATCAATGCTTCTTTGGGTAAAACCATTAAACTGATTGTATTGTATGTTTGCTCTGTGTTGTTTTGTGAGTTTTCACCAATGCCTAAAACCATTATGTTTTGTAACAGAGTATAAGTAGATGGACTATGGTTATCTGCTAAAGTTGCCGTATGAATCAAGTCTATATAATCTCCTTTTTGGATACGAAATCCCATAGAATCAACAGAATTAATAGATAAAGCAATAAGACGATGTCCGGGTTCTATCTGATCAGAAGGAAGTTTATTTAATGGGCTTATTTCTAAAAATGACCATAGTAAAAGTTCATTTTTAGCTAAACTTTTATTCAGAGGAGTGCCAATAATTTGATTGATTTCAGATGGACGAAGAACACCTGCGGGTAAATGTTTTAAGGCTAACTGAGCAATATCTAAGTCATCACTGGTTAATGTATCACCTTTATACAATGACTTATTAACAATTAAAACCTCTTCTGTATGTGTAGATGCGCTAAGGTTATTTTTATAACGGTTGATATTGTTAGTAATAACGAGTGTACTAAGAGTTGCAAAAATACATGGCAAATACCAGCTTTTGATAAATTCTTGTAGAGCAGGTGAGAATAAATTCTGAAAAAGAAGGTTTAAATTTTTCATAAAGTACAGGCTAAATTTGGAAAGCTTTTAATTTTGGGTATTGGAAAAGGTAGCTTGACCCCCATTAACGTTTGATGAAGTATATCTATACCCAACAAGGGTAATACAGTTTCAGTAAAGCCCACATGGCACATACCTTGAGTCCATAAACTATGTTTTAAGAGTAGTAAATGTTGAGGTTTATTGCGGTCATGGTCTGGAAACATGATTGAACGTTGTATTTTAATCTGATTTTTACTTTTTGAGTTAACATGCCGGTGTAAATGGGCTAAAAAGTCATACATTTTTTTATCTGAAGACAAGCTTAATTGGTAAGGCCTGTTTTTTTGTTGAAAAAGTTTAAAACTCATAGGCACTTTTCCCAACCAGTTTGTATTCAGAAGAGATGTTTTTTTATACTTTAATTGTAAGTGGTTTTTTCCTTCTATTCTGAGTTTTTTTTGGTAGGAAGCTAAGGATCTATGATTCCATTGAGATATGCCAGACTGCCACAAGTGTTGATGAGTATCTTGCTGTTCAAATAAATAAGCGTAGCATAATGCAAACCCCCAAAGTAAAACGATAAACAAAAATAAAATAAGTATTAAATCCATACTTCCAATATTTTTTTTCATAAGTTTACCTCAGATGCTAATGTACACAAATGAACATTAAAGCTGGCTGAAAATATATCATCTCCTTTAATACAAGCTTTTGCAGAAGACTTTAATAAAGTATGGTTTTTGATAGTGTTTATGGGCTGTTGATTAATATTAGGCGTAATGTTTTTGTATAAGTGTTGAGAGTTAACTTGAAAGCTTAGACCATTTTTAAAGTAATGATTTCGTAATATATAAAAAGGTGGAACATCAACTTTACTTGTCATTTTTTTATTGAGTGAGTGGATAAACTTTTTAAAACTTTCACATTTTTTTACTTTAGCATTCTTGAATATTAAGTTTTGTTGTGTTGACCTTAAATAAATCTGTTTTGGAATGGCATTAAGCAACCTTAGTGAAGAATAAATTTTGACTTTTTGAGAGCCATTTTTAGGGTTCCTATAATAAACTTCTATAGTTATGTTGTTTTTAGATTTATAAGAAACAAGTTTTGAATTTAATATATCTAGATTGTTTTCTTTTTTAGTATGACAACGTTGAAAATCATTACCTTGATACAGTGGATTACTCTTATTTAAAGTTCTTTTTGAGTCTCTTACAATAGGTAAGCTGTAATCTTGTTTTTTTGGGAGTAAACTGTAATTAATCTTTTGTTTTAAAATACTTTTTGAATTGAATAAAATTAAATCTTGATAAGGAGCACTTTCCGCCCAATGTTTGATTCTATCTTGTTGTTGAGCATAGTATGCCATGAGTTGATTGGCTTTATTGAAAAAACTAGGGGCTTTTTTTTCTAACTTTGCCCAATAGTGTGTACACGGACTTTTAAATAAAGTTGCCATCGCACAGGCTCTAAGCAACATTAATGCCGTAGCAACCATGTATGCCCTTGTTGCAGTTATTTCTATGCCTTTATTGTACATGGCAATAGCATTGAGTGCATCCATTTGATAATTTGCATAATGTAAGGCCAAAGCATCTGTCTGAGTTTGTTGATAGGTTTTTTTATTGCCTAAGTGATTGTTATTGATATGAATGAATAAAAACAATAAAAGAGGACTGAGTAAAATTAAAAAAGTCAGTAAAGTTGATCCTCTTTTACGACATGAATAAACAATCATTTTTTTTCACCAAGGTAGAATAAGTTTTTTTCAATAGCAGTATTTTTAAGATCTGAAATAAAAAAGTTTGTATAAGAGCTAGCTTCTTGATCAATAGCTATTATTTTTAACTTAGTGATAGATTGATTTTCAGTCAGAGTACTAGACTGAAAACTGTATGTTTTTTGACACGTTTTTTTACTGTAATCATTAAGAGTATTGATATAATTTTCGTCCATGTAGTGTGAACGTAAGGCAAAAAAACCAGCTTGCTTAATAAAAAGCTGATCTTTAGTGCGTTTGACAAGTTGAATAAATGAAAAAATAAAAATAAGTAGTAAAGTTAAACTTACAAAATATGATGTCATGCAGAGTGTAACTGCATATAAAATGCCAAAAATTAATGTTGGGTTGTGCTGGGTAAACTAAAATAATTAACTTTAGGTTTTTTTACAACATGGGATTGTAGTTCACGTATAAGTTCTATTTTTTTACAATAATCAATTTGCTGACTATCTTGAAGACAAGTTTTGATCAGTGGACAACTGGCATAGGCACATCTTTGACGCTTTGACATAATGGTTTATAGATAGCTAAAATTGTGCCAGATATAATCTTGTAAAATCAAGTAGATAGAACTCATTTTTTGCCGCTATGCGCTATTTTAAGGTCGCATAAGCGTCGTGGGTGTCACAGCAAGCAGTATAAAGTAGCGCTTAGTCTGATTTTTGGACATTAAAGCTAAATGCTTGTAAATAATAAATAATGAAAATACTGATATCCAATGATGATGGAATTTATGCTCCTGGTATAGCTAAACTTGAAGAAGCCATGCAAGAATTGGGTGATGTTGTAGTTGTTGCTCCAAACAGTGAGCAAAGTGGCTCAGCTCATTCATTAACTTTGCATCGACCTTTACGTATAACGCAGCATAGTGAAAATCGATATTCTGTTGATGGAACACCTACTGACTGTGTATATTTGGCAATGTTAGAAATTTTTAAAGATGATCATCCAGATCTTATTGTTTCTGGAATCAACCATGGAGCCAATTTAGGCAACGATATTACATACTCAGGCACTGTATCAGCGGCTTTAGAAGGAGTTTTATTGGGAATTCCATCCATTGCTTTTTCTTTAGTTCATCAAAGAGATGAAGTTTTATACTTTGATCAAGCACAAAGAGCTGCAAAAAGGGTTGTTAAAATGCTAGAAGAGTATCCTTTACCCAAACATACTTTGTACAATGTTAATATTCCAAATGTTCAGCACAATGATGAGTTAGAAATAGAATTTACTTATCAAGGTAATAAACAATATGAAAGTGCAACCATAGAAAAAATTGATCCAAGAGGTAAAAAATACTATTGGATTGGTGGAAATATTTTAGAATTTGATCAAGATCCTGGTTCAGATTCAAATGCAATAAGAGAAGGCAAAATATCTATTTCTCCAATACGAATAGACATGACCAATCATCAATTTTTAAAGACTCTTCAAGAAAGCCATGCAAAAACAGACTGAGGCCCATTTTAAAGCGGGTAAAATGATAGAACAATGGGTTGTGCCCAAAGGAATTACAAATCAGGAAGTGATTAATGCAATGGCTTCTATCCCAAGACATTATTTTGTCCCGGAAGCATTTTCTTTACACGCATATGGCGAAAATGCTTTACCCATAGGTCATGACCAAACCATATCGCAGCCCTATATTGTAGCTTTGATGACTCAAGCTATGTTGGAGACTTTGGGGCATACACCCAAAAAGGTTTTAGAGATTGGAACTGGTTCTGGCTATCAAGCAGCAGTGTTGGATCGTTTAGGAATACCTGTTTTTTCAATTGAAAGAATTCATGCTCTGGCCAGTGTTGCAAAAAAAAGACTTGAAGACTTAGGCTTTTATAAAGTTTTGGTCAAAACAGGTAATGGCGCTTTAGGTTGGAGTGAGTTTGCTCCGTATGAAGCTGTCATGATCACAGCTGCAATAAAAAAAATTCCACAACAGTTATTTTCTCAGTTGGCAGATAGAGCTGTATTGGTTGCTCCTGTTGATGAAGGTAAAGATGAGCATGCATTGTATATTTATTTAAAGGAAAATAATAAAATTAAAAAACGTTTCTTAGGCTCATGCAAGTTCGTTCCATTTATTACATAATATTTTCACTGTTGTGTATGGCTTGCCACAATAAAGGTGGTGTTATTCATACGGTTGAAAAAGGCGAAACAGCTTATAGAATAGCGCATGCCTATCAAGTTAATTTAAAAGAAATAAGAAGAGCCAATCCACGTTTACATGTCAATCGTATATATCCCGGACAAAAAATATTAATTCCTGGTGTAAAAGAAAATAAAGAAGTTCAAAAATTTATAGAACAAAATATTCAAAAACAAAAAACAATTGGCCAGAAGAAAATAAAACAATCGAATGAGAATATTTCAATTAAGAATAATAATAATCGGATGTATTCAAAAAATAAATTTAGTTTTCAATGGCCTTATCAAGGAAAAGTCACGACTGACTTTGGGAAAAAAAATGGAAAAATGCATAATGGTATAGATGTTCAAACTCCATCAGGACAAGCTTTACACGCATCAGAAAAAGGAACGGTTGTTTATGCCGATGCTTCACTGGAAGGATATGAAAAAATGATTATTGTTCAGCATGGACATGCTGTTTTTACTGTGTATGCCTATTTAGGGCAGTTTATGGTTAAAAAAGGTGATCAAGTTGATAAGGGGCAAATAATTGCAAAAACTAAAAACGAGCAACCATCTTTTTATCATTTTGAGATCCGTATGCAAAAAACAGCCTTAGACCCAGAAAAACATTTAACTGTTAATTAAGGGTTTGTCTTTTTCACCAGAATTTAACGGCATGTTTTCCATAAATTCAATTTTATTTTGAGATTGTTTAAGTTTTTTATAGGTTTTATCATAAGCCGATCCAGCATGATTTAAGTGTTTGCCAAGTTTTTCTAACTCAATTTCTAATTGATCAACATCGAGTTTAAACTTATTGATATAGGATAATATTTCTTGAGCTCTTTCTTCAATTTGAAGACCACGCAAGCCAAGTAAAATTGCTTGTAAATAAGCATAGAGACTATTGGGTGAAACAGGGATGACTTTTTTTTGTAAAGCTATATTAAGCAATGTTTGTCCACTACTATCAGTGTAGTCTTTTAAGAAAGCTTCATAATAAATTTGTTCAGCAGGAAGAAACATGAGAGCAAAATCTAAAGTGTTTTCATCTGGTCTTATGTATTTTTGACTAATTTTATCAATATGACTTTTGATATCACGAACAAATTGTTTAAGGTGAGCTTCTTTTTCTCTTTCACTGATATCTTCAACATGCATTTTTTGAAAATTTTCTAATGGAAATTTTGCATCCATAGGGACAATTTTTTTATTGGCCAGATAAACAACAGAGTCAACAATATCGCCAGATGTGAAACGGTACTGCATTTTAAAATGAGCGCTGGGGAGCAAATGACTTAAAATTTCTTCTAAGCCTTTTTCACCTAAGTGTCCCCGAAACTTGGGTGATCTAAATAAATGTTGAAGTTTTGAAACTTCCTCTCCAACAGAAGCGATGGCTTTTCCAGTTTCTTCTATGCGGCCCATTTTTTCTTTTAAATCACCAAAAACAGAGGCATTTTTTTCTAAATGCGAACTAACACTATCATAGCTTTTTTGTAAAACAGAGGATGTATGGTGCATATGTGAATCCACTTTATTTTCCAGACGGTAGTAAATATCTTGAACTTTTTGAGTGGTGGTATCTCGGTTTTCACTGATTTGTCTGGATAAATAGTCTAGTTGTGTACCCAAGCTTTTTAAGTTGTTTTTTTGTGTAAAAATTAAAACAAGCAGAGCTAGACTTCCAAACCCTAAAACAGCCAAAGCAAAAATTAATATTTGCGTCAAATTCATGACTTGATCCTAGGCCTGATTGGCATAATAATCAAGTAAGAATTGATGCTTTGGTCAATCTCTATTCAATAGCACCATTGGTGAAATCAGACATGTCATTGCGTTTATACTGACTTTTATTTAATTTAGGGTCTCTAATAGTTGAGGGATTACCTTTTCCTTGAATACCCATGGTTATTTTGGCAAATCCTGTACGTAATGATCCCCCAAGTGTTCTCATGATGGCAATTGACCCAACAGCAATTAAAGCAACAATAATTAAATACTCTGTCATGCCTTGACCCAGATTATTTTTCTTTTTTTTCTTTAAAATGTCCGTCACTGAATGCAATGATTTTGGCTTTTTTGCCTTTAAAAAATAGGGTGTTAGCTTAATAGCAATCATGCTTTCATGTGGTTTTGGGATATAAACTTTATGGTTGTTTGGCATGTTGTTTTCCTCCAATTTTAACCGATGAATCTATAGTTTTGTCATTTATCGGTTTAGTTAAATAAGATTCAACTTGCCAGTGCTGTGCCAAAAGATGTTTTTTTATGACTTTTGGAATATCAAGAAATAAAAGCAGTGAACTAACAATAAGCCAGGCAATGATAATCTGTTCAATAAGGGCTTGTCCGGAAGGTTTGTATAATTTCATAAACAGAATTCTTTGCAAAAATGATGCAGGATAATTTAGCCAAATTCAACATCGTATAGAGAGTAATATTAAAAATTAATGACTAAAATGTATGATTTCCGTACTTGAGGATATGAAAAAAAGTTGGTAAAAAATAATGATGCTGCTAAATACATCAATGTGAGAGATAAAAAGTATTTTGACCAACATGTATTTGTTTGTATGAATCAAAGGCCAGAGGGTCACCCTGAAGGATGCTGCCTAAGTAAGGGGTCAGAAACTATTCTCAATACGTTAAAACAAAAACTTAGAAATATTAAAACTGATAAAAAGATACGAATTAATAAATCAGGTTGCTTAGGTCGCTGCTCAGAAGGCGTCGCAGTGGTTGTATACCCTGACATGCAATGGTTTCTTAATGTTCAAGAACACGACATTGATGATATTATTAAGTGTTTAGAATTTAAATAATATGTAAAGAGTTTTTTTACCAAAGCCATCCCATTCCATCCCAAATTTTTTCAAAATTTTCAGGTTGTCTACATGCTTTTAGTGTACCATTATCAGTGATCATAGCCTCAGCTGCATAAGGTCTAAAATTATACAAAGAACTCATGCTGCTGCCATAGGCACCACTAGAAAGAATAGCAAGATAGTCTCCTTCCTGTGATTTTGGAAAGTTTAAATTGGGATGAAACTCATCACCAGATTCACAGAGATAACCTTCTATTTTTGTTGGAACACAGTTTTCATGAGGTCGGCTTAGGTTAATGATTTCATGATAGGACTGGTAAAAAGATGGCCTGACCAAATGATTAAAACCAGAATCCATTATTAAGCACTGCTTGTTTGGTAAATTTTTTACAACATTAACTTTGCAAATCAAAGCAGTAGATTCAGCAACAAGAAATTTACCGGGTTCAAAACGAATCTCAAGGTGGTTAAGCTTATGATGTGCCAACTGCTGTTGTAAAACCTCAGAAAAACTATTTAAATCAATTTGTTTTTGTTGTAATTGATGGCGCACACCAAAGCCGCCACCAAGATCAACAAATTTTAAACTAGGTAATGTTTTGGCAAGAGAAAACATATGGTTTAAGGCTTTTGCAAAAATGTCACTTTGATACAAGCCTGAACCCAAGTGCATGTGCAATCCAACAATAGTTATGTTATTTTTTTTACACAGCTCAAAAGCAGTGTTTAAATCCTGTTGTAAAATACCAAACTTTGCATCTTCTCCTGCCGTGATAACCTTATCATTTTCACCATCACCCATGCCAGGGTTGATTCTTAGGGAAAGGTCACTATTGGGAAATAATTTTACGTAGGAAGATAACTCGGATAAAGAGCCAAGATTAAGCAAAACACCTTCATTTTTTACGGCTTGTAATTCATGTGTATCACTGGCACAACCAGTGAATACAATTTGCGAATGATCAAAGCCTAATTTTTTGGCGAGTTTAATTTCATAGGGTGAGACAGTATCAATACCGTCAAGCCCTTCTTGTTTAAGTAAAGAAACAATATAAGGATTGTAATTGGCTTTGATGGCATAATAAAACTTAGTTGAAGACGGAAAACTTGTTTTTAACTGTTTAAGTCGGTGCTGAAGGTTTTTTTCCTCGGTTAAAAAAGTAGGGGATGAAAACTGCTGGTAACATTGTTGAGCATGCTCTAAATTGGGGACAAACATAAGAGCATAACATAGTGAATGTAGTAAAAAGTTCAAGCTTAAATAATAGTAAAAGCTAATATTTTGAAATAATAAAGCTCCAGCTTGGAATATACAGTTGCTGATTTTGATCAAGTAACTGCGAAGGGGGGTTCATAAAAGGAGCTGCTTTTTGAACTGACCGTATGGCTTCTTCGTCTAAAAATGGACTTCCAGAGGAGTCTACTATTTTAACGGACAATAAGTAGCCATTTTGATCTAAGCGAATACTCAGTTTTGTACTGTAAAACTTTCCATTGAGATTTTGTTGAAAAACAATGGGTCTAGGAGACCAAACATTTTCCAGTTGCTGTTTCATTCTTATAAAAAAAGAAGCATATTTGAATTTTTGTGCATTGAGTAAAGTTTCATTACCAATATCAATATCCGGCAAGTAATTTTGTGGAGCATTTTGGGTGCTTTCTTGATTACGTATATCATTGAGAATGTATTGAGGGGATAAAGAAAAATTGTATTTCTTTTTTACATTTTGTTCTTGTTTGCTTTTTTGTGTGTTTTTTGGGGCTTTTTGAACTTCAATTTGGCGCACTTCCTTTTCTGTAAAAGTGTTTCTGTCACTGAGATACTTACTGTCTTTATTAGGTTTTAATGTTTCAGGTTGTAAGAGCTCTACAATTTGTTGGGATAACTGCTCTTTTTGGATAAGTTCCACTTTATCAGTTAAAGGTAAGCTTTCTTGGCTTTGAATTAAATTATCAGCATTATAAGCAAAAAATAGCATTAAAAGCACATGCAAAGCAACTGACCCAATCAATGCAGGGATCAGTTTCTTAGACTTTTGTGGGTAAAACACCCCATTTTGTTTTAAAATTCCTTGTTCCAAAGCTAGACTTAATGATACACCATCGCCATGAATTATTCACATATCTTGTTGGATCGATCAAAAAGACTTTTGTTGATTTTGGGCGGTTTTTTTATCTGTAATACTCTAGTGGCAGAATTTGTTGGAGTTAAAATCTTTTCCTTTGAAGATAGTGTGGGTATTGCAAAGTTTAATTGGAGCATACTGTCTGAAACAGGAACACTGTCGTTTTCTGCAGGAACCATTTTATGGCCGGTTGTATTCATTATGACAGACATTATCAATGAATATTATGGTAAAAAAGCAGTGCGCTTCCTATCTTATTTAACGGTTGCTTTGATTTTATATGCTTTTATTATGGTCTCTTGGGCCATTAACTTGGCACCAGCAGAATGGTGGCAAAATATTTTTTCAGAACAAGGCATAGATATGCAACAATCCTTTGCGGTTGTTTTTGGTCAGAGCAATAGGATAATTATTGCATCCATGATTGCCTTTATTGTGGGCCAGTTGCTTGATGCAACTATTTTTAAAAAAATCAGAGATATGCTAGGAGAAAAAATGATCTGGTTAAGAGCAACCGCTTCTACGGCTGTATCTCAACTGGTAGATAGTTTTTTAATCTTATATATTGCCTTTGTTTTGGGTCCACAACAATGGTCACACAATTTGTTTATGGCGGTAGGTACTGTCAATTATATTTATAAAATGTGTGCTGCGGTGGCTTTAATTCCTTTATTGTATTTGGTCCGCTATGCAATTGAGAAATACCTTGGTCAAGAGTTGGCAGAAAAATTAAAATTAGATGCTGAACACAGTCAATAACAATTGCTAGGGTGCTTTTGATAATGTCAGAAAAAAAATATAAAAAAATAGCCCATTATATTGTTGAACACTTAAAGCAAACGGTTTTTTTCTTAAAATTAGATGGGGCCAATGTTTTTAAAGTAAGAGCTTATGAAAAAGCCATTAATATCATTGATGAAATGGCCAATGAATTTTATCCTTACCTTGAACAACAAAACTTTACGGATATTGATGGTATTGGCAAAGGCTTAAGCGCAGATATATTGGAGTTAAGTGAAGGCAATAAAAGTACAGTTTTACAAAGTTTGTTAAAAAAATATCCTGAGAATTTGTATCAGTTAAAAAAAATTAAAGGTTTGGGCAGTAAAAAGATTTTAAAACTTTACACAGAGTTGAGTGTTACCAGCCTAGCAGATTTAGAATATGCATGTTATGAAGGCTTGTTGGTTAAACTGGATGGTTTTGGAGAAAAAACTCAAACCAAAATATTAGAACAATTAAATTTTTTAAAAAGTACTAACAATCTATATACCTATGCTTTTTTATGTGAAAAAGCCAAAGAACTGGTTATGCAACTCAAAACAATGCCTGAAGTTCAGGATGTTGTTATTACCGGTGAATTAAGACGTTGTATGGAAGTTGCCGCATCCATTGAATTGTTGATATTAACCCAAAAGAGTAAACCCAAAATAGACAATATAGATAATCTTATACTATCCAAGGATGCTATGGATAAAGATAAGATCTACGCAAACTATCAAAATATACCTGTTGTGTTGTACCCCTGCACAAAACAGAACTATGGTAGCGTTTTATTTAAAAGCACTGGATCACAAGCTTTTATTCAAGAAATTTGTACTAAACAGTTAGATGTACTTGAACATCAGCATGAAACCGAAGAATCTGTGTTTAAAGCCATGAAAGTTGAGTATTGTTTACCTGAGCTCAGAGAAAGTAAAAAAGAGTATATAAAAATAAACAATACACCCGCACCAGGTTCATTGCTTGAAAGTACTGATATTCAAGGCGTATTTCATATGCATAGCACCTACAGTGATGGAAAAAACACTCTAGAAGAAATGGTTAAAAGATCAATAGAGTTAGGGTATCAATACATTGGGATTTCTGAACACAGTCAAACCGCATTTTATGCACGTGGTTTAAATTTGGACACCATCAAACAACAAGCACAAGAAATCAAAACCCTGCGTAAGAAATATCCTCAAATTCATATTCTACATGGGATTGAGTCTGATATATTGCCAGATGGGCAGCTCGACTATCCAGATTCTGTTTTAAAACAACTTGATTTTGTTATTGCTTCAGTGCATGCATACATGAATCAAAGTGAAGATCTTATGACACAAAGATGTTTAAAAGCTTTGGAAAACCCATATTGCACAATGTTAGGGCACCCAACGGGTAGAGTGCTGCTCGGAAGAGATAGTTTTAAAATTAACTTAGAAGCTATTTTTAAAAAAGCGGGTGAATTGGGTAAATTTATTGAAATCAATGCCAACCCTAAACGTTTAGATTTAGATTGGCGCTACATACCTCTAGCCATAAAACACAAAGTTAAACTGGTTGTAAATCCGGACGCACATAGTATAGATGGTTTATCGCATACATTTTATGGGGTTAATGTTGCTAGAAAAGGTGGCCTGACTAAAAAAAATGTAATCAACACCTTACCTTTAGAAAAGTTAAGTCCTTTACTAAATATGGGGTCTTTGAAGTATGCCAGATAAGCATAAAAAAATATTAAAACAATTGAACAAACTTTACCCCGACCCAAAATGTGAATTAGATCACGATGGCCCGTTTCAGTTGTTAATTGCAACAATACTTTCGGCTCAATGTACAGATGTCAGAGTTAATAAAGTGACACCGGCTTTATTTAAGGCTTATCCTGACGCTTTTGCTATGGCAAAAGCACCATTAGAGAGCATAGAAGATTTAATTAGAACCACAGGCTTTTTTAGAAATAAAGCAAAATCAATTTTAGAAACATCACAAATTTTAGTTGAAAAATACAAGGGTCAAGTCCCCAAAACCATGCAAGCATTGATCAAACTAAAAGGGGTAGGTAGAAAAACTGCAAATGTGATTTTAGGAAATGCATTTAATATCAATGAAGGTGTTGTTGTTGATACGCATGTTGGGCGACTAAGTCGACGCTTTGGTTTTACAAAAGAAAAAGATCCTATTAAGGTTGAAAAAGATTTAATGAAGTTGGTGCCACAAAAGGATTGGACCATTTTTTCTCACTGGCTCATTCTGCATGGTAGAAGAGTATGTAAAGCACAGCGTCCATTATGTGGACAGTGTGAGTTGGCGCCTTTGTGCCCAAGTGCTAGCCTTTGAGGGTAATTTATCTCAAAAGGTACGGCCTTACTTTTAGGAAGGTAATAAAAAAGATCTCAAAAGTAAGGCCGTACCTTTTGAGATTTTAATAGGGAATATCTAAAACTATTTTTCCAAAACTTTGTCTGTTTTCCATTTTGTCTTGTGCCTTTGCAGCATCTTTTAAAGGAAAAACAGAATCAATGATTGGTTTTAGATGTCCGGCAATAAAGTGTTGATAAACGTCTTGCATTTCTTGCCAAGTCCCCATGGTTGAGCCTAAAATTTGTACTTGTCTATAAAAAATATGTCTAAGGTCAGTTTTTGGATCAAAACCAGCAGTGGCGCCACAACTTATAATTTTTCCACCATTGCGCGCGGATTTTAATAAAGGTACCCATTGTTCACCACCAACATGGTCTATGATGACATCAACACCTTGTTTGTCAGTTAATGATCGGATTTCTTTGTCAATGGCAACTTTGGTGTAATCAATGCATTCATCAACCTGTAGTAGGTCCTTTGCTTTTTGTCTTTTTTCTTGGGTGCTAGCCGTTGTAAAAACAGTGCATTTGAAAAATTTTGCTATTTGTATGGCTGCGCAACTAACACCTGAACCAGCTCCCATAACAAGAACAGTTTGTTTGGGTTTTAATTGCGCTTTACCCATCAGCATACTCCAAGCTGTAAGGTAAGTAAGTGCAAAGGCAGACGCTGAATAAAAATCAACTCCACTTGGAATAGGTAGTAAGTTTTGTTCTGGTACGCAAGTGTATTGAGCATAGGTACCATTGTTTTCTCGACCAAAAAGACGGTACTGATGACAAAGGTTTTCTTGTTTATTTTTACAACGATCACAAATTCCACAGGGCATCCCGGGATTAATAAGGACTCGATCTCCCTTATTAAATTTACTGGCCAAAGATCCATTTTGAACAACAATACCTGCTCCGTCAGAACCAGGAATATGTGGAAGGGGGCTTTTCATGCCTGGTAAGCCACGTCTAAAGTGCAAATCTAAATGGTTTAACGAAGCCGCTTTAAGCTCGATTAAAACTTCACCGTCTTTGGGAGAAGGTTTATTGACTTGGGTATAGTTTAAAACATCACTTGAGCCAAGTTCGTTGTATTGTATGGCAAACATACAACAGTCATAAATTAAAATGATTGAAAAATCATCTTATAAGCAATAGTTATTCAATTTCTCCACTGCGATCAAGCATATGGGCATTGGCTTGTTGGCTTGGCATAATAAGCATTTGATCGATGTTGACATGTTTTGGGCGACTCAATACAAAATAAACAGCATCAGCAATGTCTTTTGCATGTAAAGGGCTTATGTTATTGTATGTGGCATCTGCTAAATTTTGGTTGCCTTTATGTCTAACAATACTAAATTCTGTGTTGGCTAAACCAGGATCAATGGAACTGACTTTAATTTTTTTTGTAAGCAGCTCTTGTCTTAGCGATTGAGTTAAAGCCTTGACCGCAAATTTAGAAGCACAATAACCAGCACCTTTTGGGTAAGCTTCATGCCCTGCAATTGAACCTATGTTAATGATCTGTGAGTATGCTGTTTCTTGTAGAATTGGGATGAAACTTTTACACATACGAAATATGCCAAGAACATTGGTGTCCAACATGGTTAAAATATCTTTTTCATCAGAATCCACCAAGCTATCCTTCCCAAGGGCAAGGCCGGCATTGTTTATCAGTCCACTGATCTGAAGTTTTTTTGAATCCGTAAAATCTTTAAAGTTCTGTACACTCTGCGTATCTTGGACATCAAGTTGATGAACAAAACATCTTTCCTCACCTAAGAGAAGTTGCAGGTGTTTAAGTTTTTCTGTTCGTCGGGCACCTAAGATGAGAGTGTATCCCTCATGATGCAGTTTTTTAGCGGTTTCGTAGCCAAAGCCACTTGAGGCACCTGTTATGATCACTGTTTTATTCATGGCATGCAATATAGTTAAAAACTCATCAAGTGTGAAATATTTTAAATAAAGTCAACAATAGCAAATAGTAATACAATTGATTTTACAGTCCAAAGAATGGTTCTTATCCAATTGCCGTTAGTCAAAGAGTGAATATTATTGATATCATAATGATGGCTAAGTTGCCCATGTAAAGGAATTTGCAGAAAAGCAGTAGACAACCAAATGCCCATAATCAAAAGAATATTAAGCCATAAAACATTGTACTTTACGGTCAAAATCATTGCTGAGAACACCTCTAACAACATGACAGGTCCCACAACCCAAGATGTTAGTCTTTGATGTTTTTTTGCATAATGAGGGAAATGACTGGGCTCAATGTATGCAAAAAGAGGGTAGTGAACAATTTGAACAAACCAAATAAGCCCTGTCATAAAAAGTGATGAAAAAAGTTGAATGTAAAAATAATCAGATACAGAAAAACTAAGCATTATTTATTTCCTTGTACATCTTTAAAGCTCTTTCTCTTTGTGTTTTATGATTAACAATGGGAGTCATATAATGTTCTGAAACTTTACGTTCATCATGAAGCAGCCCTGCATCAATATCTTTGAGTTTGGGCAAAAAGTTTTTTATATACAATCCTTCTGGGTCAAATTTTTTAGATTGTGACCAAGGATTAAAAATTCTAAAGTACGGTTGGGCATCGCAACCTGTTGAAGCAGACCATTGCCAGCCACCATTGTTTGGCGCTAAATCTCCATCAAGTAAGGTTTCCATAAAGTATTTTTCTCCCCAGCGCCAATCAATCAATAAATCTTTACATAAAAATGATGCCACAATCATTCGACAACGATTGTGCATCCAACCCGTTGTTTTAAGTTGTAACATGGCGGCATCAACAATAGGAAAACCGGTTTCTCCGTTTTTCCAAGCTTCAAACCACCGTTCATTGTTTTTCCATTGAATTTGATTGTATTCGGGTTTAAAGGCTTCTTTTTCAACATGAGGGTGGTGATATAAAATGTGATAATAAAATTCTCGCCAAATCAATTCATTGAAAAAAGTGTCTTTCTGGTTTTTATTTTTGGGGTCAAAAGCTTTAAGTTTAAAGTAGGCAATAATTTGAGCAATGGTTAAAGATCCGTTTTTAAGAAAAAATGAAAATTGTGAGGTGCCATCTATTGAAGGAGTATCTCGTTTATCTTTATATGAATTAAGTTTGCTGGAAAAATTTTCTAAACATTTATAGGCATAAAGAGAACCTGCTTTTGGTATTGGAACCGTTGTTTTCTTTTTATTGGACTGATCATAGGTATTTAAACTGTCTTGTAGCTTTAATTTTTTTCCACAAAGGTTCTCCCATGTTAATGAAAAAATCTTCTTTGATTTATTGTCTTTTAAAGCGTCCAAATAGTTAAAAGTATGCTCTTGTTGTTTGATACGTCTTTGAATAGGTTCTGTTTTAAAGACATCTAGCCATTGCCTAGAAAAAGGAGTGAAAACTTGATAATACTCATCATCACTTCCTTTTTTTGTCACCAACTCTGGCTCAATTAAAAGGTGATCATTACAAGAAAATTGTGAGATATCCCAAGTGTCTAAAAGTTGTTTAATGCTTTGATCCCTTTTTATAGCAAAAGGTTCATAGTCATTATTCCAAGTAAATAAAGTGGGGCGTGGTATATTTTGAGCATTAAACTGTTCAAACAAACTTTCAAATGATTCAAATGGGCCTTGGTCAAGAAAAAGAAGATCACTTCCAGCAGCAAGAAGTTCTTGTTTGAGTGATTTTAATGTTTCAATAAAAAACTGAAAACGGTTAATAGAAAAATCATTTCTACTGAGAAATTTTTTATCAAAACAAAATAAACCAACAACTCGGCCATCATTTTTTTTCCAGTTTTCTTGTAAAGCCGGATTACCTGCTATTCTTAGGTCTCTTCTAAACCAATGAATACCATAGTTTTTTATGTTTTGGCTCATCCGTTCATTAAGCTTGGGTTTTGAGCCATAGCTTCTAGTCTTTTAATTCTTTCGGCGGTAATAGGATGAGTTCTAAAAAGATTTTTAATGCCCTTTAAACCGCTTATAGGGTTGATAATAAACATATGTGCGGTTTCAGGTGTGGCATCATCCATTGGATAATGCTGAGCTCCCAGTTCTAACTTTTGTAAAGCTCTTGCCAAATATAAAGGGTTGCCACAAATTTTTGCACCACCTTTATCGGCACCATATTCTCTTGATCTAGAAATAGCCATTTGAATAAGCATGGCTGCCATAGGCGCAAAAATCATAGCAGCTATTAAAGCTAAAGGATTAGAGTTTTCTCCATCACGACTTCTTCCGCCACCTAACATTGCTCCCCATCTTGCGATGCTGGCTAATATAGAAATTGCTCCAGCAAAAGTAGCGGCAATGGTCTGAACCAAAATATCTCTGTTGGCTATGTGAGTTAACTCATGGCCAATAACACCAGAAAGTTCATCATGATCCAGTAAGTTTAAAATCCCTGTTGTTACGGCAACTGCAGCATGCTCAGGGTTTCTGCCAGTTGCAAAGGCATTGGGTGTGGGGTTTTGGATGATATAAACTTTGGGCATGGGGATGTTGGCATTCATGGTTAAGCCACGAACCATACTGTACAGTTCAGGCGCAGAGGTTTCATTAACTTCTTTGGCTTTGTACATTTTTAAAACCATTTTATCTGAAAACCAGTATGAGAAAAAATTGCTTACAGCAGCAAAAATCAAACCAAGAATCATACCTTGTTGACCCCCGAGTAATTTGCCTAAGTAAGCAAAAACGACAACCAATAATGCCATTAAAACAGTGGTTTTAAGCGTATTTTGCATGTTGGGAGTATAGCCCAAATCTTAAGATTGTCTAGATTTCCTAGCCGCATTTATTTTGCAATAACTGAGGCAATATAGCTCAGAGGAATAAAATGATTACCTTTAAGTGGGTTGTATTAGGGTCTTAATTTGACTTTTAGGCTCTCACCAATGGCAATGGTTTTAAATGGCATTTTGGGCTTAAGTTGATTAACGGCCAATATCAAGTCTTCTTTGGGTTGGTGTAAAGCTTCGTCGGATAGAATAAACGTACCCCAATGAATACCCAAAGAAAACTTTGAAGCTAAATCAATGTGAGCCTTAGCAGCCTCCATGGGTTTCATATGCTGAAATTTCATGATCCAGTTGGGTAAATATGAACCAATGGGTATGGCCGAGAAATCTATTGGACCAAATTTCTTATTAATCGTTTTGTAATGGTCGCCGTAGCCACTGTCGCCAGCAAAATAAAATTTAAAACCCTCGGTTTCAATTAACCATGAACCCCAAAGGCGTTCGTTTTTATCAAATAGGGTTCGTCTACACCAATGCTGAGCAGGTGTTAGGTGGAAGGTTATTTTATCGTTATCCAGTTCATCCCACCAGTCGAGTTCAAAAACATTGTAAATGTTCATTTTTTCAAACCACTTTTTATAGGCCAAAGGTGTTAAAATTTGTACGTCAGGATTAAGAGCAACAATTTTTGCAATGGCTTGAGGATCAAGATGGTCATAGTGATCATGTGACAGAATAATATAATCTATATTAGGCAGCTTTTCGAGTTTGATGGGAAGTTTTGATTTTCTTCTAGGGCCTAAGAAAGAAAAAGGTGAAGCCCGATTTGAAAAAATAGGGTCAAATAGAATATTAAAGCCTTTGAGTTGCAATAAAATTGTAGAGTGTCCTAACCAAGTAATTTGAGCAGTAGAAGGGTCATTGTGAATTAAAGTTTTAGGTAAAACTGGCTTTACATCAACTTTTTCATGTTTTAAGCCGGCAATAATTTGTCTATGTTTTAGCCACCACTGTAAAAGTTGAAAAAGAGATTGATCAGGAGGAGCGTGTGTGTTTTTAAAACCATTGACGGAATGATGTTTTTTCTTTGAATCAAAATATGGGTTGACTGTGTGACAAGAACAGATAAAAAAGATGCATATAAAGTAAAAATAACGAATCATGAGCAATTTAAGAGTTGTTCATATCACTTCATAAAAGGAAGACAATGAAAAAATTATTAACAGTTTTGTTTTTTATATCTGCAATTTATATGAGTTTTTCAAGTGCTCAAGCACACTGTCAAGTGCCTTGTGGTATTTATGATGATCATGCAAGGATACATTTAATGCAAGAGCATGCCATGACAATAGAAAAAGCAAGAAAAATGATTACTGAGTTACAAGCAGAGAAGCAGGCTAATAAAACCAATTACAATCAAATCGTTCGTTGGATTATGACCAAAGAGCAACATGCAAGTGAGATTCAAAAAATAGTCAATGAGTACTTTCTAATTCAAAGAATAAAAATGGATTGGCCGGATGCCAAGCGCAATAAGTTTTTAAACCAGCTGCATAAAATATCGGTTTATGCTATGCAATGTAAGCAATCATTGGATCAAGCGTCTTATTCAGAGCTCAATAAAGCAATCAACGCTTTTGAAAAAAGTTATATTGATAAAGATGGAAAATAAATCTGTAGCTATTCAAAGTACTGTTTTAACTTACAACTTTCCTCAAGCAGGAAAGAAAATAAGCCATTTAGCGATTGGAGCCCATCCTGATGATGTGGAAATCTTTGCTTTCAACGCCATACATCAGTGTTATCAAAATAATGACAAACATTTTGCAGCCATTATTTGTAGCAATGGTTCTGGTGCACCTGCCTATGGGGAGTTTAAAGAAAAGAGTAAAGATGAGATTGTTAAGATAAGAAAAGAAGAGCAAGAAAAAGCAGCACAGATAGGTAATTACAGTGGCTTAATTCACTTTAATCTTGAAAGTGAAGTTTTAAAAAAAGGTGATGAAGTTTTTGTAAATGATCTTAAGGCATTAATAGAGTTTTTTAAACCTGACTATATTTATACCCATAGTCCTTTTGATGACCATAAAACCCATCGGTGTACATTGCGTGCGTGCTTGCAAGCATTACAAATGATAAATGATAAGTCATGGCTAAAAGGTTTTTATGCTTGTGAAGTATGGGGCAGTTTAGATTGGCTTCCAAGACAATACAAATATGTTTTGGGAGAAAATGAAGGGGACGATTTACAAATGCAATTGCTTGATTGTTTTTACTCGCAAAATATAGGTAGTCAAAAACGCTATGATTTGGGGACAATAGGAAGAAAGCTAGGTAATGCAACTTTTTTTGAGTCAGACAAGGGTAATTTGTATACACATCAAAGCTATGCGCTTGATTTATCGTCTGTTATTAATCAAAACAATTTTGATATCTCAAAGTATTGTGTAAGCATTGTTGCAGATTATTTAGAATCTATTAAAAATAAATTGGTTGATCTACAATGATTTTACAAAATATAAAATTTTACGATACCCCTGAACAGGCGGCCAGTACTGCAGCACAAGATGTTTTTTTATGGTTAGCAGAGCAAAAAAAAAGCATAAATATTGTTTTGGCCACGGGTAGAACACCGGTAATATTTTACCGTAACTTAATCAAAAACTTAGAAACTAAGCCAGCACTTATCAAAGAATGTTTTTTTTTAAATTTGGATGAGTATGTTGGCTACGAACCTTCAAACCCATATTCTTTTGCATATTTTTTAAAGCAACATGTTATTAAGCCTTTAGGATTAACACCTGAGCAATACAGTTTTTGGGATGGGGCTAGTTCTAAGATGCAGGATCAAATTATTGCCAAAGAACAAATGATTCAAGACAGAGGTGGACTTGATTTAGTGATTCTTGGTTTAGGGACCAATGCCCACATTGCGTTTAATGAGCCGGGAACACCCTTTAATAGTCAGTGTCATTTGGTTAATTTAAGTCAACAAACACTTAAAGCCAATCAAGAACTATTGGACCCTGATATTGAAAAACCAAAACAAGCGGTAACTATGGGGATATCAACCATTTTGGCGGCAAAAAAAATTATTGTACTTGCTTTTGGAAAGGAAAAAATTAAAGCTGTTCAACACACACTCATGAATAAACCATCAGAAAACTGGCCAGCATCAGCTTTACAAAGTCATGACAATTGTCACTTTTATTTTGATGAAGCAATTAAAAATGGTTTAATTTGTTAAGCAATGTTTTTATTGGCTCGCATTTGGTCAAAGGCAGAGTGTAGATTTACAATATGCAGCAGTAATTCCAAATTTTTTTATAGCAGTGATTAAAAATAAACAGTCCATTTCTATGTTGATGGCGGTCAAATACTTGATTTTGTGGAATGCTCAAAGATTCCTGAATTAAAAAGTAAGCGACAGAGGGATGTCCGACATTCTGTAGCCAATATTGATAAAACTAAGAAATATTTAGCTTGGAAGCCTGAAATAAGTTTAAAAGAAGGTTGGCACAGGCATATGCCTGGTACAAAATACATCTGAGTTGATTTACTGCCTAAAGCAATATTTCTGGATATTTAGTTTAAGTCTGTTTATAAGAACTGTATGAAAATAGCAGTTGTGGGTACAGGTTACGTAGGTTTGGTCACAGGGACATGTTTTGCTGAGACAGGCAATCAGGTGATGTGTCTTGATTTAGACCAATCTAAAATAGAACAGTTAAAACAAGCAAAGGTTCCATTCTTTGAACCAGGATTAGAAGATTTGGTTGAAAAGAATAGCAAACAAGGAAAGTTAAAATTCACTACAAATGCAGATGAGGCCTTTGCCAATGCACAAATCGCTCTTATTTGCGTTGGAACCCCTTCCTCTGACAATGGCTCAGCAAATTTAGAATATGTTTATGGTGCTGCAAGAGATATAGCAAAACATGCACCTAAAGATTTGATCTTAATTACCAAGAGCACGGTTCCTGTAGGCACAGGTGATGAAGTTGAAAAAATTGTTAGAAATGAAGGTAGAGATGATATTGTAGTGGTCTCTAATCCAGAGTTTTTGCGTGAAGGATCTGCTGTTCAAGATTGCATGTACCCTGACAGAGTTGTTATAGGAACTGAGAATGCTAGAGCTAAGGAAACATTAACAAAACTGTATGAAAGCTTTGTTAGATCTGGAAAACCCATTCTTAGTATGAAACGTCGATCTGCAGAAATGGCAAAATATGGAGCAAACTCGCTGCTAGCTTGTAGAATATCTTTTATCAACGAAATGTCTCGTATTTGTGAAAATGTTGGGGCTGATATTCAAGATGTTCGCATAGCCATGGGAACAGACAACCGTATTGGCATGCAGTATTTGTATCCCAGTATTGGATTTGGTGGTTCATGTTTTCCTAAAGATGTAAGAGCTTTAGAGTTTTTAGCAAAAGAACATGGTATGCAACCCGACCTGCTGACTGCAACTTTACAAGCCAATGAAAAACAAAAAGATAATTATGTTAGTAAAATCACTGAACATTTTGGTGGTAAAGAGAGCTTAAAAGGTAAAAAGATAGCTGTGTGGGGTGTAGCATTTAAAGCAAAAACCGATGATATCAGAGAGTCACCTTCTTTGCATGTTATGGATAAGTTGATTGCTCTAGGAGCAGATATTCACAGTTATGATCCAGAAGCAAATCAAAACACAAATCAACATTATGGATCAGATGTTACTGTTCATGAAGATATGTACACCGCAATTGAAGGAGCGGATGCTTTATGTGTCTTAACAGAGTGGAATGAATTTAGAAGTCCAGACTTTTCTAGGATTGCATCTGTGATGAAAACACCCACCTTATTTGATGGTAGAAATTTATATGATGTAAAGCAGCTAAGCGAATTTAATTACTATCGTATTGGTTAATTAAAATAGCTTTCTTGCATTTAGTTATCCGTATGAAAAAGAACATTTTTTTTATAAGCTCATATTTTTACCCTGAAAGAGGTGCTGGCGCAGTAAGAGCCTTTGAGTTTGTAAAAACATGGTCTAAAAAATACAATATTGATGTTTTTACCAATGTTCCCAATTATCCTTTTGGTAGACCTTATAAAGGCTATCGTTTAAAGTTTCCAAAAGCTACAGATACAGATAGTTTTAAATTTACAGTACATCGAGTATTTACATTACTTGCTGAAAACAGTGGTTTTTTGAAACGTTCAATAGCTTACATTATTTTTTGTCTCTCAACATTCTTAAATATATTGTTTTATAAAAAAAAGCCTACGCTTGTTATTGCCACATCACCACAACTGCTAACATCACTTAGTGGAGTACTGACGGCAAAGTATTATAAGGTTCCATTTATTCTTGATGTTAGAGATTTATGGCCGGAAGCTATTATTGAATCTGGTGTGGCTATCAATAAATATATAATAAGAATTCTAAAATCTTTAAGTGCCTTTGCCTATAAAAGCGCAAAAATTATCAGTGTCACTACGGAAGTCCAAAAGAAAAAAATAGTTGCATCCTACAACGTTCCATCAGAAAAAATTAAAGTCATTGCTAATGGCTACAATGCTGAGATGTTTAAGCCAATTAACTCTGATGATAAAAAAATTTTAGAGTTTAAAAAGCTATTTGGAAAAAATCATATCTCTGTTGGATACATTGGTAACTTAGCTTTCTATTATGATTTTGATGTTTTTTTAAGTCTTGCTAAAGACTTTAAAGATATAAACTTTGTTCTTATGGGTGAAGGATCTCAAAAAAATGATTTGGAGTATAAAATCAATCAAGCCAAGTTAAACAACTTGAAACTTCTTGATTCAATTGATTATGAAGATGTTCCTTATGCAATGAATGCATTGGATATGGGAATAGTGAAGCATAAAGATAATATGCCTATTACAGAGAGTATGCTGCCGGTAAAGCTTTTTGAATATATTGCCTGCAACACCCCATGCATATATTACGGAAAAGGTGAAGGTGCAGCTTTAATGAAAGAGTTAAATTTAAATGATTTAATATTAAACTTTGAACAAGGTTATGAAATGCTTAAAAGTAAAATTCAAAGTTATAATTTTAAAAATGATATTGCTTTTAACAAAGAAACATTAAAATGCTATGCAAGAGAGGCCTTGGCTTTAAACTTTCAAAATAATATTATTGATAAGGTGATAGTGCCATGAAAAGAAAAGTTTTATTGATTGGTGGGAGTGGTTTTATTGGTAAGCATTTTTCAATGGAGTTGTCCGATTGTGATATTCATATAGCAGACCTAGAGCAACCTGAGCTGGATCAAAAATATAAACACTATAGTTTTTTAGATATTAGAGAAAAAGATCAAGTGTTTAAATTTTTTGAAAAAAATCAAACGTTTGATGATGTTATTCTTTTAGCGGCTGAGCATAAAGATTTTGGTGTTGAACCTGAAGCTTATTATAAAACCAATGTAGACGGAACAAAAAATGTTTTAGATGCTTTAAATGAAAAAAATACCAAAACATTTACTTTTTTTTCTTCAGTAGCCATTTATGGAGAGGCTAGTTTAGCAAGGTCAGAAGAAGATGAAAAAAATCCTGTTAATCATTATGGGAAGTCAAAACTACAAGCGGAACAAGTTGTTTTAGATTGGAAAAAAAATACAAGCATTAAAACTGTGATTGTGAGACCAGCGGTCGTATATGGTGAAAAAAATGTTGCAAACATGTATAAGTTGATTCAACAAATAAAGAAAAAAAAGTTTTTTTATGTTGGCGCAATGAATAATATTAAATCAATTTGTTATGTGAAAAATTTAGTTTCAGCCTGTATGTTTGTTTTAAGAGATTTAGAAGAAGATCTGTTTATTTTTAATTATGCGGATGACAAACAAATGACATCAAGAGAAATTTCACAAACAATAGCTGGTAAGCTTGATATAAAGCTGGTTAATGTCCCTCTTTGGTTGGTGTATTGTTTAGCTATTCCGTTTGATCTATTAACAATTCTAACAAAAAAAGATTTTGGTGTTTCAACTCAAAGGATAAAAAAACTATGTACTCAAACTTATTTCAAAGCTGAAAAAATTAAATCTACTGGATATAAAGCTAAATACAACAACAAAGACGGGATTGAAGCAATGGTTGATTGGCTAATGAAAAGTTAGCTGGGGTTTTAGCTTATATAAATCGTGGAATACTATCTAAAAGTATTTGATTTTGGCTATCAAGTTGAAAGTTTTTAATATAGTTGAAAGCACTTGTTGAGAAGAAGACATTTTCTTTAAAAGAATGCTTTCTTTTTTCTAACCAAATCTTTTTTGTTAAACACAAAGTATTATTGTTGAGTTGTTTAGATAGGTGTAGTTGTTTATGGTTTTTTAAGTATACAAATGAGTTTCTTTTTTTTATATATTTTAAAAAAGGTTCTTTATGTATTTTATGATTAGGTAAGGCATTTAAGACAGAAGATTGCTCTGTTAGATAGCTTTTAAAATAAAAATCATTTTCATTAAAATAAGCAATAATTTCATCTGCAAGAATTTTTTTTTCAATGTAATCATTGACTAGTGATAAAGCATTTTTTTTTGTTGATTTAATTAGGCAATAGTTATTTGGATTTAATTGATCTTTAATTTTTTCACTTATTTCATCTTTTTCACAACTATGAATGATTACAAAATATTTGTTTTCATAATCTTGTCGAGTATAGTTTTTTAAAGCGTGTTTTAAGAGGTTTGTATTATTTAAAAATAAAATAACATGAATTTTTTTTATTGTTAAAGTTTGTTTTTGTTTTAATAGATAGTATAAGCTTTTTCTTTTTAATAATTTATTTTTATTAATTAATTCAACATATTTTTTTTCAAAATAAGTATTGTTGTTATTTTTAAAGTTTATCAATGAACATAGAGTATTTTTTTGCATAGGTGAAAGCATGTTGAAAGGGCAAAGGAAGTTGCGTTCGTAATCAAAGGGTTTTATGTATAAATTGTTTTTGCTGCTAAACCTGTGATAAGTTTTGTAATTAATATAATATTGTCTTCTTATGGGATTGCTTATAAAAGCACCTTTCTTATTAAAAGATTTAAAAAGACCGCTGCCAGTTAACGAGCTTTCTTGACTTCTAGCATAGTAAAGAACATCATTTAACTTTTTATAATTTAAATTTAAATACTGTAAACGTTCAAAAAATTCACTGTCAGCGCTTGTCTTTACTAGATCAAAATATCCAGTTTTTTGTTTTAAAGAGGATAATTTTATAAAAAGCGTAATTAAGCCAGTTCTATATATAGATCCGTACCAGTTTTTAATTGGGAACCCTTGGGCATCAACACGAACGTATTCAGAAAATACAAAATCTAAACTGTTATTTTTCTCAAAGTGCGTTAAACATTTTTTTACTCTATCGTGACGAGATATATCATTTGCATCGTGAAAGGTTACATAATCACCACTGGCTTTTGATAATGCATAATTTCTACAATAATAAGTACCACTATTATTTCTCATTGAATAATATTTTATTCTGGAGTCATTTTGACACATTTTTTTTACTACACTTAAAGTAGAATCTGATGAACAGTCATCTACAATAATGATCTCAAGATTAGAATAGGTTTGGTTTTGAATTGAATCTATAGATTGCTCAATTGTTTTCTCTTCATTGTATGCAGTTAATATAACACTGACTAAAGGAGTTTTTTTTTGAGCTATAACTTTTTCTGGTTCAAAAAAATAATTTTCCGTTGATATTGAAAATTTTAAGGGCTCATTTTTTTTAAAAACATGATTTTTTTTTAAGTTTTCAACTTTTATACTGGTTGAAGCTATATTTCTATAGGTTTTTTGTAAACACTGAACAACCAAGTTAAAATTTAAGCTGTTTGGATTAATTGTATAAATGTATTCTGTATGGTGATTTTTAATAAAGTGAGATGTATCTTTTTCAAAAAAAAGATATGTTATTGGCATGTTAATGTTTGTTATATGCGAGTTGTTTAATTGAGTCGTAATTGAATAATGGTTTTTATGTTTGTTAAAAGTACAATGTATTTTAAACAGTATGTTGTAAAAAGTATAAAAAAACGTATTTGAACCCAGTTGTTTGATGACATCTGTTAGCTTTAAATAGATGGATAAATAAAAGTTATATACAAATTTACTTTTTTGCCTAGTATGTTTGCTGTAAATTTGCATAAAAGCATTAGTTATATAGTTTTGCTTGAATTCTCATAAGACTTAATGACATCTTCTGGATCTCCAAATACAATGCTTTTTCCTTTATCAATCCATAGAGCTTTGTTGCATAACTCTAAAATTGTTTCACGATCATGAGATGTAATGATAGCTGTTGAATCAGAGTGTTGGATTTTTTCTTTTAAGGCATCAGTTGATTTTTTCTTAAAGTCACGATCACCAACACCTAACACTTCATCAACAAGCAAAATATCTGGTGTTAACATAAGAGCAGTTGAAAACCCCAACCTTGATTGCATTCCAGATGAATATGTTTCAACTGGGTCATCAATAAATTTTTCTAATTCTGAAAATTCAATGATTTTATCCATAGAGGCGATAATTTTTTTTCTTTCAATGCCGATAGCAAGGCCGAGAAGCATAATGTTTTTTCTGCCACTCAGATTTTTCATAATACCTGTGTTAATGGTTAAAAGCATAGCTTTGTTATTATATGTGTTAACAGTTCCTCTATCTGATGAAATCACCTCTCCAATAAGAAGCAGAGTTGTACTTTTTCCAGCACCATTATTTCCAACAATACCAAGAACGTCACCTTTATTTATTTCAAAACTAACATTTTCAATGGCCCAGTGCCCCTTAGGTCCATTTAGAATATTTTTTATAAGGTTTTTACTGTGCTTTTTGTAAAAAACACCTACCTCATTAAATGTTACTGCAGGGGTGGCTATTTTTTTATTAGAGGGCAATTTTTGCATATTTTTTATCCAATTTTTGAATGATGGTATAACCTAATATGTAAAGTATAAAACCACTAGAGAGTAAAAATACAATTGTATACAAAGGAGGGGGTGTTCCACGCATTATAAGATCTCTAAATGCTTGGATACTTAGCGCTAAAGGGTTGAGATTAACTATGAAGTCGTATTTTTCTGGTACTCTTGATAAATCAAAAATAACACCAGAAGGATAAAAGCCAAGTCTTATAAACAGAGCTACTATAATTTTTAAGTCAACAAAGTAGGGTAATATTGATGATAACAAAGTTGATAATCCTAGTGTGAATACAAATTGACAAAATATTAAAATGGGTAAGTATATGATGTTCTTAAAAACTGGATAGTTTGATAAAGCATAAACAATAATTATTAAAGAAAGAATAATGAGAAATTTTACAGTATAGAAGACACACTCAATCCAGGGAAAAATAATTTTTGGTAAGTTAATTTTTTTATATAAACTTTTTGCTGCATAAAGGCTGTTTGCTCCAGCAGAAACAGAAGACCCAAACCACTTCCAAGTAACAATTCCAATAAATAAGAAATAAATATAGTCATCTTCTCCACGGTTTAAAATTAATTTAAATACCAAGTAATAAATGGTTACCAACATAGCAGGTTCAAGAATCCACCATAAGTAGCCGATGTAGTGATGAACTACCTCATCTTCTAATTTTGCCCAAACATTGAATAGTATCAGGTCTTTCAATTTTGACATAAAACACCATCTATACTAGTTTTTTCAATAGATCAAATCAAGGGATAGAAAGTATAGGGAAAAGCCTAATTTTTAAGGATATTTTTTAGGTCCGTATAATAACTTACTTTATCCAATGAAATATTATCAATTAATAAGGCAATTTTTGGGTGAAAAAGCTGTTCTTCATTGGCGTTCCAAGTATGGGTAGCGTTTTTATATCTTATAGCACAACAGTTGAAAATACTTGTTGAAAATGGTTGTATACCTAGCTTTAGAAACTTTTTTATAAAATCAGAATCAGTTCCTTTTTTTAGACCTTCAGTGAATTGACCTACTTCACGCCATTTTTTATAACTAAATGCTAATGTGCAGCCCGCTACATGGAAAACAAAGCAGTATTGGTTTTTAATTGGGCGTAGATATAGCTTGTGGGTGGTATGAGAAAAGTAAAAAATGCAAGCTTTGCCAACTAGCGTATCAAATTGTGTGAGGTAAGGTAGTTGTTCATGTATATAATAAGGTGAATAATAATCATCATCATCAAATTTAAAAATAATATCGTCAGAATGTGAAAACTGTTTGATTGCTTGATTTAAACATAAGCCAAGATTGTTGGGTTCATTTACACGGGTAATTGAAAAGTTTTTTATATTAGCTTTTTTCAATTCATTCATAAAATAATCTTGCATATCTTGTTTGCAGTTATCCACAATTGTTAGATGTTTGTTTTGGTATAACTGCCTGTTAAAATTATTGATACAATTTTTAAAAAATTCTTTTCTATATACCGAGGTTATTACATGAGCTCTTTTTTTGTCATCTTGTTGTTGTATGAGTTGAATGGGGCTGCTTAGAGTAATAGAATCAAGAATTAAATTAGATGATAGTTCCACACTAGAATTTTTTATTAAGGAGGGTAGTTCATCATGTTCTAAAGGAGGATAAATGTGTTCAAGGTAGTTACTTTGTAAAGAAGATATGTTTAAATAGGGAGCTGGAAAAGCTCGTAATAAACTATTAAATGATATTTTTGGATGTGTATACTTACTATGATAGTATTTATAGTTTTTGATATAGTGAGTACGAAGAATGTTTTTTTTAAGCTTCTTTCCACTATTATCATTGACTCCAAGAACTTTATTTCTTGTTAATGAATTTTCCTGCAAGCGAGCATAATAAAAAACATCATCTACAGCTTTAACTCTTAGGTTGTTTCTTTTAATTCTTGATAAGTATTCTGAGTCTCCACCTACTTTTACAGTGTCTAGAAAACCTACTTTATCAACCACATCACGCTTAATGAAAAGTGTAATGAGGCTGAAACGTTGGAGAATCTGGGGGCTATTAGCAATAAAAACGGGTTCCCCATCTAAACTAACTCTAATGTGATGTCCTATCAATGCACTGGCGCGACCGATTTTTTTCAATGAAATTTCTATCCGATCAAATTTAGAAATATCATCAGAATCATGAAATGTTATATAGTCACCTTTGGCATGACTAAGTCCAACATTTCTACAAAAATATGTTCCTCTGTTTTTTTCTAAATGAAATGCGCTGATGTTTGAGTGTTGCGATACTATTTTATCAATAACGTTTTGAGTGTTGTCAGTAGAACAATCATTAACAATAATCAATTCAATATTTTTATGACTTTGCATGAGAATTGAATTGATAGCATCAATAACATAGCGTTCATCGTTGTATACGGTTAATATAACTGTGACAAGAGGTTGAGCTGATCTTTGATTGGAGGACTGATGAAGCAATGTTTTGTTGTTGATTACAAAAGTTTTATTGTCACCTAAATTTATTTTAGGGGATAAACTGTTACATAGGAATTTAATTTTTTTTGGATGAATAAATGTTTTATTTTTAGTCATGCTCTGATCATAAATATATATCCAAGCATATTTGATGCTGCGAATAAGACTAATGAGTAAAGTTAATTCTTTTAGTTCAAGTATCTGGGTAGAAGATATTTTGTGTGTATCTAGAGAATCTTTAGAGTAATTTATTGCATAATTGAAAAGTTTTTCATCAGTATTAGATAACGTGATGTTAACTTTTATTATTTTATTTTCATAAAAATATAATATGAGTTTTGAAAGAAATACCCGTAAGTTATATATTGGGGCAAAAGTGTAGAGAACAGAAAAAAAGTAGTGTTTAATATTTTTAAGGCGTTTTAAATGCCTTTGAATAAAGTGTTTCCAAAGCTTTTTAGGTTTTTGGATTCCTTGGAAAAAAATGATTTTTAAGATATAGATCGTTTTCATGTGGTTAGCCGATGTAGAAATATGCATTAATAGTAGAACTTGGTTGTTTTTTCAACAACTTTTAATGTTTTAGGAGAGTAAATGGTTGAAAATGCTTTGAAATTTAAGCTTGAAAATCTTACGTATTTAAATGAACTTAGAGATCCTATATTTTTTACTGAATTTTTACATGCCCGGCGGACAAGATCTGAAGACAATGTACATTTTGTAGAATTGGATAAGATTAATTTTGATGATATTGCCAAAAAAAGCGGTGTGAAATACCCTGAAGTTTATAAAATATACAATGATGCAACAGAAATAGTATTGTCAGATCTTCCTGAACATGTAGTGATTAAGCCAATCAATTTAGCTTCTGCACATGGGGTGTATCTTTTAAGTAAGCAAGGTAATAAGTGGTTTGATACCTTTACACAGAAAAAATATACTGAAAAACAAATTATAGATAGCCTTATGCAGTGGACAAAGCATAAGCCTAAAGAAGACAGGCGTATTATTGCACAACAATACATCTGGAATGATGGTCATGGAAATATCAGCATTCCCTGTGATTATAAGTTGTATACTTTTGGGGATAAGATTCCGTTTATTTCAAAGGTTGATAGGAATAATGGGTCGGTTTTAAGTTTTTACGGGGAGGATTTTAGTGATTTTGATTTTAAAAGAAACTTTGCTACCCATTTACCGAAATTTACCAAAAAGCATGTTGTAACAGAAAAGCCAAAAAGATATAAAGAATTACTTGAGCTTGCTAGAAAAGTTTCTAATTACATGAAAGATCCTTTCATGCGAATAGATTGCTATTCTGATGGTGAAGAGGTTTATTTGGGCGAAGTTACACCCTGTCCCGGTGGCCCGTATTATGGTTCACAGTTTGCCTTTTCATATGATTTCGATAAACAGCTTGGGGATCTGTGGAATGAAGAGTTGCAGAGACTCAATTTACCCAAACCTAAAGTTCTGGGTTACCCACCAGTTATTTTAGATATTCGTGACGTTATTAAGGTGCAAAAGGAAAATGAGCGTTTAAGAAAAATCTATAATAATGTTGGATTCATTATTGATAATCCGCTATTAAGAGCCGTACCGTTTTTAAAGAAAAAACTCTATTTTTTAAAGCCTTTTTATAAGCGTATTTTTAGGTAGAGATAAATTATAAGTAGATGATTCATGATGTTAAGTGAAAAAATTAAGCAAAAAAAAGTAACCGTTGGTGTTATAGGTCTTGGATATGTTGGTTTACCGTTGGCGGTAGATTTTTCCAAAGCAGGTATCAATGTCTTAGGTTTTGATATTTCTGAAGAAAAATGTACTTCTATCAATGCAGGTAAGTCTTATGTTGAAGACATATCAGATATAGAATTAAACTCTGCTATTTCTACGGGTTTATTAAAAGCTACAACAAACTTTGATGAATTGGCTAATGTAGATTGTGTTAGCATTTGCGTTCCCACACCGTTGGTTAAAACTCAAGATCCAGATATGTCATACATCATGGCCGCGTGTAAAAATATCTCTCAGCATTTAAAAAAAGATCAGTTAATTGTTTTAGAGTCCACAACTTATCCTGGCACAACAGAAGAAGTGCTAAAAACGATGGTAGAAGAAGCTGGCTTTGAAGTAGGAAAAGATGTTTTTGTTGCATTTAGTCCTGAAAGAATTGATCCCGGTAACAAAGTATATCAATTGCACAATACGCCAAAAGTTATTGGAGGTTTAACTGCAAACTGTTTAGAAGTTGCTAGTCAGTTGTACCAAGTTATTGTTGAACAAGTGGTTCCAGTTTCTTCTGCTAAAGCAGCAGAAATGGTAAAATTATTAGAAAACACATTTAGATCGGTAAATATTGGTTTAGCCAATGAAGTGGCTCAGATGTGTCATGTTTTAAATTTAGATAGCAATGAAATTATTAATGCAGCAGCTACCAAGCCATTTGGCTTCACTCCCTTTTATCCTGGACCAGGTTTGGGAGGTCACTGTATCCCCATTGACCCGCATTACCTCTCTTGGAAGCTGAAAACATTAAATTATGAAACGCGCTTTATTGATTTAGCTTCAAAGATTAATACTGAAATGCCTCAGTTTGTAGTGAATTTAGCGGTTGATAAATTAAATACAATGCAAAAAAGTGTTAAGGGATCTAATATTTTATTGGTTGGAGCGGCATACAAAAAAAATATATCTGATTTAAGAGAGTCCCCAAGTTTAGATATTATCAAAATTTTATTAGCTAAAGGGGCCAATGTTAAATATCACGACCCATATGTAGATCGTTTAAAAATTGATAATCAAAAATTTGTTTCTTGTGAATTAACAGGCGAGTTTATTGCAAGTCAAGATTTATGCATTATTTCTACGTGGCACGATAAATTAGATATCCGTTTGTTTATTGATCACGCTAAGTCGATCATTGATGCAAGAAATGCAACAGCAGGTTATAACGACCCAAAAATTTTTAGAATATAATTTAAATATTCGTTTTGAAAAAATTGATTGTTGTATCTAAACCTTGATCAAGTGAGACATTTGGTTGCCAAGCAATATCTTTTTTGACTTTTTGTAGGCACGGTTTTCTTTTGTATGGATCATCTTTAGGCAAAGGGAGCTTAATGAGTTTTAGCTTTGGATTGATTTTTTCAATAATAATCTTAGCCAATTGTTCAACTGTATATTCTGTGTCGTTTCCCAAATTATAGGGACCTTGAAGACTTTTAGGACTTTTCATAACGGCAATCATTCCTGCAATTAAATCTTCAACATAACAAAAGCTTCGGGTTTGTTGCCCATCACCATAAACAGTTAAGTCATTACCTTTTAAGGCTTGTACAATAAAATTAGAAACCACTCTACCATCTTCAGGGTTCATATGCGGTCCGTAGGTGTTAAAAATACGAATGACTTTAATTTTTGTGCCATGCATACGATGATGATCAAAAAATAAAGACTCTGCACAACGCTTACCTTCATCGTAGCAAGATCTTATACCAACAGGGTTTACATTTCCTCTATAACTTTCTGTTTGAGGATGGGTAGTTGGGTCACCATAGATTTCACTTGTAGACGCTTGTAATATGGTTGCATCATGCTGATGTGCAAGATTCAACATGTTGATGGCACCTAAAACAGAGGTTTCAGTGGTAAAAATAGGGTCAGATTGATATACAGGAGGGCTTGCTGGACAAGCTAAGTTATAAATTTCATCTACTTTTTCACTGCTATGAAAAGCTGTTCTAATATCATGTTCAATAAGCTTGATATTTTGTTGGGATTGAAGCCATTCAATGTTTTTTGAGTAAGCAGAAAAAAAATTGTCTAAGCAAGTGATGTGAGTATCGTTTTCTTTAAGTAAACGTTTAACTAAATTAACACCTAAGAAACCGGCAGCGCCTGTAATCACTATATGCTTCATAGAGTTTTATTTAACAGTTTGTCTGTAAAAGGTACATTTGTTGAATCAATCAAAGAAACTTTTTATGGATTGGACAATGTAATGAAGGTTTTCTTGTCCTAACTCTGGGTACACAGGAATAGCAAAACTGTTTAATGCACATAATTCAGCAACTGGAAAATCACCTTTTTGATAGCTTAAATCAGCAAAACATTCTTGAAGATGTAAGGGAAGGGGGTAATAAAGTGCTGTTGCAATGCCTTTGTCTTGCAGGTGTTGGCATATAGAGTCTCTTTGTTTTGGGTCAACTTGTAGCATGTATTGATTAAAAACATGGGTATTACCGTCTTTTACAACAGGAAGTTTGAGCTCAGAAATAGAACCTAAACTTTCTTGATAGAAGGTAGCATTTTGTTGACGTTTTTTTGTCCAATCATCTAGAAACTGCAATTTTTCTCGTAAAACAGCAGCCTGTAAGGCATCCAAACGAAAATTGCCCCCAATGTATTTGTGGTAATACTTGGGTTTTGAGCCATGTGCTCTTAATATATGCATTTTTTCTGCCAAGGTCTCATCTTGGCAGCTTATAAAACCAGCATCACCAAAGGCACCCAAGTTTTTTGCTGGGAAACAACTAAAACAGCCAATATCTCCCATTGAACCCGCCGCTTTATTATTTTGAGAAGCACCAATGGCTTGGGCTGCATCTTCAATGACTTTTATATTGTGTTTTTGTGCTAATTCCAAAATTGGTGACATGTCCGAACATTGACCAAAAAGATGAACGGGAATAATGGCTTTGGTTTTACGGGTGATCATAGCTTCAATTTTAGTACAATCAATATTAAATGTATCCTGATCAATATCTACAAACACAGGTGTAGCACCCAAGCGTGAAATAGCGCCGACAGTGGCAAAAAAAGTGTATGGAGAAGTGATTACTTCATCTCCAGGCCCAATATCTAAAGCCATTAAGGCTAAGATCAATGCATCGCTACCTGATGAAACGCCTAAAGCAAACTTTGAATGCGTATATAGCGCTACTTCAAGTTCAAATGTATTGACTTCTGGACCCAAAATAAAATGTTGCGACTGCATGACACGCTCAAAAGCTTGATCAATGTAAGGTTTGATTTGCTGGTACTGTTTTTTTAAATCCAGCAGGGGTATATTTTTATGATTCATAGTGATTAATTTTTAAACCGTTGACACCTAAATCATAACTAAGGTTGCAACTAGAACAGGTTAATTTATCTTTGCCGGGATTGATCCTGTGTCCACAGACACACATCCAACCTTTGGGTTTACCCGGGTTTCCTACAACCAGTGCATGGTTGGGAACATCACTCAAAACCACACTTCCAGCACCAATAAAGGCATATTCACCTATAGTAACACCGCACCGTATGGTTGCGTTGGCACCTATGGTAGCACCTTTTTTTACAAGAGTTTGACTAAAATCTTCTCTACGGTTGATTTCGCTTCTAGGATGTAAGACATTGGTAAAAACCATGGAGGGGCCGCAAAAGACATGGTCTTCAAGCGTTACGCCATCATAAATTGAAACATTGTTTTGAACTTTGACCCCGTTGCCAATCTTAACCTTACTATGCACAACCACATTTTGACCAAAGTTACAGTTTGTACCAATCGTAGCTCCTGGCATGATATGGCAAAAATGCCATATTTTTGTACCATTACCAATCTGTGCTCCTTCATCAACATAGCTAGAAGCGTGCACAAAATAGTTATCATTTGTTGACTGTGATGACATTCTTAGCATTAAACCTTAACTTGAACAGCTTGTCCATTCATCTCTAAAGAGTTTTGACAACTGTGCAATACTTTTAAAACATTAAGACCTTCTTGGCCATCTGTTAGTGGGGTGCTTTTTGTATTGATACTTTCAAGAAAGTGTAGGCATTCTTCTTTTAAAGGTTCCAAATTATGATTGTAAGCGATAGCTTCTCCTTTTGGTTTTTGAGCAACATATTCCCCTTGAATAAAATCAACATTTTTATCGTATAGCACCAGCTTTTGCGTTGTTTCAGCTGTATCATCAAAAACCACCATTTTTTTCTGCCCAACCAAAACCAAACGTTGTTCTTTAAACGGGTGTAGCCAACTCACATAAATATGGCCACGGACACCATTTGGAAAAACAAATGAGGATATTGTTGTGTCTGCAATATTGGGTTGCAGATAGCTGCCACCCATAACATTCACTTGTAAAGGCATGCTATCAGTAAACCAAAGCATAAGGGAGATGTCATGCGGAGCAAAAGACCAAAGTATATTTTCTTTGGTTCTGATTTTTCCTAAATTGAGGCGATTAGAGTAGATGTACTCTAGCTTACCAAGGGTACCATCATCTAGCAGGTTTTTAAGAGATTGAATGCAGGGGTGATACTTGAGCAGGTGCCCTACCATCAAAGTGACTTGATAAGACTGGGCTAATTCAATCAATTCTTGCGCATGTTCTGTTTTTAAGGCCAATGGCTTTTCAACCAGGACATGCTTTTTTGCTAAAATAGCCTGTTTTGCCAGCTCATAGTGACTCTCAGCAGGAGATGCAATGACTACATTATCAATTTCAGGATGGTTGAGTGCATCCTCATAACTCTTGAAAACATGACATGGATAGGTTTTTGCGAGGTGTAAAGCTCTGCTTTCATCATGATCGTATATCCCAAATAAGGCTTTAAGCTCAAAAAAGTTTCTAACGTGGTTTTTGCCCCAATAACCAGTTCCGCAGACCAACGTGCTTGCCAAATGCTTCTCCATACAAATACTATAGCTTAACTGCCCAAGTTATTTAAGTTTTCTATAGCTTTCTGGTATAAATAGCTCGCACATGATTCAGGTAAAAAACAACGCATATGTTATATCCAAATTAAGAGCATGCAAGCTGTTATTATTGATTGTTTTGATTTACAGATGCGAATATTCAAATGCTTTAACTTGGGAAGAAGCTAAAGCCAGTTTAGCAAAAAACAATTATAACCTTAATGTTAATTATGAAAACATTCATGTTGCTAAAAATGATATGATTCAAACTAGGTCAAGACTTTATCCAGAAATTTCATTGCGAGGTGGAGCTGAACGTTTTTTACAAGAAGATGCTTCCTTAGGGTTTAGGTCGTTCTTAGGGCCAAGGTTAACATGGTCGTTGTACCAAGGAGGAAGAGTAAAACATTCAGTTAGACAAGCCAGAATTAATATTAAAAAACAAATCAATACGTATTCTTTGAGTGAAGTTGAACAGCAGGCCCAGTTGCGTCAAATTTTTGCTAGTGCAGTTTATGCCAAGAAAAATATTGCTTTGGCGGAAACATCTTTAGAAAGAGCAAAAAATAACAACCGATATGTTCGGTTAAATTATAAAGGTGGTCAAGAGTATGTTTGGGTTTTTCAAAGCTCACAAAAAACAGTTCTTGAGAGTGAAGCAAATTTATTAAAGGCAGAACAAGAAGCAAAAAAAGCCTTATTTACATTACAACAAATGATAGGCGAAGATATAGTGACTAGTCTTGATGAAATACAAGAAGCGCAGTTTAATGTTCCAGAGAATATTGATGAAGAGATTAATGTAAACAGTTATATCGAAAAGCATCCAGAGCTTGAAATTGCTAAACAAAATGAAACAATTGCAAACTTAAACCATAAAGTAGCAAAAGCGAATATGCTACCTTCATTAATATTTAGAACAGACTTTATTGTGGCAGATACGGATGAATCACAAGTTTTTCCCTTTTGGTATGCAGGGGTTAATCTTACTGTTCCACTGTTTGAATCTGGTCGTAATAAGAAAGCTTCAGAAAATGCTAGGATAAAGTTTAAGCAATCTCAGCAGCTTTATCAACAAGTAAAGCTAAAACAAAAACAAGATATAGAACAACAAGTTTTGAACTATAAATGGGCCTTAAAAAATAGGAGTGTTTCAATACTTAACTTAGAGTCACTACAAAATAAATACAAGCTTTTTGAAAAACAATATAGGGAAGGGCTTATTCCTTATACCCTTTGGGATAGTACACAGATTGAACTGCGTACAGCAGAAAACAAATGGCTTCAAAGTTTGCAACTATTACAAGTTGAATATGCAAAGCTATTATTAGTATTAGGAGTAACAGAAGATGAATTTAAATCCAATTAAAGGCTTAACGGTGGTATTCGTTTTTTTATTTGGTTCATGTCAGTTGAATTCAGATAAAACAGAAGAGCAGAAATATCTTTTTTACAGTGCCACCCAAGAAGATTTGGTTAATTATATTGAAACAAGTGGTACTGTAGAACCAAAGAATAATGTTGGTGTTGTTGCACCTTCTAAAGGTAGAATAGATAAACTTTTAATAGAAGAAGGTGATCAAGTTAAAAAAGGACAAGTTATTGCTATCATGAGTTCTGATAAAAGAGTTCAGATTTTAGACATGGCAGCAAATGAAAGTTTAGAAGAAAGGCAATATTGGAAAAAGCAGATATTACCTACAAAAATATTTTCGCCGATATCGGGTACTGTTTTAGAAATAGTTAATAGAGAAGGGGATACTGTCAGCGGAGAGATTGCAAAAATGTCAGATGGACAAATAGTAAGGGCTAGTATTGATGAAATTGATATCACAAAAATAAAACTCAACAGTGAAGTTATCATTAATTTTGATGCAGATGAAAGTAAAACGTTTTCAGGTAAACTTGAAAAAATAGCTCAAACTGCACAGAAAATAAGAAATGTTAATGTTTATCCTATTGAAGTCAGCTTTGATGAGGAAGATTTAAAAAACCAGGGATTTACTATTCGATCAGGAATGTCGGTAACAATAAGAGTTCCAGTAGACAAAGTAGAGAATGCAATTGCAATCCCATCTTTTGCTGCAAATAACCAGTCTAACAAAGAGATATCAGTAGTTATGAAAAATGGTGTTACAAAAAAGATTAAACTGGGTGATACGTTTGGCGATAAAGTGCATGTTATTAATGGTTTGAATGCTGGGGATGAAATTAGAGTTAAAGCTTTTAAAGCAGAAACATTAAAGAAAAAGAGTATTCTCAATTTTTTTAAGTAAGTAAATTATGGCATTGATACGACTTAAAAAGATATCAAAAATTTATCAACAAAATAAAGAAGTTGAACCATTTAAGGCTTTAGATGAGATAGATTTAGAAATAGAAAAAGGTGAATATGTTGCTATTGTTGGGCCATCTGGTTCGGGCAAGTCTACATTATTACAAATCTTAGGATTATTAGATATTTCAAGTTCGGGACAGTACTTTTTTGATGAACAAGATGTATCTATTTTAAGTGATGATGAATTAACTGCTTTAAGATCAAAAACTATTGGCTTTATTTTTCAAATGTTTAACTTGCTACCAAGAATATCTTCAGTTGAAAATGCAGCTTTACCTATGATCTATAGTGGTCAAAAAGATATAGAAAAAGTAAAAAAAATATTAACCCAGTTGGGCTTAGAAAATCATTTTATTAATACGCCAGCACAATTATCAGGAGGGCAACAACAACGTGTTGCCATTGCACGATCATTGGTTAACAGTCCACAAGTTGTTTTTGCAGATGAACCAACAGGTAATTTGCCGCAAAAACAAGCTGTAGAGATTATTGCAGAACTAGAAAGAATGCATCAAACGGGTATCACTTTGGTAATCATAACACACTCAAATGAACTCGCTAAACGTGCAGATAGAATTATTAAAATTGTTGATGGAAAAATTGTAGAAGATTCAAAAGGTTATAAAAAACAAGATATAAAAACTCAAAATATTGAAAATAAAAATAGCGTAAGGACTTCAAAGAAAATTAATCCAAATTTATGGCTTCAAGTTACAAAAATGTCGCTGCAATCATTGTTAAGAAATAAAGTAAGAACATTTTTAACAATGTTAGGAATAATCATTGGAGTTTTTTCTGTAACATCTATGTTAGCAATAGGTGATGGAGCAAAAAAATCAGTTGAAGAAGAACTGAAACAAATGGGTTCTAATATGTTTAGAGTTTCTACAGAATGGCCAAAGGTTAAGGGGAGCCAATCTCATAAAAGAACCATAACAAAATTAAATCCTAGTGATCTTAAAAGTATAGAGAATGCAGCTAAAAAATCAATTAATATTAAGTATGCAGCAGGGACTAGAGATGTTGAAGGAGTAATATCGTATAATGGTTATAGTTATACCAGCAAATTAATGGGAGTGAGTGCATCTTTTCAAAAAATGAGAAATTTAAAAGTTAGATATGGAAGATTTTTTACAGATAGCGAAAATAGTAAACAAGCAAAAGTCTGTGTTTTAGGTGATACAGTTTATAGCAGTATTTTCAAAAAAGGTGTTAACCCAATAGGAAAATCAATTGATATTAATGGAAGTAAATATAGAGTAATTGGTTTATTACCAAAAAAAGGAAGTAGTTTTACCGGTGATATAGATGATGTGGTTTATTTGCCTGAACAAACAGTTATAAATAGAATTTATGGAAGAAAACAGTATAGACATTTATTTGTGGAGGCAACAAGTACAGAAAATATTGAAGCCGCTATGTTTGAAGTGACAAAAATTTTAAGACAAAATCACCGGTTACCTGATGAAGTGGAAAACGATTTTGAAATTAAAAATTTTGGTGAAATAAGAAGTACGATTGATAGTATATCAAAAAACTTTTTAATTCTTATTATTGTTATAGCGTTAATATCACTTATTGTAGGTGGTATAGGTATTATGAATATTATGTTGGTGTCTGTTACTGAAAGAACAAGAGAAATTGGACTAAGAAAAGCTGTTGGCGCCAGAAAAAGTGATATATTGAACCAATTTTTAATTGAATCAATATTAATTAGTATGTTGGGTGGTTTTATCGGTGTAACAGGTGCATTTTTTGTTGGGACAATAGTAGAGTATTTGTTTAGTTGGGAGATTGTTTTTAGAGCATATATGATTATTCTGGCTTTTGGTTTTTCAATGTGTGTGGGTGTATTTTTTGGTTGGTATCCTGCAAAAAAAGCTGCAAACTTGTCTCCTATACAAGCATTAAGGTATGAATAAGTATCAAGCTTTAATCGGATGATTTTATGTACACAATAAAAACAATGTTAGGTTTAAACATTGAGTATAATAAATGATGGGATAAAGGTCATGAAAAAAATATTAATTACAGGTGGAGCGGGTTATGTTGGTGCTTATGTTGCGCAGTATTTAAAAGAAAAAGGCTATGATATTATTATTTATGATAATTTATCTACAGGTCATAAAGAACATATAAATGATTATAAATTTTATCATGCTGATTTATCAGATGAAAAAAAACTAAATGAATGTTTTTTAAATGAAAAGCCTCATTTAGTTATACACTTGGCAGCCAGCGCTCTTGTTCATGAGAGCCAAACCAATCCAATTTTATATTATAAAAATAATGTTGAAAACAGTATTAAATTAACAAACGCTATGCTGAAACATGGTTGTAAAAACATGATTTTTAGTTCTAGTGGAGCAAGTTATGGTGAGTCAAAGAAAGTTCCAATGATAGAGGATCATCCACAGCAACCAATTAATACCTATGGGTTAAGTAAATTAATGTTTGAGATGGTCTTAAAAGATATGTCAGAAAAAAAGATGCTGTCATATGTTGTGTTTAGGTTTTTTAATGCTGCTGGAGAAATTGAACGATTCAATGGTGGTGAAACCCATGACCCTGAAACTCACTTTATACCTAACTTATGTAAAATGGCATTAAGAGAGGATACATTATCCATTTTTGGTTCTAATTATAAAACAAAAGACGGAACCTGTGTTCGGGATTATGTGCATGTTGAAGATTTGTGCGAGGCTCATTTTTTAGCTATTGACTATTTAAAGAATAAAAATGAATCATTAATATGCAACTTAGGGTCAGGTAAAGGTTATTCTTTGTTAGAAATAATAAATAGTTTTGAAAAAATAATAGATAAAAAAATTAATACTAAACAAATGCCGCCTAGACTAGGAGATCCAGCAGAGTTGTATGCAGATATAACTCATGCAAAGACTAAACTGAATTGGCAACCTAAAAAAGACCTAGATGATATTTTAAACTCAGCTTGGAAGTATCACTCAAAAAAAGTCTGAAGAATCGGAAGAATCCGATGTGTCAAATGATTGTAAAGCTTTTTGCCACTCTGCTTCTTGTAAAGCGTGCCTATGCTTCCTAGATTGAAAGGCATCATATTCTAAAGAAATTAAAAATTGAAAAACAAAAAAGCAGTAAGATAAAGTTATAAGCCAAGCTATAAATGTTGGTGCTTGGGTGCATAAACAAGCACATAAGCTGCCAAAAAATGCTAATTTATAACAAGTTATAGCTACTTTTTTGTGAGATAAATAATGACGTAATAATCTATGATGGATGTGGTCACCGTCTGGTTTCATGATTTTTTTAAAAAGCTGCTTTATAAAGGACCATGACTGCTTTAATGTGTGTGGTTGAAAGTGAAAGCTATCAAGGTGTTTGATTGCGCGTCGAGATAAAGCAATACCAGTATCTAAAATTGGGAGACTTAAAAATAAAAATACAACATAAATTGGATAGGGTACATTTTGTTGGCTGCCTGGAAATTGAGAAAAACAAGCCAAAGTAAAACCCAAACTAAGGCTACCACTGTCACCCATAAAAATTTTTGCCGGTGACCAGTTGAAGACTAAAAATGCACTTAAGCTTGCGATTAAAATTAAACTCAACCAACCTAATATAGGTAGAGATATAAAAAAAGCTAAAATAGCAATTGAGGCCAGTGTAATCCAGGCAACACCTCCAGCTAATCCATCAATACCGTCAATGAAGTTAAAGGCATTTTGTAAACCCACTAAAAAAATAATTGTAATGGGTAAAGATAAATAACCAAGATCAATGGTGTAGCTTGCGCTTAAAGCAATAAACCTGACTTTAAAACCCAATATAAATACAACACAGGCAATAGCAATTTGAAAAAAAAGCTTATGTTTGGCTTTTAAATTATTTAGATCATCTACCATACCCAGCAAAAAAGTTAGAGTGAGACCAATAAAGATTGCCAAGAAAGACGGGGTATCTTTTACAACTTGATAGAAAGCGGGTTTGAAGTGAAATAGAAATGCGATATTTAAAAAAGAAGCCCCAATAAAAGCTATGCCACCCAACCTTGGGGTAGGTTGAGTGTGTACTCTTCTTTTTTCTGGAAGGTCAAGTACATTAAATTTATGGGATAAAAAAAGAATGACTTTTGTTAAAGCAAAACAAGTAAAAAAACTTATTAGTGCTAAAATAAAAGCAAAGATAAGTCGATCTTTTATAATAAAGGTTGGTAGCATTGGTTTCTATTAACTCAGATCATCTTGATAGTTGAGCTGGCCTTCAAGAAGTTTTGCAATACTTTTTGTAGCGTCAATTTGTTCTAGAATGATTTTTAATATGGATGTCATGGGGACTGCCAAGAACATTCCAGGAATTCCCCAGACTAAACCCCAAAAAAGCAAGCACAAAAGAATTGTTACAGGATGAAACCCTAACGTTTGACCTAAAAGTTTAGGTTCTAGGATATTTCCCCATATCATTTGGATGGCTATACTTAGAAATAGCAAAACATAAAAAGGAAAAGTAAAGCCAAATTGTAAAATGGCCAATGGTAAAGGAAGTAATACCGCAATAATAGAACCTATATTGGGAATAAAATTTAGTAAAAATGTTAAGACAGAAAACATTAAAACCATTTCAACATTTAAAACACTCAGCAAAATTCCTTGCGACACTGCGGTTCCAAGAGAAATAAAAAATTTAGCAATACTGTATTGAGAGACTTGCTCTTGCATTAAATCTATTGTTTTTGAACGAACAGTATTTTTTTGTGTGCCAAAAAATAAAAATAATACAAAAATAATAATAAGACCCGCATTGCCCAAGATATTTAATAATTCACCACTAACATTGGTAATAAGGTCAAAGACAGGAATGTTTTGTAACATTGATTCTAAAGAATCAATGTTAAGTCGAATATTCCATTTTTTTGCAATACTTTGTAAAAAGTTAAGTGATTCAATAACTTTATTTTGGTATTGGCCTGCATTTTGAGCAAAAGCTTGTAAGGACTGAACAATAAATACCACCAACATGCTTGCAAAAATTAAAAATCCCAACATTGTTACTAAAATGGAAAGATCACGCGATAGTTTGGCTTTTCTTTGTAAAAAAGAAGTTATTGGCAGAAATACGGCGTACATAAATACAGAAATAACAAAAGGAACAGCAATATTTTTCACGTAGGCAAGGGAAAAGGCTAAGGCTATCGCGGTTAAAATCAATAGACAAGACTGCGAAAGCTTATCTGTTTTAGTCATGGTTTTTAACTATCGTTAAACATTGCAAGATGCAAATATTGCATATTTTTTTAAAACATAGATTTTGCCATCAAACCCCTACAAATGGACCTAGAATCTAAAATGTTATATGAAAATAAATATAACAAATCAAATTAATATTCTTGAATTTTGGATAAATTTTATTTATATTAAAGAAATGGAATTTCATGATCTTGAAGTATTTGTTGTTGTTACGCAAGAAAAAAGTTTTTCTAGAGCAGCAAAAAAAATATTTAGAACTCAGCCAGCTGTCAGTTTAGCTATCAGAAGATTAGAAGAAGAAATGGGAGGACCGGTTTTTGATAGAGCCAGTAAAGAACCTATCTTAACGGATATAGGTAGAATTTTATATGAGTATGCTAGAGAGCTCCTTAATTTGAGAAATCAAGTTATACCAGCAGTAGAAGAATTAAAAAGCCTAAAACGAGGAATCATACGCATTGGGGCAAATGAAACAGGAGCAGTGTTTTTATTGCCACATATTGTTGAGTACAGAAAGCAATTTCCGGATATCAAAGTTGAAGTTCTTCGATTTAAATCCAATATGATTCCTGATGAAATCATGAAAAGAAATATTGATTTAGGAATTATAGGCTATGATCCAAAAGACCCCCATTTGGCTGCCCCTATCGTTTATGAAGATCACTTGTCCCTGGTTGTTTATCCATCGCACAGATTTGCTAAACAAAAAAAAGTTAATATCAAAGATTTATCAGGTGAAACTTTTGCAGCTCATTTTGTTAGAGCTAGCTTTAGAGATCAAATCATAAGTTTATTTGAAAAAAAAGGTGTGCCACTTAATATTGACGTAGAACTGCCTACAGTTGAGGCTATAAAACAATTTGTTGAAATGAAGCAAGCTGTAGCCATGATTCCAAGTATGTGCATAGAAAATGAAGTTCGTTCTAAACGTTTGGTAGATATAGAGGTGCCAGAAATTAAGGTGATACAAAAAAAATTAAGGGCAGTTCATATTAAAGGGAAAACCCATACTTCGTTTGCAGCCAGAGCGTTTATTTCTATTTTGCAAAAAAATAAAGATATAAAGCTTTAAGCCTTTTGTTCAAGATCAAATTTAGATTTCTTAGCATTCATTTTTGCAGTAAATATACCACAGGCAATAATGATTGAGGCACCGAGCAATGCCCATATATCTGGGCGATCATTAAAGATAGTTATCCCAAAGATATAGCCAAACACTGGGCCAATATAGCTAAATAAAGCAAGAGTACTGGCTCTTTCTAGACGTAAAGCATACGTCATACATATTTGCGCTACCATGGCAGAAATGCCAGATAGGCATAAGTAAATCCAGTTTTTAAATGATAAAGGTGTCCAATAGTAAATTGCTGTTGGTAGAGAAAGTATGCTTGAAAAAAAAACAAAATAAAAAACAATGGTGACTGGAGTGTCTGTCTTTCTTAGTTTTCTGATGACTAATGATATAATTGCAACACCAATGGCAGTACTTATTGCAGATGCTGTGGGAACCAGCGCAACACTTAAGTTAGGTTTTATAATCAAACTTAAACCCAATAAAAATAAAGGAATCATCCAAAAAACAAAGCTATGTGATTTTTCTTGAGCAATCCATGGGGATAAGAAAGCAACAAACAATGGTGACGTAGAAACAAGGACCATAACGTCACCAAGGGGTAAATTCATAACTGCAAAAATAAAAAACTGCAGTTGAATGGCACCATAAAGACCTCTTAAAAATAATAGTTTTCTTTTTGTTCCCCATAAAGATAGACCTTGATGCTTGGCTATTGCAAAAAGAATTGGAATAGGAATAATAGATCTAAAAAATACTGCTTGAAAATGATTGGCTTCATCGCTGGCAAGTTTAATGTAAGTAGAAGTCACTACAAAGAGTAGTGAAGATAAAATATTCCAAAATATGCCAGATTTAAAAAAATGCACGACTTCTTGTACGCGTATTTACTCTATTGGGCAATAACTAAAACCCCCTATTGATGATATTAGATAAGACTTAGACAGGCATAAATAAAGATAAGCGATACTCTAAAGTAATGATGAAAAATGATGAGATAAGTTTGTTGTTTTTTAGTTTATAAAGTATGAAAAACACATGTTAAATATGAGTATACCTAACTACTTTAAACAACGCCGTCAACAGCTGGTTGATTCAATTGATGAAGGGGTTTTTATTTTCCCGTCTATTCAAGAAGGCAGAGGGGCAGTCATTAATTATCTTTATCGTCAAGATAGCAGTTTTTACTATTTGTCCGGTTTTGACGAGGCAGATGCTTGTATGGCCATTGTAAAAACCAACAATCAACACAAATTTATTCTTTTTGCTCAAGATAGAGAGCCTAGCAAAGAGTTATGGGATGGTGAACGTTATGGTTTAAAAAGAATTAAGGAAGTTTTTTCAGCTGATGAAGTTTATCATTTAACCGACTTAGAAAAAGAGTTAGCAAAGGTTTTATCAGAGCATAAAAACGTTTATTACAGCTATGGGCATAATGAAGTATTTGATAAAAAAGTATTTTCCACACTGGATATTGTTCGCAAAATGCGGGGTAGAAGTGGCAAAGGTCTGTTAACATTAAAAGATCCCGTTGAAATATTAGGTGAGTTGAGAATTATTAAAAAAACAGAAGAAATAGAGAAAATCAGACGTGCATGTGATGCTTCTGTCATTGGGCATAACGCTATTTTAAGCCAAGCAAAAGCGGGTATGACAGAAAGACAAGTGGAAGCAATTTTTGAATACAATGCAAAAATGAATGGCTGTAGTAAAACTGGTTACTCCAGTATTGTTGCAGCAGGTGCAAATGCAACTTGTCTTCACTATGTTAGAAACAGTGATGAATTAAAAGAAGGTGATTTATGTTTGGTTGATGCAGGAGGAGAATATGATTATTATTCTGCTGATATTACCAGAACTTTTCCTGTCTCTGGTAAGTTTAGCCAAGAGCAAAAAGAAATTTATGAATTGGTTTTAAAGGCACAAAAGGCCACAATTGCAGCACTAAAGCCTGGAGTACTTTATGAAAATAATTATAAGGTTTCTTGTGAGGTTATGACCCAAGGTTTGATAGATCTGGGTATTTTACATGGAAGCTTAGAAGAAAACCTTGAAAAAATGACTGTAAAAAAGTTTTTTCCTCATAATATTGGCCACTGGTTAGGGCTTGATATCCATGATGTGGGCTTGTATTTAGATGAGGATGGTCGTTCTAGAACTTTACAAGAAGGTATGTTTTTGACGGTAGAGCCAGGTTTGTATTTTAATCCCGAAGACGATTCGTATCCTGAAAAATATAAAGGTATTGGGGTAAGAATAGAGGATGATATTTTGATTACAGCAGATGGCCATGAAAACTTAACAAGAGGTGTGCCTAAAGAAGTTGAAGAGATTGAAGCTGTTCGACAACATGCATTTAAATAATGTTTGGTAAATAATGTATAGTAAATATGAATTGTATGAGGCTTCTGTTCAAGATCCTCAAGCGGAAGTCGAGTTTTGGCAGCAGGCAAGTCAGGAGTTAAGAGGGAAACCTGTGCGTAGTATGCGTGAAGACTTCTGTGCCACTTTTTGGAACGCGGCAACATGGGTCAAACAACATCATGATAATACAGCAGTAGCCGTTGATATATCTGAAGATGTACTAGACTACGGTAAAAAAAAACATTTTAATCAACTGTCTTCTTCAGAGCAAAGTCGATTACATGTCATTCAAGGTGATGTGATGAAAGTCAATGATCCAAAAGTTGATATGGTAACAGTATCTAACTTTTCTATTTTCTTTTTCAAAGAGCGTCAGAAACTATTGGCCTATTTAAAAAAAACACTAAGTGTAATCAATGACAATGGCTTTATTTGTGTTGATGTATTAGGTGGAACACAATCTGAAGATGATGACTATGAAGAGCGAGAGTTTAACATCCCTGGACATAAGGAAGATATAACCTATGTCTGGGAACAAGAAGCTTATAATCCAATTACACGCGAAACCAAGTATTCAATTCATTACAAATTTAAAAATAAGAAAAAAATGAAGCGGGCATTTACATATGATTGGCGGATGTGGAGTATTCCTGAGTTAAAAGACTTAATGCTAGAAGCCGGCTTTAAAGATGTTGTGATTTATTGGGAAGAAGATGATGAAGATGGTGAAGGTAGTGGTGTTTACTCAAGACATGATGACGCAGAAAACTGTGCTTCATGGATTGCTTATGTGATTGGGTTAAAATAAAATGCTTACACTGAGGACTAACAGTAGAATACAATAGCTTCTTTGTTATTTTGGCGCTGTTATAATAGCTTAGGTTACTGGCATTTAAATTCCATTGTGACCTGGTAGTTTTCACCTAAAATTGTGTCTGTAGCAATACCACTCATCCCAACAATTTCTCCAGCATTCTGACCTGATGAATTGTCACTTGTTGTAAAAATACCCGCGCCAACAATTTCTGCAGCTTTACTAACTTTTTTTGCTGCCTTATAAGTACTTTCATCCATTTCACCAACATACTTTTGTTCTTCAGAAACAATAGCATAACCCTTTCTTTCATTTTTTTTACAAAAGCGCTTTGCTTGTTTTAAAGCATTTTGGGCACCTTGTTGCTTTGTTTCAGCTTTAACCGAGACTTTATGCAAATTGTTTAAGCCAGGTCTAACATCCTTATAACCTCCACAAGACATAATCATTACTGTTAATAATGTGCAAAAAATAGTATGGGTTTGTTTTTTCATTTTCATATTCCTTATCAATCTATTTTATACGGTAAATATAATCAATTAAAATGAACTGAAAATGAACAGAAGCAATTATAGTTTAAAATATACTTTACATTAAGCCCAACTCTAAACGTGCGGCTTCACTGATCATATCTTTATGCCATGGGGGTTCCCAAGTAAGATCTATCTTTACATCTTTTACTGTTGGAACAGACTTGGCTTTTTGTTCAATTTCTGCGGGTAGAGTTTCAGCAGCAGGACAGTTGGGGGTGGTCAGGGTCATTGTTATGGTTGCAACATTGTCTTTATCAAGAGTGATATTATAAATTAAACCTAAATCATAAACATTTACTGGAATTTCAGGGTCATAAACAGTTTTTAATTCTTCAATAATCATTTGTTCTAGCTCTGTATTATTAGAAGGTAATTTAGGTTTATTAGGGTTTTCTATAGCAAAACCTTCCATGTTATCTTGACGTTTCCAATCTACTTTTGCGCCATATAAGTTTTGGGCACTTTTTGCATCAATATGAGTAGTAAAATGTTCTAACTGAATCACAACATCATCAGGTTTTTTTTGATGTACTTCTTCTAAAGAAAAATAATATTTATATTTATCAATTAACGTTTCAGTAATTTGTATTCTAAGAACCATATGGTCTTTATTAGAAGCTTCAATAAAAGCTAAAACTTTTTCTTTTGCAAGATCGCTAAATTTTATATTAAGTGAGTTATTCATTATTTTCCTAACATTTTAATAGCTTTTCTAAGCGCGGTTATAAAATAATCAACTTCATTAAGTGTGTTGTACATTGCAAAGGAAGCCCTACAAGACGAGTTGATTTTAAAATGATCCATAATAGGTTGAGCACAATGATGGCCTGAACGAACAGCTATACCCATTTGGTCTAGAATCATTGCAATATCGTTAGAATGAATATTTTCATGATAAAAAGAAAGTATGGCTGATTTATTTTGTGTATGACCTAATATTTTAATTCCAGGAATAGTTTTTATTAACTCTTGAGCTGATTCTAGTAAACGATGTTCGTGAAGTTCAAGTTCATCAATATTGAATTGATTAAAGTAGTCAAGACTTGCTCCAAATGCAACCGCACCCATAATATTTGGTGTCCCAGCTTCAAAACGTGCTGGAGCAAGCTTATAGGTAGATTTAAGTGTGGTAACTTGATCAATCATTTCACCTCCACCATGAAACGGAGGTAAAGAGTTAAGAAGGTTCTCTTTACCATAAAGGGCACCAAAACCTGTTGGGCCGTAAAGTTTATGAGCAGAAAACATCAAAAAATCACAGTTTATGTCTTGGACGTCTATTTTTTTATGAGCAACACTTTGAGCAGCATCAAGAATAGTTAAAGCATTATGTTCATGAGCTAGGTCAATAATGTTTTTTATTGGGTTAATTGTTCCTAAGGCATTTGATATATGTGAGAAAGCCACAAGTTTAGTTTTAGAATTAAGAAGAGATTTATAAGATTCTAAATTTAATTCTCCCATATCATTGATTGGGATTACTTTTATTTGAGCTCCAGTTGATTGAGCAAGCATTTGCCAGGGAACAATATTAGAATGGTGTTCCATTTCAGTGATGATAATTTCATCATTAGGATTTATTGTTGATTGCAAAACATGGGCAAGCAAATTACTGGCTTCAGTTACACCACGTAAAAAAATAATTTCATTTTCAGATTGAGCTCCCAGCAATGTTTGAATTTTTTTGCGAGTATCTTCTAATAATAATGTGGAACGTTGGCTTAAAGTATGAATGCCACGATGAACATTTGCATAGTCATGCTTTAAAAAGTTACACAATTGATCAATCATTTGGTTTGGTTTTTGTGTAGATGCTGCGTTATCAAAATATACCAAAGGTTTAGAGTTGATTGTTTGATTTAAGATTGGAAAATCTTTTCTAACGCTATCAATATCAAACTTTTTCTTATTAGTAATATCTTTTTGTTGCATATACATGGTATCTTATTAAAAAAGTTTTTTTAGAAATGAGTCATTAATATAATCTTTAACAAAATTGACTTCACACAGCTCTGTAATTTCATTAGCATAGGCTTTGACAAGTGCAAGCTTTGCTTCATGTTCAGAAAATCCTCTTGATCTTAAGTAAAACAGTTCATCAGGGTTTAATTCACCCACAGTCGATCCATGCGCACATTTAACATCATCAGCAAATATCTCAAGTTGTGGAACAGAGTATGCACTTGCATCATCAGAAAGCATTAAATTTCGGTTCATTTGTTTTGATTCAATTTTCTGAGCATTCTTTTCTACATATATTTTCCCAGCAAAAGCTGCTTCAGCATGGTCATTTAATATACCTTTAAATAGTTCTTGGCTAAAAGTATTAGCATGACCATGGTAAATGTTTGTGTAGTGGTCATGAAATTGTTTATCTTTGGCAATATAAAGACCTGACAAGTTACTCTGGGCATTATCTTGTAGCAGTTGAATGGAAGCATCAAGCCGTGAGCGGTAGGCACCAAGTGAGAAATGAATGATTTTAGTTGAACTATTTTTTTCTTGAAAAACATCAATGCTGCTTTGGTGTATGGCATTGTTGGCATCATCTTGTACACGAATTAATGTTAAGTGCGCATTTTCTTTACAATGAATGCTTAAGGTTTGGTTTTGAAAGTAACTCAAGGAATTTTGTTCGCTACTAAAAAACTCTACCAGAGTAATAGAGCTGCCTGCATTTAACGTGATTTGATTGTTATTGTTAATGGCATAGCCTTCAGCATTTTTATCAACCCTATGTTGAATGACTAAAGGAGAATCACTTGTTTTGTTTTGCGGAACATCAATGCTGTAACCGTGTTTTGAAAATGCGTGATTTAAATGATGCAATGAATTCCAATTATCAGTTGTTTGATTACTGTTTTTTAAAACAACAGTTTGTTCAGTTAATGAAGGTTGAACAGTATAGTTTTCATCGTTTATTATGGTTAAAGGCTTAAGGTAACCATTGTATAGCTGTACATGGATTGGGTGCATTTTGTTTTGTGATATTACAGTTTTAGCGTCACTTATTTTATCTAAATAATTAAACTGCTCATACTCATTTTGGGATAGTTTATTGTATTTAAATGCCTCAACTTTTTTATTAGGAAAACCGCTTGCAACAAACTTTGACCATGCTTTTTCTTGTACAAGATCTGAAGGAGTATTTTTTTTATATTGATCAACAATGTTCACTTTAAACTCCAGGAAGAGAAACAGTATTTGAATGGTTTGTTAACCAAGCATAGCCTTTTTCTTCTAATTCTAAAGCTAGAGACTTATCACCTGTTTTGATGATTTTACCATTGGCTAGAACATGAACAACGTCAGGAACAATATAATCCAATAAACGTTGGTAGTGGGTAATGATCAGCATGCTTCTATCTTTAGATTTTAAACTGTTAACTCCTTGAGCTACAACTTTTAAGGCATCAATATCAAGGCCTGAATCAGTTTCGTCTAAAACGGCAAAATCTGGTTCAAGCAGGGCCATCTGTAAAATCTCATTGCGTTTTTTTTCACCACCAGAAAAGCCATCATTAACAGAACGGTTTAGCAAGTCTTTAGGGAGGTCAAGTAGCTCTGTTTTGGTTTTTAAAACTTTTAAAAAATCAGCAGCATTAAGCTCTTCTTTTCCTTGCGCTTTAAGTTTTGCATTAAGACATGTTCTCAAAAAAACAGTGTTTTTAATACCGGCTATAGCAACAGGATATTGAAACGCTAAAAATATACCCATCCAAGCGCGTTCTTCAGGCGCAAGGTCATTGATGTTTTGGCCCTTGTACTCAATGCTACCTTGGCTTATTTCATAGCCTTCTTTTCCTGCTAAAACATAAGAGAGTGTACTTTTGCCAGAACCGTTTGGACCCATGATAGCATGAATTTCACCCGGTTTTATTTCAAGGTTAATTCCTTTTAAAATTTCTTTGCCATCAACATTAACGTGTAAGTTATTTATTTTAATCATTACTTAATTCCCTTTAAAAATAATTTTTTATCCAACGCTTCCTTCTAAACTAACCTCTAGAAGTTTTTTTGCTTCCACAGCAAACTCCATAGGAAGCTCTTTAAATACAGACTCACAAAAACCATGCACAATCATTTTTACAGCTTGCTCTGCGTCTAAACCTCTTTGCTGACAGTAAAACAGTTGATCCTCACCAATTTTAGCTGTTGTCGCTTCATGCTCTACTTGCGTGCTAGAATTTTTTATCTCTAAGTAAGGAAAAGTATGTGCACCGCATTGATCTCCCAATAATAAAGAATCACATTGTGAATAGTTTCTAGCATTTTTGGCATTTTTCATAACTTTTACTAAACCTCTGTAAGAGTTATGACTTTTACCAGCAGATATACCCTTAGAGATAATCGTACTTTTACTGTTTTCTCCAAGATGAATCATTTTTGTGCCAGTATCGGCTTGTTGGTAATTGTTGGTTACCGCTACGGAATAAAATTCACCCACGGAGTTTTTGCCTTTTAATATACAGCTAGGGTATTTCCAGGTTATAGCAGAGCCGGTTTCCACTTGAGTCCATGAAATCTTTGATGACTCGCCAGCACAAATCCCTCGTTTGGTCACAAAATTATAAATACCACCTTTACCGTGTTTATCTCCAGGATACCAATTTTGCACAGTAGAGTATTTTATTTCAGATCTTTCTTTAGCTACAAGTTCAACAACAGCGGCGTGCAATTGGTTTTCATCTCGCATTGGGGCAGTACAGCCTTCAAGATAGCTAACATAAGAGTCATCATCTGCAATAATTAAGGTTCTTTCAAACTGACCCGTATTCATAGCATTGATTCTAAAATAAGTAGAAAGTTCCATGGGGCAGCGGACACCTTTTGGGATGTAAACAAATGAACCATCAGAAAAAACAGCTGAGTTTAAAGCAGCATAAAAATTATCTGTGTATGGAACAACCGTACCTAAATATTGTTTTATGAGTTGTGGATGGTCTTGTGCGGCTTCGGAAAATGAACTGAAAATAATTCCTTTTTCCGCCAACTCTTTTTTGTATGTTGTAGCCACAGAGACACTGTCAAAAACTGCATCGATGGCAACATTGGCATTGGCTACGCCAGCTAAAGCTGCGCGTTCATGCAAAGGAATACCAAGCTTCTCATACATTTCTAAAAGTTCTGGATCAACTTCATCTAAACTTTGTGGTTTTTGATCATTGGATTTAGGAGCGGAGTAGTAGACAATATCTTGATAGTTGATTTTTGGAATTTTTAAATTTTGCCAGGACGGAACGGTTAAAGTTTTCCAATGTTCAAAGGCTTTAAGTCTCCAATCCAATAAAAATTGAGGTTCTTTTTTTATGGCTGAAAGTTTTACAATGGTCTCTTCATCCAACCCTGGAGCAAAAGAGTGAGCTGCGATATCGGATGAAAAACCGTACTTATACTGTGATTGTGTTAATGTTTCTATATGAGCATTGTCTTTAGACATTGATTTATTCCTTTTAATTTATTGACTCATAGGAAGCTTAGATAAGCTCATAGAGCTTTCTACATCATGAGAGTTTTGAGGGAGGATTAAAGATTTTTTTAATAAGTCGTATAACATTAGTTTTGCTAAAGTTTGTTTAACGCTTTGATTAATTACTTTCCAATGGGGTTTAATAAAACACTCAGTATGAATATTACAAGAAGATGCGTCGTCTGTAGAACACTCTGTTAAGGTAACAGGGTTATCCAAAGCTTCTAAAATTTCAATTAAAGAAATGTCTTTTGCGTTTTTTAACAAACAATAACCACCTTTATTGCCTTGAGTAGAGATTACTAGCTTGTGTTGACTTAAAATTTTTAATATTTTAGCAGTCATAGGGCTAGAAATATTGGTTGCAGATGCAATTTTACTTGCGGATAATGCACCATGCGTCTGGTTTTTTGCAAGATAGGCCATGATTACCATGCCATAGTCAGCTTGTTTACTTAGTTGAATCATAATCAGTACCAAACTGGTACTATTAATGTGCTTTTATGTCAAGGAGCAAGCCATAAAAACAGGTGTAAGTCCGTGTAAATATTAAATAATATTGATAATTAGAATCAATTACGCTTAAAATTTAATGACCGAAGCCACTCTTGAAATTTTAGAAGATTGGGGAGCAAATGGTTGTCTTTAAATGTAACTAGGGTTTCGTATTGAAAAAACCACATATAAGCTAAGGCAGAGCCTATACACAAGAAAGCTACAAACAGCAGGGTGAAAAATGATTTTTTTGGACTATCATAGTTGATGATTTTGGTTTTATAGAGATGCAGCGACTTTTCTGGTGATGAAAGCTCTTTAATAAGTTCATTGGGAAATAGTTTTTTAACTTCTTTGACATGACCTTCTTTGAGTAGATAGTTCTGTAAATGAATTTTTGCATTAGAGATGTTGTTTTTTTTAAAATATCGTTCGCACCAATTTCTGATTTTTTTAGCTGAATCAGGTCTTTGGTTAGGATCTTTTTTCATGCATTGATGAATAAGATTGCGTTGAGACCAGGAAAATCTTCGTGAAAGTTTTAAATGCTGGCCCTGAGCAACTTCTTTAAGAAGTTTCTCTAAAGTACCTGATTTAAAAGGTTTAAATCCTTCTAGAAGTTCAAACCAGACAACACCCAGTGAATAAATATCAACTCTTGCATCTATATTTTCTTTACCTAAAGCTTGTTCAGGAGACATGTAAGCAGGAGTACCCATTATACTTCCTGGTATGGTGAATGACTCTAGTTCAGCACAAAATGAAACACCAAAATCCATCAGCTTGATATTTCCATCACTGCGAACAAAAATATTGGCAGGTTTTATGTCTCTATGAATGATATTGTAGTTATGAAGATATTCCAAGGCACATGAAATTTGGTAAACTATACAAACACTAATATCTAAAGGGATACGGACTGATTTATCCATGAGTTCTCTTAAGTCTAGACCATGACAATATTCAAGCACAATGTATTGAGCTTTTTTTGTCTTTATATAATCATAAAGATGAACCAAATTTTCATGACTTAGGTGCGCCCAAATGGCGGCTTCACGATTGAAGCGAGCACTGAGGTCAACATTTTCACCATAGCTTTCTGGTGAAAAACGTTTAATAGCAACCTCTCTATTTAGAGAAATCTGATTGGCAAGGTAAACTGTTGCTGTAGATCCGCTGCCTAAAACTTTTTTTATTTGATAATCTGGAAGATCTTTTTGAAGGAGACTCTCAGGTTTTTGGTGCGTAGATGACATGAATTAATTTTCATTCTAACAGCACAACACAAAAATGAAAATAAATGAAAAGTTTTAACTGTCGATTTTTATTATTTGTTTTTAAGGTGTTTTTTAAGCGTGGCGTAGGCGGCGTTAATGCTTTGCATTTTAGGGTCATTTGCACTTGAATTAGCATTGGTATCAGGATGGTACTTTTTTGATAACGTTCTATACTGACTTTTAACTTCTTCTAAAGAAGCATTGGGTTGTAGATTTAAAACTTTGTATGCAGCTTGAATGCTGTTTTGAGAAAGATTGATATTAAGTTTATTGGTCTGAAAAAAGATTTTTTTCAAATAATAAAATAGAAAATAAATCGCTAAAATAAAAAGAATTTTCCTTAGTAACAACATAAAACTGTATACGATCATAGCTGTAAATAAAGCTCAATATAAAATTAAAAAATAATTCTTATCAAAGCCATTGCACGAAATTGGCTATTGTAGACTGAAAAGCTTGATTTTTTTTGCTGCTAGCATAGGTTGAATGCATGTTTTGGTTAAGGTGGTCTGTAGCTCAATGTGGTTTAGCAGTTGTTTTTGGCGCATTTGCGGCACATTGGCTTAAATCATCTTTATCTGCCTATGAATTACAAGTATTTGAAAAGGCAGTTCGCTATCAATTTTTCCATGGTTTGGCCATGATAGCGGTAGTTCTCATTATTAAGCAATATGCTTTGCAACTCAATAAAGTTCTTTCTTGTTTTGGACTAGGTAGCATAGCATTTTGTGGCTCATTGTATTGTTATACGTTATTTAAAATAAAGATCTTTGTGTTTATTACTCCCTTTGGTGGGGTTCTATGGACCATAGGCTGGTTGTTGTTATTTCTAAAATTAAAAAAGGTTAAAGGTAACACATATACATAGTGATAATTATGAATAACAGTAAGCAAGGTAAAGCTTAATGTTTTGAAAGTAGGTTGGTTTGTTTAAAAAACTCAACATTTTAATTATTGGTGGGAATCGTTTTTTTGGAAAAAAATTAGCCCAGATATTATCAAAGCAAGGGCATAGAGTAACATTGCTTAATCGTGGAAATATGCATGATAACTTGGGTGATGCAGTGAAAAGAATTGTTTGTGATCGATTGGATTTGCCAAAGATGAAACAACTGACTTCTGGTTTACAGTGGGATGTTGTATTTGATCAAGTTTGTTTTGATTATAAAACTGCAAAACAGAGCTGTGAGATTTTTAAACAAAAAGTTAAAAAATATATTTTTATTTCATCGCAGTCAGTATACGACCTTGCTTCAAACCTTATAGAAGAAGATTTTGTAGCCAAAAAGCATCAAATAAAATCTTATAAAAGTAAAGATCAAAATTATGCAGAAGCCAAAAGGCAAGCAGAATATGCTTTTGAAAAGTATGCTGAGTTTCAAACAGTTATGGTTCGTTTTCCAATAGTTTTAGGAAATGATGATTATACACAAAGATTTCAATGGCACATAAGAGCAGTGCAGACAAAAAAAACAATTTATTTTTTAAACTCACGAGCAAAAATGTCTATGATTAGTTCAGACTTGGCTGCTGAGGCATTAAATCAATTAATTTTTATAGACCATCAAGGACCTTTGAATATTGCAAGTTCAAAAGCTTTAGCTTTGTCTGATTTTATGCAGCTGCTTGCCAAAGAATTAAATGTTGAGCGACCAAAGCTTGAAAATACGGACAACATTGTGGATAAAGATGTATCTCCATATGCAATTGAAAAAGATTGGTATATGAACTGTGAAAAAATGCTTGGCTTGGGAATTAACCTGCCTGAAGTAAAACAGTGGTTGCCTCACATGCTTGAAAAATCGATTAAGCTTAGTTGAATTAAGTGTTGTGTATGTTTTTTTATTTAGAAATATGTTCAACAATGTAACGAGTACATTGAGACTCTTGTTTGAGTTGAAAAATATTGGAGTGATCAGTAGGATTTTGTTGATTGTTTATCCACATGTGCGCCTCATTCATGTTGTGTAAGGCTCTAAAGTATGAAGTTCCAGAAAAACGTGGATTGATTTCAAAAATATAAAACTTTCCATTGATCCAACGCCCTTGAAAGTTTAATGCACAGCTAGACTCTAGAGTTTGTGCAATTTTGATACATTGTTTTTGAATTTCTTGATGATCCATTAAAATCCCCTGACTAAAGCCTGAACTGATCTTTAATGCATTTCCTAATTCTTGTTTTGAACTCATATTATCAACAGATGTTTTAACACTCAAAGGGTTAGAGAGGTTTCTGTGTAAAGTAACTGCGCCCAGTAATTGTTTTTTTGCACTATGCAATACACCAACTGTAAACTCCTGCTCCCAAGAGCCAACATATTGTTGGATATAAAATAGAGAAGGATCAATTTTTGAGAGCGTTAGGGTAGCTTGGATATCGTCAAAATTTTGGACTATATACGTATGTTTTGATCCACCAGAACCTTGATAGGGTTTTAAAATAAGTGGAAAATCACTGTCATTAATAGAATCAAGATTTTTAAATGTTTTAGGTGTGTAGAAACCATTATTTAATAAAAATTCTGATAAAAGTAACTTATTGCTACACGTTTTAAGTACTTTTTCAGAGTTGCTAATCCATTGAATAGAGTTTTTAATTAATTTTTCTCTATTTGTATTTAGTTGCTGTTGCTCTGGTTCTGAGCCATCAATCAAATAGTCAATATTAAAGTTTTTATAGATTTCAATAATTGTGTTTATATAGTTAGGGTCAGAAGCCAAGGGAACTTGTTTAAATGCAGATAATTTAATTTTTGGATGCATAAAAATATTACTTGAAGCATCAACACCAAAAATATTATAGTATTTATTCATAAGCGATAGACTTTTAGCAACTTGAGCGCCATAACTATTGCCAGATATGGCGGTGATTAAAATATTTAATGGTTTCTTTTCCATACGGCAGTAATTTCCTGTTCAAGGTCTTGATGTGTTTGAGCAATATGCTGCAGTGATGCTCTGATGTCAAAACGTTCAATTGTAAATGAGTTACTGAGGGCATCATAAATACCAAATGAGCCTAAGTGACCTTGGTCTCTTGGAAATCCACAGCTTCCGACATTAACAACTAAAGTGTCATCTATTTGTTTTGTGAATGGTCTATGTGTTGCGCCAAATACCAAGAGGTCTATACCCTTAGGTGGGGTGATGTCAGAATCAGTATAAGTGTAACCATAGATTGGATCGTTTAAAGAGCCATGTTGTATTTGTATTTTTTTATTTATAAGTTGAAACTCTAATTGGGTGGGCCAAGTTTTTATAGTTGGAATAATTGAAGTGTTAAGGTGTTGTTTTAAACGGTAATACTTTTCTTTATTATCGGGTATCTGATTATCTATAAGCATTTGTTCATGATTGCCACGGACTGCAATGATTTTATGTTGGTGAATCATGTTAACAATGTCTGGGCTATCAAAATAACCTACGGCATCACCCAAAAAAAATATTTTTTCTACATGGTATTTTTTTAGAAGTTCAAGAGCTTGAGAAAAAGCATTTATGTTTCCATGAGCATCAGATAAAAAACCAACTAACATCTTAATATACTATTGTACGCATATAATCATAGTGCAACAATATTTTTTTAAGTTTGTTTTTTTGTTGTCAGATAAATTAAATAATTTTTTTAGCAGAAACAGTGCAGCTTTATAGAAGTAATGGTTTACATATCTATTGCCTATGCTTTTATTGTCAGGTAGTATATTTCGTCGTGTCATCGGATGTACAATCACCCATTAACTCTTTAAGTGTTGTTGTTACTGCTTATAATGAAGAAGAATGTTTGGAAATTTTTATTTCCGAGCTGCTAGAGTTTTTAAATACCCAATCACAACAATATGAAATCATCATTGTAGATGATGGATCAACAGATGATACGCCAAGTATCATTGACAAGTTGCAACATCAGTTTAAAACAATAAATGCATTGCGCTTGGAAAAAAATACTGGAATGGGAGCAGCATTAAAGGCAGGTTTTAAGTGTTCAAGATTGGATTGGATAACTTTTTTTCCTGCAGATGGACAAATAAAGCCTACAGAACTTATGACAATGGCCCAAGCTGTTTTAAATGAGGACTTAGATTGTGTTACTAGTATGTACTTTAAAAGAAACTATAATTTAAAACGCAAAATTATCAGTGCCGTTATTCATAATTTGACAAAGTTTATTCTAGGTAGGGACCCTCAAACTCAGGGTATTTATATGCTTAAAAAATCGGTGTATGACGCTCTTAATCTTTACTCAAACACATTTCTATTTAATCTTGAACTGCCTGTTAAAGTCCAAAATGCTGGTTATAAGTTTAGGTCAGTTAAAATTAGGTTGAGTCCAAGGATAGCAGGAGTGTCAAAAGCGATGCAAAAACCAAGAATCATGTCTACACTTTTGGAAATGCTATTGGTGCGTTTAAAAGGCTAAATTACCTGATATAGCATTAATATTTAAAACCACCTTTGAAGTACGCAGCGAGTCATTTGCCCTTTTAGAGACTATCTATCTGTTTTTTTTATATTTTTATATGTGTTTTTGTTTTTATAGTTGACAAATACAGTTGCCCTACATTACATTATACCGCACTAGAATAGTACGCATGTAAAGTGATTTTTTGAGTATGTCGAAAACATCAATTTGCGCCACCTTTTAAGGAGATATTATTTTGAAAAATAAAACATCATCTACCCAAACCCAAATTGTGCCCCCAATTACGGATGAAGATTTAAATACAGATGCTTTTTTTAGTGAGTTGGATATTGCTTTTGAAGAAATTCAAATGGATCCAACGCCAGTAAAGAAAAAAGTTGATAAATCAAAAGCCAGAAAATCGGCTTTTGCTAGAAGAACAGCTAAATCTGGGGCGCTAGAAGTGGGTCCAATGCAGCAAACATATGTTTCACTTGCAAAAGAACACCTAAAACCAATTTCTAGATACCTAAAAGCAATTAGGCAAGGGATAAGTTCTAAAGAATTACTTGAAGTTATTACTCTTATTGTTGAGCCATTGAGCGTTAAAACCAAAAAAGTGGGTTTATCTCAGCATGCTAAGTCTCTGCGTGACTTTAATAAAGTTGTTAAGAACATTTTAGCTGTAAAACAAAAGAAAATTAAAGCTTCTGAAATTAAAAGTTTGGTATTTGCTTATGCCTTGGTTAAAAAAGATTTTGGATTAAACTATAGAGGACACTCAACGGCAGTTTTAAATGTATTGGCATTTTATAGAACATTAAAGAAAAGCAAAAAAGTAAAAGACCTAGATATAAAGCGTTTATTTTCTATTGGAGTGCCATCTATCACCATGCTAAGGCAAACTTCACTTGAAGAGCTATCTAGCTTAACCGGTATTTCTATTGATAAAGTCAAAGACTTACGTGATCTGGCTCGCAATTTTACCTTGTTTGAGCTTGTTTAAATCTATTAATCTGGAAAACTTACTTTCCACCTTGTCCTAGTAAAAGGGAGCTGAGAAATCAACTCCCTTTTTTATGATCTATGGTATAAGAAAACTGCAAATGCAAAGAGAGCAAATAGTTCAGTTAAGTGAAGAACAGCAGAATGCGATGAACACAATTGTTGAGGAAGGTAATTATTTTATTACTGGCCCCGCAGGAGCAGGTAAAAGCTTTTTTGTTAAATATTATATCACTCAACTACTGAAGAAGTATTCTAAAAAAGAAATCGTTGTTCTTGGTAGTACAGGCGCGGCCGCAATTTTGGTGGGGGGGAGAACTTTCCATAGTTTTTTTGGTTTAGGGATAGGCCAAGGCACACATGAGCAAATCGTTAGTAGAGCTGTGGACAATAAACGGGTTGCATGGCGTTTACGCAAAGCAAGAGTTATTATTATTGATGAAGTATCTATGATACCAGGACAGCTTTTGGCTGCTTCGGAGCATGTTGCAAGACTTGTAAGAGAAACTGACCAGCCATGGGGTGGTTTAAAAATAATATGTGTTGGAGATTTTGCGCAATTGCCTCCGGTATCACAAGACTATCAAAAGCCTTGGGCCTTTATGCATCCAGTTTGGCAGTACAGTGGTTTTGAGCCAATTATTTTTGATAAAAGTATACGCAGCGAAGACGCATATTTTTTAGAACATCTACATCAAATTAGAAAAGGTACATTTTCACAAACCACAGCTAGTTTTTTAGATAGTTTGATGGAGCATGAGCAAAAAGAATTTTCTACGCACTTGTATGCTAGAAAAAATCAAGTGGCTGCCTACAATGCTGCAAAACTAAATGAAATAGATGAGAGCAGTAGTTTTTTTACTACAGTTTATCAAGGGAATGAACGTTATTTAGAAGGCTTTAAAAGAAGTTTACCTATTGAGGATATTATTGAACTTAAAGTGGGTGCTTTGGTGATGATTAGAATCAATGATCCTAAAATGCGCTATGTTAATGGTACGCTTGCAAGGGTTGTTAAAACTGAACCTGAACTACTCCATTTGTTGACTGAAAAAGGACAAACAATTGAACTTGAAAAAGTAAAATTTTCTTTGCTTAATGCTGACGCGGAAATTGCATTAACTGCTGAAAATTTTCCTGTGAGCTTGGCTTGGGCTTCAACCATTCATAAAATCCAGGGTGCAACAATAGATAGAATTAGGGTTGGGATAGAAAACTTATGGGAACCGGGGCAGGCTTATGTTGCTTTATCAAGAGTAAGAAAAGCAGAAGATATTGAGTTGATCTCATGGGATGAAAAGAGTCTTATGGCAGATCCTATGGTGATGCAGTTTTATGATGAAGGGTGTCCAGTTGATTTTAGTGATAGGTTTGAGATTTTCTAAAAAAAGTCGCAGTATTTAACTTAAGTATACGTATACAGTCTTGAATTTATTGATCTATACTTGGAATGAAATTTGCTTTATAGTGACCTATGTTAGCACTCATGGAAAAGCTTTTTAGAAAACAAGTAAAAGCCAGTATAATTTTACCAACATATAATAGAAAAAATTTTTTAAAACGAGCTATAAACTCAGTATTAATGCAAGAATATATGCATTGGGAGTTGATCATTGTAGATGATGGAAGCACAGATGGTACGTATCAGTATTTGTGGCAAAATTATAATCAGTTCACCAACATTAAAATACTACAAATTCAAAACTCTGGACCTGCAATTGCAATGAATATTGGAGCCAAAGAGGCCACTGGAGAAATATTATTTTTTTTAGGAAGCGATGATGCGATAGTTAATAATCATCTATCTTTTAGGATGAAAATGCATATTCAAAACCCTAATACAGATATATTTCATGGTGGCATAAAAGTTATTGGTGATCATTGGGTGGTAGATAAATACAATCCAGGGCAAAAAGTTAATATTTATCAATGTTTTGCTGGAGGCACTTTTTCTGTCAAAAAACGTGTTTTTCATACGTTAAATGGGTTTAAAAATTTAAAGTTTGCATCAGATACAGATTTTATTGAAAGAGCAATAAAACAATTTCAAGTTACAAAAATAGATCTTCCCACAACTTATATTTATTACCGAGACCATGATAATACGATAACAAAAAATATACTCTCAGATTAAAAAACAAGCTTTTTTGCCTGGAAAAGGTATATAGGCCGCATGCACTTAGAAAAACTTTACCGAGTTTTGGTTTTGGCCAATGTGCTTTTTTTTAGCTCTTATAGTCAAGCGCAAACTGTGGTTGACCTGTCTATAAATAATATTTTTCAACGTCTTGAGCGTGTATCGTTTGACTATCAATTGGCGGTGCTAGAAACTAAAATTTTAGAAAGCCAGCGTGAAAGCCTTTTAGGAGTATATGATCCAACCCTGAATACGCAATTGGGCTATCAATTGGATGCCAGTGATCCAGTTAATGCTGTTTTTGGTACTCGTAATGATACATTATCCTATACTGCGAATGTTCAAAAAAACTTTAAATATGGTACTTCTGTAGAGTTTGGATTTTTAGGTTCTAGTCAATCTAGTAATAGTCCTTTTGTTGCCCTTGATCCAGCAATCGATAATCAATGGTATTTGAAATTAAGACAGTCACTGTGGAAAAACGGCTTAGGTGGAAATATTATTCGTGAAATAAAAGCGCTTGAGAATAGAACTGAAGGTTCAAAAATATTAAGCCAAAGAAGAAAAGAAATGCTTTTGGCCAGTATATTATTAAGTATTGTTCAATTAGAATACAGTAACAGTGAACAATTAATTTTAAGTCAAGCCTATCAAAGAGCTTTAGACTTGTACGATAACACAGAAAAAAGACGGCGTTTAGGAGTAGCTAATAAATCTGATGTTATGGCAAGTTCTGCTAATACTTTGACTAGAGAGCAAAATCTGCAACAGTCTGACAGTCAGTACAGTAATGCCTGTAGAGAACTTTTGTATTTACTTGCATACAATTTAGATCAATACCAATGTAAAAGAAATAACTCTCTGGATGTCAAGATTTGGCAATATCTAGAACAGTCAAAACCGGATGCTCAACATGGAGAACTGATTAAAATTGAAAAAGATATTTTAGCCCAACAATTAATTGTTGAAACATTTAAGAATCGTTTAAAGCCAGATTTAAACTTAATTTTAGAACTTGCCTCCAACGGAGTTAATGATGATTGGGCAGCATCCTTTAAAGAAAGCTTAAGTGTGAGTAACCCTAATTTTTTTGCAGGTATAGAACTCAGTGTCCCCTTAGGGAACAAAAAAAACAAAAATGATCTTAAACGTGAAAAAATCATCAATGATCAATTGAAATTACAACTACAACGTTTACAGTTAATGATAGAGAAAGACTATTTAAATGCGTATCAAAACTATAAGGGCTATAAAAAACAATGGGAGCTTTCACTTAAGCAAGTTGATATTGAAGAAAAAAAATTAAAAGAAAAAGATAATGATTTTAAGATAGGTCGCGCAGAAATTGCAGATGTTATTTTATATCAACAAGATGTTTTAAGTGCTCAATTGAATGTTAAACGAAATGAAACTCAGATGCATATTGCAATGATTAATAAAGCATTGGCTGAAGGTAGTTTACTTAATTTATTGAAGGAAGCTCAAAATAGGAACAAGCAATGAAGTGGGTAGAGTTCTCAGTTAAAAATAGTTTAGTGGTTAACTTGTTGGCTGTGTTTGTGACGGTAGCCGGGTTGCTTACTGCTTTATCTATGAATAGAGAAGCTTTTCCTTTATTTTCATTTGATATTGTTTCTATAAATACACGTTATCCAGGAGCTACACCTGAGGAAGTTGAAAAATTAATTACCCAACCTATAGAAGAAGAGCTCAGAAGCATAGCTGATTTAGATAAAGTTGAGTCTATTTCAGCTGAAGGATACAGTTTAATTTATGTAACCATTGATTCCGATGCTAAAAATAAAAGTAGAATAGTTACAGAAATTCAACAGGCTGTAGATAGGGTAGAAGGTTTGCCTGCAGATCTAGAGGATGATCCAATAGCTACAGAAATACGAACTCAAGATAGCCCTATTATAGAACTAGTTTTGTTTGGTGATATGAACCGAGTTGATTTGCAAGCTCAGGCAGAAGAAATTGAAAAGCAGTTATTAGATATCCCTTTGGTTGCGGATATTCAAAGGAAAGGCTGGAAAGAACAAGAGATTTGGGTAGAGCTAAACCCTAAAAAACTTAACCTTTATCAACTTTCAATTAATGAAGTCTCAGATGCAATTAAAGCAAGAAATATCAATGTTCCCGGAGGAATCTTTGATGATGGTAACCAAGAACTTTTAGTTAGAACCAATGCTGAGTTTACAAAACCTGAAGAAATTGATGAAATTGTTGTAAGAGCCAATACCTCTGGAAGAGTGATTCAAGTTAAAGATGTAGGCCAGGCACGCTATGCTTTTGAAGATGCGGACACTACTGTTCGAGTCAATGGTGAAAACTCAGTGAGCTTAGTGGTGGTTAAAAAAGCTGTTGGAGATACAATTAACTTGGTTGAACAAGTACAACGAGTTACAGAAAACTTTATAGAGAACTCGCATTCAAAAATTCAATACAGCTTTATCAATGATGTTTCTGTTTATGTTAAACGAAGGCTTAACATTTTATTGAGCAATGGTTGGATTGGGTTACTGCTGGTTATTATATCATTGTTTGTATTTTTAAGCCCACGTGTAGCTTTATGGACAGCTTTAGGCTTACCCATGGCTATGGGTATGGGTTTATGGATGATGGGGGTTTTTGACATTACCATTAACTTGATTTCTATGTTTGGGTTGATTCTGATTTTAGGGATGCTGGTTGATGATAGTATTGTTGTTGCTGAGAGTATTTATAGATTTTTGGAGCAAGGAAAAAGTCCAGTTGAAGCAGCTATTTTAGGGACAAAAGAAGTTGTTAAACCTGTTATTATGACTGTTTTAACAACTGTGGTATTTTTCTTGCCTTTGGCTTTTATGTCAGGGATTTTTGGAAAATTTCTTAAACCTATACCCATTGTGGTTATTATTACTTTATTAGCAAGCTTGGTAGAGTGTTTTATTATTTTGCCTAGCCATTTAGCAGATTTCGGTGCAAGTAAAAAACACAAAGCTGATCCTTCTGGAATTAAGACAAAACAATACTCAAAATGGTTTGAAGCATTTAAAGATTTTTATGGTCGATGCATGCAATTAATTTTTAGAGCTTATTTTTTAGTTACAGTATTGGCAATAGTAATATTGGTGGGGGGGATTTATCATGGCATAAAGACTACACCAATTAATCTCTTTCCGGGAAAAGATATTGAAATCTTTTTTGTAAGGGCAGAAGGTAAAGTAGGTACTGCTTTAAAAGTAACTGAAGAAAAAATAAAACAAATAGAAAATTTAATTAAAGATCTACCTAAAGATGAGCTTAAAGATTATGCAACACAGATTGGTTTGGTGCAACAAGATCCTAATGATCCAGCAACCTTGAGAGGTAGTCATGTTGCCCAAATTGCTGTTTATCTGACAGCAAAAGAAAAAAGAGAAAGAGAAACCAAACAAATAACTGATCAACTTAGGGAGAAAATAAAAAGTATTCAAGGTTTTGAGAGAGTTTGGATTGATGAGGTAAAGCCGGGCCCACCACAAGGGAAAGCAGTAAGTTTAAGAATAAGAGGGCCAAATTTTGAAACCTCTAGAGAAATCGTTGCTCAAATTAAAGAGGATTTAAAAAACACTCCTGGTGTTAGAGATATTAGGGATGATTTTGAGCCGGGTAAAAAAGAAGTTCAAGTACTTCTTAATGAAAAAAATATTGCTCGAGCGTCTTTATCTCCATTAATGGTTGCTAAAACCGTTAGATCGGCAGTGGATGGTGATTTAGCTGCTGTCATTAAAGAAGGTGAAGATGAGGTTAATGTTTTTGTAAAGCTGGATGAAAACTTAAACTCATCGTATAAAGTTTTAAACGATATGTATGTCAAGAATCCCTTTGGCTTTCAAGTACCACTTTCTAAGCTTGTGTCTTTTAATGAAGGGCAAAGTATTAGTCAAATCAAACATTACGACTTTAAACGGGTAGTAGGGGTGAGTGCAAATATAGACGAAGATGTCACCAGTTCAAAAGAGGTCAACGAGACAATTCGAAAAAAATACAGTAATTTGGGGCAAAAATATTTTGGCTACGATTTATTTTTTGGAGGAGAGGAAAAAGATACACAAGAATCTTTAGATAGTTTGATGCGTGCGGCAGTATTAGCCTTAATGATGGCATTTTTTATTTTAGCAGCGGCATTTAATTCATTATCACAACCGTTATTGATTTTATTGGCTATTCCCTATGGTTTATTTGCAGCGATATACGCATTAAAATTTCATGATGAACCTTTAAGCTTTTTAGCGTTTTTGGGTTTAATTGGTTTATCTGGGGTGACCGTTAATGATTCAGTTATTTTGATTGATTATATCAACCAAACAAGAAAGACCTGTGAAGACAAAGTAGAAGCTGTTTTGATAGCTTGTAAAACCAGGCTTAGACCAGTTATCCTGACCAGTGTTACAACAGTTTTAGGTTTAGCACCCGTTGCATATGGTGTTGGTGGAAATGACCCCTTTTTAAAACCTATGGCATTAACCATGACTTGGGGCCTGGCTTTTGGCACTGTGTTAACCTTAGTTTTAATTCCCTGTGCTTATCTGAGCTTGGATAGTTTTATATCTATTTTTAAAAGAAATAGGCAATAATAAAATTTATTTTTATGCTAACTAATTAAAAAATGTTTAAATCTTTTACTAAATATTGATACTCAATGAACTCATAGTTCATAAATATCATATTGTGGGTCCCACATTTTTGCTTCTATGATATCTCTACTTTTACTGTTAAATGGATTACGGTTAATGCCTAGTCTGTCAGCTTCTTCCCAAACTCTGTAGGCAATGTTTTTACTGGTTTCTCTAAGTTTTGATAAAGGAGGGAGCAATTGTCCTTTGTCAATATCATCTTGTGTCATCATTTCACCAATTGCTTTTGCAGCTACAGTAAACATACCTTCTGTGATGGTTCTTGTTCCAGATACAATAGCGCCTAAACCTATACCAGGAAATACATATACGTTGTTACCTTGGCTGATTGTGTAAAGTGTGTTTTTATATTCAACTTTTCCAAATGGGCTGCCGGTAGCAACAATTGCCTTTCCATCTGACCATTCTATGAGATCTTGAGGCGTTGCTTCAGAATTAGTGTTAGGGTTTGAAAAAGGAAAAATAATGGGAGTCTCAGTATAAGAAAGCATGCAATTAACTATTGTTTTATTGATTAAGCCTTTTTGTCCTGAGGTACCAATAATGATTGTAGGTTTGTATTTTTTAACCATGGTTTCAAGATTGTTTAAATCTTCGGTTTGAATATTATACTGTTCTTGCGTAGTTTTTGACCAAGCAAGCGTTTGTTTTTCTTCATCATGATCAGGATCTTCAATTAATAACCCCTTGCTATCAGTGAGCGCAATGCGAGTGTTGATTTCTTGTTTGCTTAATTTTTTAAATTGGTAATATTGTTTTAATAGGTCAGCAATGCCCAAACCAGCAGCTCCAGCTCCAACAATAAGTACTCTATGGTTTAGCAGTTTAGTTTTTGTTTTTTTACAGGCGGATCGCATACAAGCCATTGCAACAGCAGCGGTACCTTGGATGTCATCATTAAAGTTTGGAATTCTGTTTTTATGTCTTTTCAACAGCATGGAAGCATTTTCTTTTTTAAAGTCTTCCCATTGGATCAATGCTTTTGGAAAAACTTGCTTAACAGCAAAAACAAATTCATCTAGGATTTCTTTATAGTTACTGCCTTCAATTCTTTTTTGTGGCCAGCCAAGATACTTTTTGTCATTGAGTAAGTCTTGATTGTTGGTTCCTAAATCAAGACTGATCGCTAATGTTTGTGATGGATGGATGCCTGCTGCAATCACATACAGAGCAAGCTTTCCAATAGGAATCCCCATGCCTCCTGCTCCTAAGTCTCCTAAACCTAAAATACGTTCATTGTCGGTCACAACAATCAAACGAATATTTTTATTAGGATAATTCTCTAAGGTTTCAAGAATAGACCCTTTATGGTCTGGCGTGATCCAAACTCCTTGCATTTGTCTATATATGTGACTGAACTTTTGACATGCTTCTCCTACAGTCGGTGTATAAACAATTGGCATAAGCTCGTCTAAATATGTACTTAGAACTTTATAATACAAAGTTTCATTGCGGTTTTGTAGAGCAACCAATGCAATATGTTTTTCTAAGTCAGAGTTTTTCTTTTGGATTTCATCATATATACGTTGGCATTGCTCATCTAAAGTACTTACTCTGTGAGGTAGTAAACCATTTAGTTTAAATTTTGCTCGCTCTTCTTTACTGAATGCTGTTCCTTTATTAAGTTTTGGGTTACTAAGTAACGCTGTGCCAAAACTGTTTATCTTAATGGTTTTCATTATGGACTCCATTTAAAGTATAATAGTAAAATATACGCTAGAAAAATTAATCAATCGCCAGACATAACATGTTTGTATGTTGATGGAAATGGCTTTTTTAACAATATTCCTTTTTCTATTTTAGGAAATAATTGTGCATAATTTTTAACATGAGTTGGATCTACACGCCTAAAAATATGTTCTGGTTTAAGTTGACAGGGGGTGTCTAAGCCCATAGAACTTAACATTTCACCAAAACATTTTAAGGTCTCTTTATGAAACTCCGCAATCCGTTTTGCTTTTAAATCAACATCTAAACCTTTTACCAAGCTTTGTTTTTGTGTGGCAACACCTGTAGGACAGGTGTTGTTATTGCATTTAAGTGCTTGGATACAACCCAGAGCTAGCATCATTGCGCGTGCGCTGTAGCAGGCATCAGCACCCAGAGCAATTAATTTTACCATATGAAAACTTGTAAGCACTTTGCCGGATGCCAAAACTTTTATTTTATCTCTAATATCAAATCCACATAGTGTTTGGTGAGCAAATACAAGACCATCAATTAAAGGCATTCCCACAGAGTTTGTGTATTCAATTGGAGCAGCTCCTGTACCACCTTCTCCACCGTCAATGGCAAAATAGTCGGGATATATGCCGGTTTTAAGAATACTTTTACAGATATCAATAAATTCACTGGGTTTACCTACGCATAGTTTTATGCCTACAGGTTTGCCCCCACTCAATTCCCTTAAGTTTTGGATAAAGTGTAGCATTTCTGTAGTATTTGAAAATGCAGAATGCGAAGGCGGAGATAAAACATCTTGCCCCATAGGAACTTTTCTAATGGCTGCCAATTCAGGGGTTAATTTCTTTGCTGGCAGTATACCTCCATGTCCTGGCTTTGCTCCTTGTGATAATTTAAGCTCGATGACTTTAATATTTGGATGGCTTGCTTGATCCTTAAAGTTTTCAGGACAAAAATCACCATTTTGTTTTCTTGCACCAAAATAACCTGTTCCGATTTGCCAAATTAAATCTCCACCATACTTTAAGTGGTAAGGTGAAACTCCTCCTTCACCGGTATTGTGAGCAAAGTTTCCAATTTTTGCACCTTTGTTTAAGGCCATAATAGCATTGCTACTTAATGAACCAAAGCTCATGGCTGATATGTTAAGTAAACTCATGCTGTAGGGTTGTTTGCACTGTTGGTTACCCAAACTAAATTTCAAGTGATGTTCAAAAAATGGCTTGGTAAAAATGGAGTGGCTGACCCATTCATAACCTTCTTCATATACATCTCTTTTGGTTCCAAAAGGGACAGTATCCAATTGATCTTTAGATCGTTGATAAACCACAGATCTATATTCACGGTTGATGGGGGCACCATTGGTATCAGATTCAATAAAATATTGACTGATTTCTGGGCGAATATTTTCAAAGATATATCTTAAATGCCCTAAAATTGGGAAGTTACGAAGTATGGTATGTTTTTTTTGAACAACATCCCATAAAGCAATAAAAGTTAGAGGTATCAGTATGTATAGAAAACCAAGATAAACTTTTGATAACTGACTCAGCAAAAAGATAAACAGATAAAGTGCAATAATAACTGAAAATATCAATGTTCTCATGAACACATAAATGAATGACTTGGGTGATCTTGTCAAAAATAATAGTGAGCAATAATTTAATTTATATTTTAAGAAAGATGTTTAATTTTATTTAAATTGTTGACGCATAAAAAAAATTACGATTAGCAGGTTCAATGCAAGCAAATAAAATTAAAGAGTTTTCGTTTTTTTCAGTTTTTTTAGGCATTATTTTGTCTATTGTTATGGGAGCAGCCAATGTTTATCTTGGTTTAAAGGTGGGGATGACCGTCAGCGCTTCTATTCCAGCGGCTGTTATCGCTTTAGGAATTTTGCGTGGGGTGTTTAGACGAAAATCAATCTTAGAAGCCAATTTGGTTCAAACAGCAGCTTCTGCGGGGGAATCTCTGGCCGCGGGTGTTATTTTTACCATGCCAGCACTTATTATAATTGGTATTTGGACTGAATTTGATTTTTGGATGACAACTTTGGTCAGTATGACTGGGGGGTTACTAGGAGTTTTGTTCATGATTCCCATGCGTAAAGTTTTTGTGGTTGAGTCTACGGAATTAAAATTTCCTGAAGGTGTCGCTTGTGCTGAAATATTGACTGCCAGTGAAGATGATGAGGAAGATAGCACTTCCAATTTAAAAATGCTTTTTGCTGCAGTGGGAATTGGCGGTATTTTTGAGTTTGGTAAAAAGTTTTTTCATATCATTGCTTCAACCGTGGAAGGTGCTGCAGTTTTTGGCAAAAAGTTATTTTGCTTTGGTTTTGATGTGTCGCCTGCTTTGATCGGTGTTGGCTATATTGTAGGCTTATCGGTTGCAACGCAGGTTTTTCTTGGTGGATGTATAGGCTGGTTGATTGCAATTCCTGTGATTTCTAACGTAGATCCTGCTCAAATGGATGGTTCTGCAATTGATATGGCTTATGGTTTATGGAGTACAAAAATTAGATACATTGGGGTGGGAGCTATGATTATTGGAGGAATAGCTTCTATTTTTAAGGTGCGTCACAGTATGGTTGGGGCGGTTAAAGAACTTTTTGCACAAATGTCTAATCTATCAGGTTCACAAGACGTGCCTGAGACAGAAAGAAATATTCCTGGGAAAGCAATTATAGGTCTGACGGTTGCTACTTTGCTCACAGTTGCCGCTACTTACTATCAACTGTTAAACCATGATATAAAAATTACTGTACTGACAACCGTCATTATTTTTATTGCAGCGTTCTTTTTTACGGCTGTTGCAAGTTACATTGTGGGCTTGGTGGGTAATTCTAATAGTCCAGTTTCAGGAATGACAATCACTGCAGTATTAATGACAGGCTTGTTGTTGTACGTTTTTGGTTTTACAGGAACCCAAGGTATTGTTGCAGTTTTGGTTGTAGCAGGAGTAGTTTGTTGTGTGTGTTGTACAGCAGGAGATGTTTGTAATGATTTAAAAACCGGACAGTTGGTTGGAGCAAGTCCAAGAAAACAACAATGGATGCAAATCATTGGTGTTATTGTTGCTTCTTTTGTTATGGCGCCAGTATTAACAGCAATCCATGAAGGTTCTATTAATGCGGGTACAGGTGGAATAGGGGGAAAAGATCTGCCTGCTCCACAAGCTGGTCTTTTTGCATCTTTGGCAGAGGGCTTTTTTGGTGATGTCGCGTTACCATGGGAATATATTGCTGTTGGTGCAGCAATCGCAATTTTAATTTTAATTGTGAACATGTCTCTTGAAGCCAATAAAAGCTCAATTAAACTGTATGTTATGCCGGTAGCTGTAGGTATTTATTTGCCGGTTGGTATTTCTGTACCCATCATGTTGGGCGGAGTCATGCATTATTTAGTTTCTAAAGCTGGCAACAACAATAAAAATAGCCTTAAAAAAGGTACATTAATCTCATCTGGGTTGATTGCCGGAGAGTCTTTGATGGGGGTTTTCTTGGCCATTTTTGCGTATAAAAATATTACGGGTCCTGCTTGGGAAGTTTCTGAAGCAGTCACAGTTGTTCTTGGAACCTTGGTCACAATTGGAGTGGCTTGTTGGATTTATCAAGCATCCAGAACCAAAAGCCAATAAAACAGCTTTAAAAATAATCTGTTTTAACCGATTTTAATGCTTTATTTTTAGAATTAAATCGGTTAAAATAGATTTATGAATTTAGAGCTTTTGTCAGATCAACAAATTTTAAAAATTTTAGGTGAGCGTTTTGAGGATTACCGTAGGGTCCAACAGATGCAGGACCAAGATATCTTTAAAAGGGGTGGCGTTAAAAAAGACGCGCTGGCAAGTTTTAAAAAAGGCAGAAATATTTCTTTACTCAATTTTATAAAAATTCTTAGAGGGGCAGGTTTGTTAAGTCATTTAGAAACAATGATTCCTGAAAATGAAAAATTTAGCCCAATCAATGAGATAGAAAATAAGTCAAAAGAACACCCGGCAAGAATACATAAAAAGAAAAATAAAAAAGAGCCTACATTTCATTGGGGAGATGAACAATGACGCCCCCATGCAGTATTCATTTATGGGGTACAACAATAGGAGCTGTGTCCTATAAAAAAAATGATCAGAGTCTTGCACTATTTGAATATCATCCCAAGTTTTTAAATTCTAATATTCAACTGTCACCAATCTCTATGCCGCTAAGACCTGGGGTCTTTTCTTTTCCCAATATAAGTCAAAGAACATTCAAAGGTTTACCAGGTATTTTGGTAGATAGTTTGCCAGATAAATTTGGTAATCAGTTGATAGATCAACATATGGCCAGCAAAGGTTATGCTTCAAATGAAATCAGTGCGATAGACCGTTTACTTTATGTTGGGCAACGTGGGATGGGAGCACTTGAATATCAGCCAGCTCTCAATATGAATGAAAATGATGGATATATGGGAGGCATGTTAGATTTGAATGCATTGGCAGAATTAAGCCAAGTTATATTATCCAGAGAACAAAAATTTCTACAAAAAATAAAAAACAGCAAAGACCAACAAGTGGTGTTTGATCTTCTAAGAGTTGGAACAAGTGCTGGGGGCGCTAGAGCAAAAGCTTTAGTAGCTATTCATAAAAAAAATGGAGACGTTTTACCACCCAATGTGATGAACCCACAAGACTACAGCCATTGGTTGGTTAAATTTGATGGGGTGGATAACAATCAAGATAGAGATGGTAAAGATCCTAAAGGTATGACTGTTGTGGAGTATATCTATTCAATGATAGCCCAGAAGTGCGGTATTGATATGCCAAGATGTCAATTGTTAGAAATACACGGGCAAAGGCATTTTTTAATAGAACGTTTTGATAGAGTTTTAAAAAATGAAAAGTTGGATAAACTGCATTACGCTTCATGGTGTGGCTTAGCACATGCCCATAGAGATGAAACACTGGCTTATAGCTATGAACAATTGGTTTTACTGATGCGTCAATTGAACTTACCACAGAGCGATATCGTTAAGCTTTTTAAGCGGGCAATGTTTAATATTATTGGTAGAAATCAAGATGATCATACTAAAAATTTTGGCTTCTTGATGGATAGAACAGGGCAGTGGTCGTTATCACCGGCGTTTGATATGACTTACGCCTATGATCCAACAGGACAGTGGACTAAGACTCATCAAATTACACTGAATGGCAAAGGAAATGACTTTCAACAACAGGACTTATTGAGTTTTGCACAATATTGTAACCTGTCAAAACGACAAGCAAAGGATATCATACAAAATACAATAGATGCCTTTTCTCAGTTTGAAAAATTAGCTAAAGAATATGATTTGAATAAACCTTTAACAAAAACTATCAGCAGTACGTTAAGATTAAAATTATAAACATTTGTTTTATTTACGAGGGGGCTGCTATGCACAGGATACAATAATAACAGATTGTAACTGTATCTATAGTGGTTTAAAAAATATTTAGGACAAATTATATTTTATGAATACTCAGCTGATCCGGCTTACGCCCTCAAGGCTTTCGCTTTTCATAAAATATAAATTTCTCCTCGTGCACCATGACTTTATTAAATGACTATAAAAGCGATTCACCCTAAAAACAAACAAATCAGTTAAAAATTTCTTTAAAGTTAATATCTTCGCTGGCCAAAGTAATACAGGTTAAGGGTAATTTTTCTGTCTTCTTTCTTAGTGAAGTGTAATAATCAATGTATGAGTCAACACTCTCTTCTGCTTGAGGAGAGCGCATGCCAAGAAAAACTAAATCTGCTCCGTTAGAGTTTTGTTGAATTACTTCAAATGGATTTTGATTTTTTTCACAAATAAATACTTCTGGCGTAATATTCAAACGGCCAGACTTTACAAATTGTTTTAAAACTTCTAAAGCTTGCTCTTGATCTTCACCTTCTCGAGTTGTTGTTTTTAAGAAGATATTGGTTTTGCCTTGAGGAGAGAATTGTTGCATGAGATGAGCTAACGCCAACATTAGATTTGCATTTTGTTGCTCACGACCCCACCAGATATCAATCCTTTTTAAAGATAGATGTTGTGATAATTCTAATTCTTCTTTTTCATCATCATTTCTATTTTTTAAAATGAGAACATTTTTTTCTTTTCTGTAACAAGATTGTATTAAAGAAATATAATCAGGTAAGTTTTCATCTTTATCACAATCACCAAAAAGTATGGTGTTGGGTCTAATAGGGCCCATGCCGTAACTAAAAATACTGTTTTTTATACTTTTCCAAGTGTTTTCACCAATCGTAACGGAAACCAAAGCTGATATATGCTTTTTATTTAGAAAGTCTTTGATTGATTTTTCAAGTTGAACACTTCTGTCATCAGTAAACTTATCACCAGTAATGCTGGCACCAAGGCTCAAAAAACCTTTATCTTTAGTAAGCATGTTTGCAAATTGAACAAGAGACCAACGACTTTTGGGTGAGCCAGTAAGAGCATAAATATTGGGTCGCCATGAACGTGCATCCGGTTCCATACCGTCAAGCCTATAAATAGCATTTCTGACCACGCTCATCCATAAACCTCTTCTAATATCAGACCAATGACTGCCTAAATTTCTTTTTTTTGTGATGATATAAATGCTAGCAACACAAGCTATTGCAATAAAAGTGGCGCCAGCATTAATCATAAGCATGGCTGCCAAACAACCAATAGCACCAAACAAACTGGTTAGAAAATGAGTTTTAAACTCAGGACGCCATGATGGGTTGCCCATCAATTGTTCAAAAGCAGCAGATAAATTAAGAAAACCATATGAAGTTAAAAAGAACATAGATAAAATGGATGCAATTGCATTTAGGTCACCCAAGAAAAAAACACAGGCAGCAACAAGTAAAGAAAAAAATGTGGCACGTTGGGGGATGTCTTTTTCATCTGAGCCTTTAGCAAAAAATGAAAAAACAACTCTATCTTTTGCCAATGCTTGCAAAGTTCTTGGGGCACCTAGCATTGCACCCAATGCACTTGATAAAGTTGACCCCCATAATCCCAAGATTACAAACAAAGGAATCAAGGCGACTGTTTTAATAATAAGGGAATCGCTTAATAAAACATCATTTGTAAGGTCTAAACTATCTAATTTAATGACGAATAGTGCATAAACGATGAATCCAGTAATGACAGCCAATAGAGTGCCAATAGGTAATGCCTTGGAAGCATTTTTTAAATCACCTGACATGGATAAACCGGCTTCTATACCCGTAACGGCAGGAAAAAAAACCGCAAATACTGCCCAAAAAGAAGCTTTGGGTTGAATCAGAGTGTCAAGGCTAGAGCTATAACTGGTATCTTGCCCAAGAAAAAATGATGCAATCGATATTGCAATCAAAACTAAAATGATGCCCTGAGTTCTTAATGCAAAGTCAGTAGATTTATAAGCTGTAAAGCCTGTCAGACCAAGAAATAAAAGCTTTAGTGGAAGCTCAGGAATAAAGGGAAATAACATTATGACTGACTCAGCAAAACCTGTGATATAAAAGGCAATGCCTAAGCTTTGGGCAAAAAATAAAGGTATTCCAACTGCAGCACCTGCTTCAAGACCAAATGATCTTGAGATCATGAAGTAAGCACCGCCACCTTCAATTTTCATGTTTGTGGCTGTAGAAGCAATGGATAGAGCTGTTAGAAATGTTATTAAGGATGATAAAGTTACAATAATTAAGGAGGACACTAACCCTACTTGTCCCAACATCCAACCCATTCTTAAGAACATAACTGCACCAAAAATAGTCAGTATGCTTGGAATATAAACACCCTTTACCCAGCCAAATTTTTGTTTGTTATCTGTCAGCATAATTGTTTTAATGTATAGTCTTACAAAAGTTTTATTTTAAGATCAAACAGTTCTTCAAATGATTTTTTTATTTGATCAAATTGTTTTTGTTGCAAAAAGCTTGTTATTGGAATTTTTATTAAAAATGTTTTTTTAGAAATTTTATAATTTTTAATCCATTGTGGATTTTTATCAAAGCACCAAAGAAAGAGTTTTAAAGCAATAGCAATTTTTTTATATGTATATGTTTCTTTTTTTTGAGGTTTAATCGCGGTCATCTCAAGCATTAATTTAAAAATAGAAACAATAGAAGAGTAGTCATTTTTAGAATTATAAAAAGGGAAATCTTGTGCCAGAGCTTGGTAATCAGAAAAACGGTAAGTTGGTTTTTTTGAATTGCAGATTAAGCCAATGACAAGAGCAATCATGGATAGGTTGATCAAGTCTTTATCCGCATCCAATAATTTTTTAAAAAGTTTATTAAATAGAACTAAGGATTGTCTTTGATATGGGGATAAAATATGATGTTTAAAAAATGAAGAAGAAAAATCAATGTTTTGTACTTTGACATATTTAGTTTTTTTAGTTTTTAGAGTTAGATTGAGTAAACCTTCTTTCAAGGCAATATCTGTGTAGCGCAAGCTTGCACAATTAAAAAACTTTAAAATTTCATCTAGAAGTATGTTGCCTCCGGTGAACATATCAATTCTTTTTTCTTCTAAATAAGGAACTTTTTTGAGCTGTTCGTAGCTATAGGTAGAAGTTTTTTTAATTAATTTTGATAAGCTGTTAGGAGAGCATTTTTTATCAATATAGTCACCACTATTTAATACTTTAACAATACCTTTGACCGTTCCACTTGAACCGTATGCTTCTAATGAGCTTACTTTTGGCCATTTAGCTAAATGTTTTTTTAAATAACCAGTGATATGATCTTGAAACAGTTGAAGTTCTTGAGTAGAGGGGGGAGAGCTTTTAATAAATTGTTCTTTAATCAAAGATGATCCAAGAGGAATGCTATGATGAAATACTTTTGATTTATTGTTGAGAGTAATTTCAGTGCTGCCACCGCCAATATCTACACATATAAAATTTTGTTGTTGAGGTTGGTTAATGTGTTGTTTTAGCCCTTGATAAATAATTTTTGCTTCTTGATGGCCACTAATTTCAATTAGTTTAATGCTAGAATTTTTAAAAACTGCATTGATAAGCAGTTTCTTATTTTTTGCTTGTCTTACAGCAGCGGTAGCATAAGCATAAGTTTGATCAACACCCAAGCTTTGGCAAATTTGATTAAAATGTTTAAAAACTTGGACTGTGTTATGAATGGTTGGCTTAGAAAAGTAACCTTGAGAAAAAACATCTTTTCCTAGTTTAATCATCAGTTTTTCACTGTACAGTTTTTGGTAATCTAGATTGCCGTACAGTTGGTAAACATCAAATCTTACGGAATTACTGCCAAGATCAATAATGCTGAGTCTCATTGTATATCCTCTTTATGAAGCTCATCCAAGTTCCATAAACTTGGGAATAATTTTTTCCATGATAGTGCAATTAAAATTGTGCCTATACCTCCCAATGCAGCCGCCCAAATTGTACCAAACCATTTTGCGGTTATACCAGATTCAAATTCTCCTAACTCATTGGATGCTCCAATAAACATGAGGTTGATGGCACTTATTCTACCACGCATGTTTGAAGGAGTTAAAACTTGTACCAAGGTTCCTCTGGTAACAACGCTGATAATATCACTTGCTCCCATACAAAATAAGAAAAAAATACTTAAGATAAAGGATTTAGACAAAGCAAAGCCTAAAGTAAATAGCCCAAAACATAATACTGCAAGTAACATACGTTTCCCAATATTACGTTTAATAGGTTTGTAACTTAATAATATTGCCATTAAAGTTGCTCCAAGAGCAGGGGCACTTTTTAAAACACCTAAACCTTGAGGCCCAACGTGTAAAATGTCTTTTGCATAAATGGGGAGAAGTGCCGTTGCACCACCAAGCAGTACTGCAAATAAATCAAGAGATATAGCCCCCAAAAGTCTTGATTCTTTTTTTAGAAAAATAAAACCTTCTTTGATCTGATTAAAAAAAGAGCTGCTTAAGGCTTGACTTATAGAAGAGCTTTCAATGCTAATAAAGCAAAGTAAGGATAAGAATAAAAAAACACCAGAAATGAGATAAGTCATGTAAATTGCATTGATAAAGTAAGCATACAAAAATCCTCCTAACGATGGGCCTATAATGATAGCAATTTGCCATGCCGAGCTTGTTTTTGCTACATGTTGAGAAAATTCATTTTTTGCAACAATATTGGGTAAAAAAGATTGGGTGGCGGCACCAACAAAAGCTCTTACAACTCCCAAGGCAGTCATTAAAAGGTAGATAGCATTTTGATTTAAATTGTTGTTGTAACTTAGACCAGCTAAAGCAAATGATATGCAGGTACCAAAAAAAAAGCATGTTCTAATGATGTTTTTTTTATCGTACTTATCTGCGCAGGTTCCAGCATAGGGAGAAAAAAATGCCATCGGCAAAAACTGACTTAAGCCAATATAGCCTAGGCTTAAAGGGTCTGAAGTTAAATCATAAATAAACCAAGCAATAGCAAGGGACTGTATTTGAAAGGATATAACAGAAAAAAACCTTGCAACAATAAACTTAATGAAGTCAAGGCGATGCGTGGTATCTGCAAATGATTTCATAGGGCTTTTAATACAAACAAAATAAATTGAACAAAAAAGTTGAATAATTTCCCAGTCTTTGCTTTTGTAAAAAACATTAATGAAAGCTTATATTCAATTTATATTACTTATACCAATTTTTTCCATCATTGGGGTACTTTATCCATCAACAACAGAAAAAATTAATAATGATAATTATTACAATGTAGGTGTGGGTGACGTTGAACTCGATTTAAAGCTCAATAGTAGCTTTTATGGTGATAATGCGGGGCCAAGTGTTTTCACCTTTCAAGTTGGAGGCAACTATTTTATATCTAAAAACTTGGCTCCGGGGATTGAACTGTTTATACAAGATGTAGATAGTCAGTCACAATTTAGAGTCTTACCCAATATTAAACTTTATCTTCCTGATCATGACCGAATCTTACCCTATGCGCAAGTAGGCTTAGGTGTAGCCAATGTGCCGCAAGGAGGTGGGCTAAATTTAAGGCTGGGTGCTGGGGTCAACTACTTGTTGACGCGTTCTGTGGCAATAGGACTTTCACTGCAATATGATTTTTTAATGTCTGATGAGGCACTTCATCGTATAGAGATACCCGTAGGGTTTCATTTTTATTTTAAATATTAAATGGCTGACTTTATAGTCTAAAAAGGTAAGGAAAAGTAAATATGGGAAAAAACAATAGAGAGTCATGGGGATCTAAATTAGGCGTTATCATGGCCGTTGCAGGCTCAGCAGTTGGTTTGGGGAACTTTTTAAGGTTTCCTGGGCAAGCTGCCCAAAACGGTGGTGGAGCATTTATGATTCCATACTTTGTTTCTCTCTTGCTGATAGGCATCCCTTTGGCTTGGGCAGAGTGGACCATGGCAAGATACGGTGGGCTAAAAGGTTTTCATAGTGCTCCAGGCGTTTTTCAAAGCTTGTGGAAAAATAGAATTTCTAAATATTTAGGGTCTTTGGCCATACTGATTCCTTTGGTTATTTTTATGTACTATGTTGTGATTGAGGCTTGGTGCTTAAGTTACGCCCTAGATTATCTAAGTGGAAGTTTAATGAAAGGCAACGATGCCAAAGCTTACAGCGATTTTTTTGCGCAACAGGTTGGTATTTCTGCAGATGGTGCTCTTTTTCATGGTGGTAGTATTAAGGTTATTTTAGTCTTAGCATTTACCTTTGCCTTTAATTTCTTTTTGATTGCAAAGGGACTCATGTCCGGTATTGAGCGTTTTGTTAAAGTCGCCATCCCCATTATGACAGTGTGTGCATTATGTGTCCTGATTAGAGTATTGACCTTAAAGACACCTGATCCAAGCTTACCTGAGCAGTCTGTTATTGGTGGTTTAGGTTTTATGTGGAATCCAAACTTTTCTAAGCTTACAGACCCTCAAACATGGTTGGCAGCAGCCAGCCAAATCTTTTTCAGTTTATCAGTTGGTTTTGGGGTTATCATTAATTACGCCAGTTACCTGAGAGAAAAAGATGATGTAGTTTTAAGTGGCTTGACTGCGTGTAGCATGAACGAGTTTTTTGAAGTTTGTCTTGGAGGATTAATTACACTACCGGCTGCATTTATCTTTATGGGAGCAGGTTTGGCGAGTGTTTCTGGCTCTACCTTTGGTTTAGGTTTTAATGCTTTACCTAATGTATTTGCACAAATGCCCGCAGGTCAGTTTTTTGGCTTTTTGTGGTTTTTTATGCTGTTTTTAGCGGCGGTGACCAGTAGTTTGTCTATGATTCAGCCTGTATTTGCCTTTGTAAAAGAAATTGGGGTTGAACATAAAAAAGCCATTAAAAGCGTTGCCTTGGTCAGTGCCATTGGTGCAGGGTTTGTTGTGTATTTTTCTAAAGATCTAAAAGCTCTGGACACCATGGATTTTTGGGTTGGAACCTTTTTAATTTTTGTTTTAGCCATGATTCAGTCTATTATTTTTGCTTGGATCTTTGGTGTGGATAAAGGGTTTGAAGAAGCCCATAAAGGTGCCAGCATCAATATTCCAGGCTTTGTTAAACCTATTTTAAAGTATGTTACACCCATCTATTTATTGGTTATATTTATTGGCTTTTCAATCAATAATGCGCCAGCATATTTTAAAAGCTTGGTTAGCGATGGAATTGCTGGGGTAAGTGTTGCTTTTATTGGCGTGATTTTGGCCGGCATTTTGTTTTTAATACATAAACACCGAAAATTATGGGAACAGATATAATTAATAAATAAGTTTATTGGCTTGCTATACAACGTATTGAAGGAGATGTTATGACATTAGGTGGCTGGATAATGATGAGTTTATCGATATCAACAGTGTTAATATTGATTAGTTTTTGTTTGTATAAAGTGTTTAAATAAAGGGTTGGAAAATGTTGTATAACTTAGTGTCTTTATTGGGTATAGTCGGTATTATTGGTATCGCATGGTTGATGTCAAACAATAAAAAAGCATTTCCATGGCGTCAAGTTCTGTGGGGATTAGGCTTACAATTTCTCATTGCCATTTTTGTTTTTGTTTTGCCTGTAGGTAAAACTTTATTTCTTTGGATGAATGATTTAGCGGTGACTTTAATTGGATACGCTACAGAGGGCGGAAAATTTGTTTTTGGTGGTTTGGCAACCCGTAGTATGGCTACTAAAGAAGGTGCTGCGCCTGGATCAGATTTTGTGTTTGCCTTTGAAGTTCTGACAACGGTTATTTTCTTTTCCTCATTGATTGGTGTTCTTTATTATATAAAAGTTATGCAAGTACTGGTTAAAGCTTTTGCTTGGGTGATGCAAAAAACCATGAAAGTATCAGGTGCTGAAGCTTTGACAGCGTCGGCCAATATTTTCTTTGGCCAGTCTGAAGCCCCTATTGCAGTAAAACCTTATATTCCTAAGATGACTCAATCAGAAATCATGTCCATGATGACAGGTGGATTTGCTACCGTTGCTGGCGGTGTTATGGCAGCGTATATTGGAATGCTACATGAGGTGTTTCCAAACATTGCAGGACATTTGATTTCTGCATCGGTTTTATCTGCTCCAGCAGCATTGATGCTAGCCAAGGTAGTTTTTCCTGAAACTGAAAAACCCTTAACTCAAGGTGAAGTTGCTATGAATGTAGAAACTGAAGATGTGAATGTTTTGGATGCAGCGGCTACAGGAGCTGCCTCTGGATTACACTTAGCTTTAAACATTGGCGCCATGTTGATAGCTTTTATGGCTTTATTGGCTATGATTAATGCCATTATTGGTTACTTTGGCTCTATGCTAGGCATTGATAGTTTAAGTTTGCAAAAAATCTTGGGTTGGACGCATTACCCTATTGCTTTGATGATGGGGGTTTATCCTCAGGATGCCATGACCGTAGCAACGCTTCTAGGAGAGAAGTTGATCTTAACAGAATTTGTGGGTTACTTAAACTTGACTCATATTTTAAAGGAAGGTGTGATTCAATTGCATCCTAGGTCAGTTGTGATTGTAACCTATGGCTTATGTGGCTTTGCTAACTTTGCTTCCATCGCGATTCAAATTGGCGGTATAAGAGCAATTGCCCCTAGTAGATCTTCTGACTTAGCTAAGTTAGGTTTAAAAGCGATGTTTACTGGGGCACTGGCAGCCTATTTAACTGGAAATATTGCTGGGATCTTTTTTTCTGGTAATACTATTTTATAGAATCATGAGCTGATTAAAAGCACGACTCTCATAAAAAAAGCCTATGCAGTTTTCAGTGCATAGGCTTTTTATTGATGATAACGTTAACTATTCAGCTTTACTAATTTGATCCAAGCTTGGCATCAATTTCCTCACGAGTTGTAGAAAATATTTTTTCACTGAGGTTTATAAGATCTTTATCATCCGTTGAGAGTTGCTTAAAACTAAGATTTTGACCGCCAGCAATCCATTGCCATACAAATGGGTTGTATTTGAATTTTTCGCCAATCGCCATGGCACCAGCATTTGAGGTTTTTTGAAGGGAATCTTTCCCTAAGAACTCATTTTGAACCAGATCACCATCTATGGCGGATGAAATAGATAGATTTGCTTTAGCATTGATAATCATCACCATACACATGGGACAAGGCTCTAAAGTTCCATAAACGTAATAGCCATCTTTACTAAATTGTTGAGTGCCTTTGTTTGTATTGACAGGGTAACTGGTAACAGGCTCAACTAGGTTAGATCGAGCTATGTTTTCTTCACTCATTTCAAGATTGTATTGGTTTTTGCCATTATTTAAGTAATGTTTATAGGCAACTGCATCTTCTAAAGCTCTTGCTTCGGCATGGTCAGTTATACCAGGGCCTGTTACCATTGCGTTACGTCCGGGAAACTCATAAATAACACCATCATTAACTAAAAGTACAAGGGCACCAATACCGTAGTTACCTTCATTAAAGGCCGCTAAAGCTGAAGCCAATGCTTTTCTTGCGTAGTAAGCATGTTGCCCAATTTGATAAGTATTTATTGTTTTTGCTAAGTAACGCTCAACTTGATTAGCTATATGTACATCGTCAGTATTGGTTTGAGCAATAGCAGATTGATGACTGAAAATTAGAAAACAAATGCTAAATAATAAAGATAGTTTTTTCATTGTAAACCCCCAATTCAATTATGGTTATATTGAAGTCTTAATAGCAGGTTATATGTGATGCTTCAAATGAAAATGATTAAAAATTAGCTCTAGGTTGTGTTTTAAAGGCTTACAATATATGTCAGCCAACATGATTGATGTAGAAATATTGAGAGCAAAAATAAAGACTGCAGTGGAATATTTATCAGATGCTAATGTAGCGAATATAAAAGCAAAATATCTCATTGTTTTGGGTTCTGGGCTCAGTGAAGCGATTGATGATTGGGAAATGATTCATGCATTTGCATATAAAGAAATTCCCGGGTTTCCTGAACATATAATAGAGGGGCACAAAGGTGAAGTGAGGCTTTATAAAATTAATGGTAGTGATGACTATGCCTGGGTATTAACTGGAAGATTTCATAGTTATCAAGGTTATGACCCTGCTGAGTGTGCTATACCTATTAGAGTTGCTGCTGGATTAGGGGTGAGCCATGTTATTCTTACTTGTGCAGCTGGAGGAATTAATGAAAACTACAATCCAGGCGATATTATGTTCTTAAATGATCATATCAATAGTACTGGAATGAGTCCATTTAGAGGGCCAAATTTGGATGAGTTTGGACCAAGATTTTTAGATCTAACAGAAGTTTATGATGATGCTTTTTTACAAGACTTAAAAAGAGCTGCAAAACAAGCAGATATTTTTACCCAAGAAGGTGTTTATGTTTGGCACTGGGGCCCAGAGTACGAGACACCTGCAGAGATAAAGCGTTGGGCAATTTTAGGTGCAGATGCAATTGGAATGTCTATGGTTCCTGAAGCTATGGTGGCAAGACATCATCAGCTAAAAGTGGCAGGTATTGCTTGTATCAGCAATAAAGCGGCAGGTATGTCAGAAAAAGGAAGAAAAGGTAAGCTTGACCATAAAGAAGTATTAGAGGTTGGTCAGCAAAGCAGCCAAAAGCTCAAAAATATTTTAAATCAGTATTTTCAAAAAAATTAAGAGGTAGATGACTATGTTAGATTATCCAAAAGATTACTTTTTACCTGCACTTATTAGCCAAGAACAACTAAAAAAGAAAATACATGAATTAGGACAGCAAATTACAAGAGACTATCAAGATAAAGAGATTTTATGTATTGGTGTTTTAAACGGAGCAGTTCAATTTTTAGTGCATTTAATTGAAGAAATTAAATTACCGCTTAATATAGATTTTATATCAGTCTCAAGTTATGGCGACTCAACTGAATCAAGTGGAAAACTATCGTGGCGTCTTAACTTATTGCAAGATATTAGCAATAAACATGTGATTATTGTTGAGGATATTATTGATACCGGCATTACATTGCATGAGGTTAAAAAAGAGTTTTTAAAGCAAAATCCAAAGTCATTAAAGATAGCGTCACTGTTCTCTAAACCTTCGAGACGAGAAATAGATGTAGATATAGATTATCTTGGGTTTGAAATTGAAAATCATTATGTTGTCGGCTTTGGCTTTGATTATCAAGGCTATTACAGAAACTTACCGCACGTAGCAATCCTGCCTGAAGACAGGTACAAATAATAATTATAGATTAATGATTAATCATAACTTTTTCATGTAATAAAAAAAGCCTATGCAGTTTTCAGTGCATAGGCTTTTTTAAAGGATATTGTAAAGAACAGCTTATTTAACCAATCTAGAATAATACTCGATGACCATTGGAATTTCCACTACAAATGGAAAGTCTTCTCTACCCGGTGTTGAGGTTAAGGTTGCTGTCATGTTTGCATCATCATAACGTGACCATTCTGGGTGGTTGCCAGTTGCTTTGCGTTCTTCAACTTCAGACTGAACAAAAATCATTTTTTTACCTTTTTCAGTCAAAGATATTTCTTCACCTTGTTTGGTTTGGTAAGAGGCAACATCTACACGTTTACCATTGACTAAGATTTTACCATGAGCTACCAATTGACGAGCAGCTGCAATTGAAGGAGCAAAACCAACGCAATATACAACGTTGTCTAAACGTCTTTCTAAAATATCTAACAAGTTTTTACCAGGATCACCTTTTTTACGGAAAGACTGAGAAACAGCTCTTCTTAATTGTCTTTCACCTAAACCGTAGTTGTAACGTACTTTTTGCTTTTCAATTAGCTGTGTACCATATACACTTTTCTTTTTCCGTTTATCACCATGTTGTCCTGGTGGGTAAGGGCGACGCTCTGGTCTTTTTCTTGATAGACCGGGCAAATCTGCACCCAGTGCACGCATAACTTTCAATCTTGGTCCTGTATATCTTGCCATTTAAGTTTCCTTATACATGAGCTTTTTGCTCGTAAAATCAGTAATTTATATTCAATAATGTATCCCAAAAATCTATTTGGAAGTAGTCGTAGATATCATGTTGAGAGCCATTGTCAAGCCTGATAAGATTATTTTTTACTCAGTCTTGAGCTTATAACGCCACCAAAGACTGGAATAAGTGAGATGAAGATAATCAGTAAAACAGCTTTTTCAAAGTTTTGTTTAATAATGGGTACATTGCCTAAAAAGTAACCTGCCATAGTCATTGAGGTGATCCATGCAATACCACCAAATATATTATAACTAACAAACTTTTTATAATTCATATTTGCCATGCCAGCCACAAAGGGAGCAAAAGTCCTTACAATTGGAACAAAACGCGCCAATACAATGGTTTTACCACCATGCTTATTGTAAAACGCTTGAGTTTTTTCAAGGTGAGACTTTTTAAAAAAAAGAGAATTGTCTTTGAATTGTATACGGTCCCCTGAGGTTCTACCTAAAAAATAGCCAACCGTATCCCCTACAATGGCCGCAATAATCAGTAAAATATTAAGCCAAACAATATTTAGAATGCCCGTACTTGCTGCAAATCCAGTAATGAACAAAAGGGAATCACCAGGGAAAAAAAAACCAATTAATAAGCCTGTCTCTGCAAAAATAATGGCAAATAAAATAGGATAGGATAACCACCCCCAGTTTTCCATAAATATAGGGAGCTGTTGTAAGTCGAAGAGGGTTTTTATTTGTTCTATCATGAGGGGTCGCTTGCGTTAGTTTTTCCAAAAATATTGACAGTTGCAATTAATATTACAATTCCTAACAATAAGCTAATAAAGGGTGAAAAACCCAAAATTAATGCAGATTCTCCCACCAATAAACCCACTAATGCAACCAATAAAGCATAGGGAAGTTGGGTTTGAACGTGGGTCATTAAATTACACTCTGATGAAGAAGCTGACATTACGGTTGTATCAGAAATTGGAGAACAATGATCTCCAAAAATAGATCCAGCTAATACTGAACCAACGCTTGCGGTTACCAACATTTGAATATCTGCGGGACTTATGCCAGACTCAGAAGCTATAGAGTAAGCCAATGGAGCTGAAATAGGCATGATGATTGCCATGGTTCCATAACTTGTTCCAGTAGCAAAAGAAACAATTGCCGCAGTTAAAAAGGTCATAGCTGGAATAAAGTAAGGTGAAATCTTGCCTTGCAAGAGTTGTAAAATATACTCAGCACTTTTTAAGTCTTTAGTGACTTGCGCTAAGGCCCATGCCAAAACCAAAATAACACAAGCAGGAAGCATGCTCTCAAAACCATTCATGATAGCTTGCATAGACTTTTCTGTATTTAAGGTTTTTCCAAATAAGCTAAAAAGAATGGTAAACACTAAACTTAAACTTGTTCCCCAAATTAAGCTTTTGTATGCATCAGCATTACCTAAAGCTTCTTGAAGAAAACCAATTCCACTCAAACCATGATTTTGGCCAAGAGATTGATAACCAGTAATAAACAAGCTGGTTAAACACGATAAAATTAAAAACAATAAAGGAACAATCGCAAAAATACTGGAAGATGTGTTGTTATAGATATCATCGTGACTTGTATCAATGCGGGTGCTGATATCAATGGGTGAGTCACTCAGCTTTGAATACTTTGCCATGGTCCAAAGATCTTTACCTTTGTAGATAGTGTAAAATACAAAAAAGATCATGAGTAAAGGGTAAAATCTATAAGGCAAAGAGTTGATAAACATTTGATAGGCACTGACAGGACTCTCAAAATGCATATCTTTTAAGGCATCACCAATGAGACCCACTTCTGTACTGATCCAAGTTGATACCAAGGCAATACTTGCAATGGGAGCACTGGTAGCATCAACAATGAAAGCCAGTTTTTCTCTTGATATTTTATACTTGTCATATAGGGGACGCATGGTTTTACCTAAGATTAAACTATTGGCATAATCATCAAAGAAAATACAAAGACCAAGAAACCAAGTACTCAGCTGAATACTTTTAGCACCTTTAGCTTTTGAACTGATCCAGTTGACCATAGCACGAGTGCCACCATTATATTGAATGAGACTGCTAATAGCTCCAATAAAAAGAGTACTGATTAATATTGCTGCATGGTCACCGTCGCCCAAAGCATTTAATAAATAGGTATCAAAGCTTTTAAAAAAAGCAGAAAAGATACTGCCATCATGCAATAAAAACGCACCCAACCAAATACCTGCCAACAAAGAAATATAGACTTGCTTGGTAACAAAACCTAAAATAATAGCTAAAATAGGAGGTAATAAACTGCTAAAGCTTGGATTATTCATAACTTATCTCCTTAATAGTTTTATGAGTATTTGTCATATTTTTGTAATGATTATTTTGGATAAAGTTTTTTTTGATTGGACAATGACCAAGACGGGTCATTATATTGTATGAAACTGTATTTTCCCATCCAGCAAGGTCATCAAAACCAATTTGTTCGTTTCCTTGTTGACCAATTAAGATGACATCGTCATCTAATTTAACATTTTGAATTTGACTTACATCGATCATACATGCATCCATTGCATTACCGCCAACGATAGGAGCTTTTTGCCCATGGATTAACACATAACCTTTGTTTCTTATTCTTGGGTAGCCTTGGCCATAACCTAAAGGTATTGCAGCAATAATTGCAGTAGATTTTACTTTGTAATGCATTCCGTAACCAATACAGTCGCCTGGGTAAAATTTTTTAATAGAACATATTTTTGTTTTCAAAGTTAAGATAGGTTCTAACTCTTTAAGCTGTCGACAGGTATTTGAAGGGTGGAGTCCAGATAAAAGGATACCAAGCCGTACCATGTCAAAGTGAGCCATAGGTATGTCCAAATAACCACCTGAATTACAAGCATGAACTATTGGTTTATTCTGCTTTATAAATGAAGATATACTGTTAAGGCAGAGTTTAAAGCGTGAAAGTTGTAAGTTGGCATAGTCTTTATTATTTGCATCAGACTGGGCAAAATGAGTCATTAACCCTGAGATAATAAGGTTAGGATAATTTAGAATTTGATTGAAAAAAAAATTAAAATCATTGTGACGTACTCCAAACCTTCCAAGACCCGTATCAATATTAATATGACAATGAGTAACTTTTCCAAGTTTAGAAGAAATTTTATTTGAATACTGAGCTTGCCATAATGTGGAAATTGTAAAAATAAAACCGTTATCAATACAGTAGGGGATGCTTTGTAAACTAGGTTCACCTAGAACAAGAATGGGTGTGTTTTTTGCGTAGGGTTTTATTTTTAAAGCTTCAGTTATATTGGCCACAGCAAACATATAAGGATTTAAATGCTTTGTTAAAAAACTAACCATTTGACATGCATCGTGACCATAAGCGTTGTCCTTGACTACACAGCAGATCTTTAGGTTTTTTGGCATATCTTGAGTTATAATTTTAAGATTATTCTTAAGTGCATCAAAATTAATATCAATTTGGTTGGGTGAAATCATGTAGTGTCTCTTATAAAGGCCAAAGGGTTTTACCAATATCGGTTCTATAAAAACTTCCATAAGACTGAATATCTTTTGCATAGTCATATAGCTTCTTTAAACAAGCGTTTAAATTATCATCTGATGCAATGATGTTAACAATACTGTGACCTTGTTTTGCATGTAAAGAGTTCCCTTTTTTAATGACATCCTCCCAAAAATAAGCACAGTCAGCATGTGTTTTTTTTTGAATAGGATAATGATAGTGTTGGTTTTTATTTGGATATTGGTGCGATACGATATGAAGTAGACATGAATAAGTTTTATTTGCTTTAATTTTTATATCAAAAGCTTTACTAAGGTGTAGTTTTTTAAAAGTATTAAAAAAATTATCTATACTTAGCATAATCATGGGGCCAGAACTAACGCCCAAACGAGTGTTAAATTCTAATACCTGCCATAGATTATTGCTTCTTATTGCAGTTACTTGCAAAGGACCGCAATAATTAATTTTTTTAAACCAAGGTTTAAGTGGTGTAATAAGTTGCTTCACCAATTGGTAACGATCATTTTGATCCATTTCAATAAGTCCACCCATTGGTGTAGATAATGTTTCACCTAAATTGCCTGTGTATAGTTTTTTATACTCTTGGTTGGTGCATAGAGGATAAATCTTTCCATGGTTGATAAATACCGTATGACCGGCTTCATTTTGTCCAGCATACTTTTGCAAAAAAACACCATCGCTGCAGTCAGTTTGCTTTAATAAGGTCAGTGTTTGTGCATAACTGGTACAAACAGTTGTTTTTACTTTACTCATTGGAGATGAAAATCTATTTTTAATGACATAGGCGGCAGGATTTTTTTTTATGAAATTTAAGGCATTGTTTTGATTGCAAAAAGCATAAGAATCAACAAAAGCTATATTGTATGTATCACATAAAGTTTTAGCAAAAAATCGATCTTTTTCAATTGCTAGGGCATGTTGATTCACGGCTAACGTTTTTATATTGTGTGTTTTAAGGAAAGCTTCATCTATAAAATCACGCCAGTTTATGGATGTCGGGTATAAGTAATCTATACGATGTTGAATAATGTAATCATGTAGATCTTTTTTAGTTAAGACATCATGCGTTGACAAGTAATGTATGTCTAGATTTTTATTGTTAGATTCACAGTTTTTAAGGGCTTCATACAAAATATTATTGCCTAGAATGAGTAAACGTTGTTGCATAAGCTTGCTCCAAATTTTTTAATGAAAAATCTCAGGCTACTAAGATAGCTGTTGGTACAAAAAATTTAAGTGTTGTTTGAGATCAGATTTTGTTAGATCATGAATCTCTGTACTATGTTTGTGAAAAATAAACTTAATGTGTGAAAGGTTTGTGTTTTTCTGTAAGACTTTAAAGGTTTCTTTAGGTTTGTTGTTAGGATTACCTACAACAATAATTTTGTACAAACCATTGATTTGTTGCTGGTATAAAATACCAATAAGAGATTGATTGTTGCTAAGATTGGTGTGAATTTCAGTTGTTAGATTTTTTTTAACGGGGGAGGTGAGAAAAAGTTTTATTTGATGGTCTTGGGCATATTGTATCGCTTTTTCATGAATAACAGGGCTGGTATTTTTAGAGAATAATTTTAATTGTTCGTAATCTAGATTAGATATTATTTTTGCTTCTTTGACCATCTTAGGATTGCAAATGTATAAGGGACCAGGGTTTTTTAAAAAAATACATTGTTCAGCATTATAAAGATGTGCAAGATGAACCGCGCTTACATCCGAGCAATCAAAGCTCATGGCTTGATAGCCACATTGTTTTGAGTGGCCAATGAAGCCAGGGATGATAGGTATTATGTTTTTAGTTAAACACTGTGATATAAGATTTTGATTAATTGTATCGATTTCCCATTCATTGTTATTTTTCTGCAGGTGTATAGGTGTTTGCTCAAAAATCAATGCTTTGGATTTTAGCTGACTTTGATTAATATAAGTTTCAATGAGATTGCATGAAAAAAACTCTGCATGACAAAAAACATTGTTGTAATCATTTTGATGATTTGGACTAAGGTTCTCAACAATTTTTTTAATTTTTCTACTATGCCCAGATAAGGCTGAAGCAAGGAGAATGATTTGTTTATTCTGCTTTTGTAAGTGGCTTAAGAAATCAATAATTTTTGGCAATGTGTTTTTTAGGTCTTTGCTTTTACCTAAGCTAGATTCACCTAACTTAACAACAACAATATCGTGATGCATGTGTCTGTCCTCAGATTTAAAATTTTATAGGGTAAAAGTCTATTTGGACTAAGCGATCAGCTTACTCAATTGATATCAAAAAAAAATATCATGTCAATCATTTTATCTTGCATAATCTTAAAAAAAAATAGAGTGTTAATTTAAGCAGACTGCTTTTGCGCTGAGCGCCAATAAAACCTTATAAATTAAGGAGCTCAGTATCATGCAAGAAAATCGTTTCTCATCCTATTTTAATACATTGAAATATTATGAAATATTAAATGAGTCTGGTTGTATAAATCAAAAAAATGATTGGTTTTTACATTTGCTGATAGTTGGAGATAAGCACTCTAAAATCATACAATGTAAGAGTCTAAAAAGTTTAAAACCTTACTCCAATAAAAACGATGCGATTACACCTTTTTTTATAAGACATTTTTCAAATGATGATTTTTCACATGATGATTTTTGTCTTAATCATTATGAAAAAGTAACAAAAAATATATACTATCCCAAAATACAACTTTGTTTACCTTATGTTCCTATTGAGGGGGATAAACTAATCTTTAATAATATGATGAATGAGCGCAATACAATAAAAATGTATTCTTTGCTTTTAGCTTGGGCAAAACATAAAAAATATAATTCGATACATGTCACTTTACCAAAGCAACAAGATTATAAAATTCTTAAAAATATAGGTTTTTTTAGCTCACAAAAACAACTGTGTTATTGGTATAATAAAAGTTATAAAAACTTTGATGATTTTTTAAACAAACTTAAATCTAAATACCGTTGCCAAATCAAAAAAGAAAGAACTCATATAGAAGATAAAGGTTACCTGAGCCATAGTGTTACAGGCAATGAACTAAAAAAAAGTCATATTGATTTATTTTGGCAATTGTTTGAATTAACCCATTATAGAAAAAACTGGATCATGTCTAAATTAAACAAACAGTTTTTTTATCAAGCATGGCTAAAAAGTCCCAATCATATTGTTTTGAATTTTTTAACAAAAGATAAAAAAACCGTTGCTGTATCATGGTCTTTCCTGCATGAGAACATGTTATGTGGTCGTTTTTGGGGAAGTCTTTTTGATCATGACTATGTTCATTTTGAAGTTATGTATTATTTGCTGATAGACTATGCAATTAAACATAATCTTAATAGCATAGAAATAGGGTTTGCTAACTTACATAAAATAATTAGAGGTTTTGAACCGCAATCAAGATGTAATTTTCACTATTTTTTTGATGACAAATACAATCAAGATTTAAAAAATTATTCAGTAAAGCATCAGAACTATAAAAATATTTTTTTACAATGAGAAAAACTTTGCGATTTATTATTGCGAGGGTGATTTTTCAAAGTAAGCGATTAATTCTATATGGTATGTTTGTGGAAACATATCCAATGGATCTACTTGCTTTAATTGATAACCCATATCCGTCAAGTGTTTAGCATCTCTAGCAAAGGTTGTAGGGTTACATGAGATATAAGCAATATGTTGGGTATTTAACTGTTCAATTTGTTTGAAAATATCTTTATCTAAACCTTTGCGTGGAGGATCAAGGGTTATGGCATCAAAACATTCATCATTTTCAAGTATTGTTTCTAGAGCTTTATTGACTTTGTTTGCAACAAAGAAAGAATATTTACTTAAACCGGTATTTAAAGCATGCTCTTTAGCACAATCAACAGCGTCTTCATTGACTTCAACCCCTAAACTATAAATTTTGTTTTGAGCTAAGGCAAAACTAAATAAACCGGCTCCACAATAGAGGTCCAGATTTTTTTTGATTTTATTATTCTTTGCCCAACTAACAATTTTGTTGGCCATGCTTTGGGCAATGTCTGGATTGTTCTGCCAAAAAATAAAAGGCCAAATATTTATGCTTTTATTGAGGATACTTTCATTGATTTTTTCTGGACCATCTAAATGAATCATATCATTGCTAAAGGGAGAAAAATGTTTTTCTTTGTTGATTAAGCATAAATAGAGACTTGTTTTTGGATTGACTTTACATTTGGTTTGTACCCATTGCGCAGCTTGTTCTACGGTGTAGGTGTCACTAAAACTAAAGATAATAGCCTCACCACGATTTGAAGATCGCAAAGTAATATAAAGAAGTTCCGGGCATGCGTTATTGGCTAAAGCCAATTTAAGAGGGGTAATTAATTGATTAATATTATGCGAAGCGATAGGACATTGATCAATGGCTAAAAAGTTGTTGTTAATATCCATATAGCCTAACTCTTGGCCTTGATGAACATGTAATGTGACTTTATTTCGATAATGAAAAGGTTTGTCAGTGGTTATAGGTGTAATGTTGATGTCGTTTAAATTAGATATTTTTTCTAGACTCTCTTTAACCTGTTTTTCTTTGGTTTCATCCTGAAGATGTTTATCTAAATGTTGATAGTGGCAACCACCACATTGAGAAAAATATGTACAGTTTGGATTTTTCCTGAGTTTTGAAGGTGTATGAATATTATCAATGATAGCATGGACATGATTTTTTTGAACATCGTCAATGATAACGTTAAGCTTATCACCGGGCGCTGAAAATGGAACAAAAATATGTGCTCTACCTTCTTGCTTTGAAATACCTTCTCCACCATAAGATAAAGTTTCAATTGAAATGTCTTTGACCTGGTCACCTTTTTGCATCCGAAAAGTTATATCAGACTTATGACTAAGAGCATAAAATATTACCAAGCGCAAAAAGGAAAAATAGTAGTTTGCCAATAAACCTTGAGTGTAGACAATTAAAAAAATCTTTTGCAGTTATGCACAGTTTGATATGAAGTAAACATGAGTTTAATAGCCAGTATTCAAGATATTTTACAAAATGACAGTCACTTATTAGAGCATGAGTGCAAAACAATAGATAAAAGCCTATTGCATCATCCCAATCCAGACTTTATTAATCAGGTCTGGAGTGTTTCTGATCGTCCAATCAATGTTTTGCGAAACTTGCAAAGTATGTATGATCATGGTCGTTTAAGTAATAGTGGTTATATTTCTATATTACCTGTTGATCAGGGCATAGAGCACTCAGCAGGGGCTTCTTTTGCGCCCAATCCCATTTATTTTGATCCTGAGAATATTGTTAAACTGGCTATTGAGGGGGGCTGCAATGCGGTAGCAACAACCAGTGGCGTGTTAGGTGCGGTTGCGCGCAAATATGCGCATAAAATTCCATTTATTTTGAAGATCAATCATAATGAACTGTTGTCTTATCCCAATAGATATGAACAAATTATGTTTGCAGACATAGAACAAGCTTACACTATGGGCTGCGCAGGTATAGGTGCTACTATTTATTTTGGTTCAGAAGATTCTAATCGGCAGATTGTTGAAGTCTCTGAGGCTTTTGCTATGGCCCATGAGTTGGGTATGTTTACAGTTTTATGGTGTTACTTGCGTAACAATGAATTTAAAAAAGATAAAGACTATCATGTGGCAGCAGATTTAACTGCACAAGCCAATCATTTAGGGGTTACTATTCAAGCGGATATCATCAAACAAAAAATGCCAGAAAACAATGGTGGTTACAATGCTATTAAATTTGGTAAGACATCACCGATAGTATACGATCAACTGAGTTCAGATCATCCCATTGATTTAACCCGTTACCAAGTGGCCAACTGTTATATGGGAAGAGCAGGTTTAATTAACTCTGGGGGTGCATCTGGTAAAAATGATCTTCATGATGCGGTTAAAACAGCAGTGATCAATAAAAGAGCGGGTGGTATGGGATTGATTAGTGGGAGAAAAGCTTTTCAAAAACCTATGGATGAGGGTGTTAAATTGCTCAACGCCATTCAAGATGTGTATCTTTGTAAACAGGTGACGCTAGCATAAGTTTTTTTAAGGAGAAGGCATGCAACAAAATTTTATTAAAATTACTTTTATGATTTCCATGGTTTTTTTATTAAACTCATGTGATCGTATTACAGGTTTTTTTCAAAAAAAGGAAAATACGACATCTCAGAGTGAGCTCCAAAAATCAATTGAAGACTCTTTTGAAGTTTTTAAAGGAAAATATATTTATGGTCATGAAGTCAGCTCATTTCAGGCATGTAAGGATACTAAAAAATATTGGTTGGCCTACTATTTGGATTATAGTGAGCCTATCACTAAGCTAGAGGAAGAGTACGTAAAATTAACCAAAGATGCAAAAGAACCTTACCAAGAAGTTTATGTTGAACTTACTGCTTACAGAGGTCCAAGACCAAACGAGGGATTTACAGAAGGTTATGATGGTTTGATGTTGATGAAATCATACCAAAAAATAGAGCTGTTGACGGATCAATGCAGTAAATAATAGCTTGAAAAATTCTATTGACGGCGGCCTTCTGCTTTATTTAACTGCAAAAAAAACCTTAAAAATTTTATTTGCAAAATAAATGGGTAAAAGCGTAAACGCCCCCTTGCATTTGCTGCCAAGCAAACGATTCATCTGGTCCATGGTAGCTATCTTCAGGCAAGCTAATGCCTAAAAAGCCAATTGGTTTTTGAATAATATTCTGCATACTAACAATTGCACCAATAGATCCACCTTCCCTTATTTTAACAGGGCGTTTACCAAAACCAAACTCAATGGCGTCTTCAATTTTTGGAATTAAAGGAGTTTCTAAATTACAGCTAAAGGGTTGTGCGGCTCTTTCTTTTTCCAAAGTACAATCAGGAATAATTTGTTTGGCGTAAGCCGCAAATAAATCATACACTTTGTCAGGATCTTGGCCTGGAACCACTCTAAAACTTATTTTGGCTTCTGCACGTGGGGGAACAACAGTTTTTACGCCTTCACCTTGATAGCCACCAACAATACCATGCACTTCAAAAGTGGGTTTGGCCCAAACGGCTTCCATGATATCTAAAGGATCATTAGAGCGTAGGCTGGTTAAGCCATGTGCCCGCTTAAAATAGTCAATTGAAAATCCAGATTGAATGTAACCAGCTTTTTCCTGTTCAGAGATAGGGGTCCATGTGTCTTCAAAGCCTGGAATGGTGATGTTGCCCTGTTTATCCACACATTTAGCAATAAGCTCAGATAATTCAGACAAAGGGTTTCTGGCTGGACCACCAGCCATACCAGAGTGAACATCTTTTGTGCCTACTTCCAATTTAACAATAGCCGCCACATTGCCGCGTAAGGACATGCTCATGGCAGGTTGAGTATCAGAAGCCCAGATGGTATCAGAAATTACAATGTTATCAGCGGTGACTACTTTTTTATTGAGAAAATCTTCAAAGTTTGGACTACCAATTTCTTCTTCTAGCTCCCATATAAACTCCACATTGGTTTTTGCACCTAATGTTTTAGCAATGCTTGCAGCCCATAATGCGGTCATGGCGGGGCCTTTATCATCTGTGGCTCCTCTTGAGTAAAAGCGACCCTTGTCAAAGGTAAAGTCAAAAGGGTCACGTGTCCAACCATCCTTGCCTTTTTCAGCGGGTTGAACATCTAGGTGGTTGTAGATGGCAATGGTCTCAGCTTGTGGATCATTTTCTATCTTTCCATAAACAACTGGATTGCCTGAAGTAGGAATAATTTGCGCTTGGCCGCCATGTTTTTCAATCAGTCTAACGGCAATTTCTGCTGTTTCTTTAATATAAGGTTTATGTGATTGTAGGGCAGAGATAGAGGGTGACTCCACGATTGTTTTATAATCATTGAGTAAGTCGTCTTTGCTACGTTCAATTTGATTGGCAATATCTTGTTTGTTTAAATCCATGGTTCAAGGTATAAATTGTAAACAGTAAATTTGCAAGATTAAGGAGTAGCTGTGAGCAAGATTGATGGTATTGATAGTCTTATTTTTGATTTGGATGGAACGCTTTGGGATAGCACTGCTGCATGTGCTCAAACCATCAATCGCCAATTGCAAAATAAAAAAATTAATATTACACCCATCAAGCAACAGGATGTGGCCAGTGCCATGGGCTTGCCACATAATGAATATATAGAAAAAGTGTTTGCAAAGGCAACTCTTGAAGAGAAGAAAATTTTAGCGCAACAGGTTTTTGATCATACACATATTAGTATGGAAGATAGTTTACTTTATGATGGGGTAGAGCAAGGGATCAATGCCTTAAGTCAACAGTATCCATTGTATATTGTTAGTAATTGTGAGTCTGGTTATATAGAGAATTTTTTAAATATATCGGGTTTAAAGAGTTATTTTAAAGATTTTGAGTGTTGGGGAAACACGGGACAAGAAAAATATAAAAATATTGAAGCTGTTATTCAAAGAAATAATCTGCAAAATCCAATCTATATTGGCGATACACAAGGAGATAAATTTGCGGCCGAAAAAGCGGGTGTTTCATTTATTGCTGCAAATTATGGTTTTGGACAAGTTGAAGGTTTGTACACATTGAATCATTTTTCAGAACTGTTAGAGCTTATGTTATGAATAGTTTACTCAAACTTATTGTTAAGACAGTCTTTTTTCTTTGTGTATTCGTTTATGCACAAAACTTTAAAGGGGATGATTTGGCGCGCTATGCATTTGAGCGTACTAAAAAAAATATACAATACAACAGTCAATATTTTAGTATTGACTATCCGGGGGGTGATATCCCTAAACAGTATGGGGTATGTACAGATGTTTTGATTCGGAGTTTGAGAAAACTAGGTATTGATTTACAAAAACTTGTGCATGAAGATATGACAGCAAATTTTTCAAGTTATCCCTCTAAAAAAAATTGGGGCTTGACAAAAGCTGATAAAAACATTGATCATAGGCGAGTTCCCAATCTACAAACTTTTTTTAAAAGAGAAGGTAAAGCACGCCCTATTACCCAAAACAGTTCAGATTATTTACCTGGGGATATTGTTACATGGAACTTGGCAAGTGAGAAAAAAAGTATTCCTCATATTGGTATTGTTAGTCAGTTTAAATCCAAAGACGGGGTACCTTTAGTGGTGCATAATATAGGTCAAGGCGTAAAGTTAGAAAACATACTATTTGCATATTCAATCACAGGCCATTATCGATATTTTCCAAGATTAAATTAAAAATTATGTGCAGCAAGAGCAAGTTCAAAAAGTTGAGTTGTTTATGAAAAATCAACTTTATAAAGGGTTATTATTAGGTAATACTTTTTTACTTAAATCTTGGATATAACTTTTTTTTTTATTTTCTATCAAAAATTTCTTTGGCAATAATAAGTCTTTGAATTTGGCTGGTTCCTTCATAAATTTGGAAAATCTTTGCATCGCGCATGAGTTTTTCAACTGGGTATTCCGTATTAAAGCCATAACCACCAAAAACCTGAACGGCATCGGTTGCAACACGCATTGCAGTATCTGCGGCAAAGGCTTTAGCATAGGCAGCTTCTAAAGTGTTGCGTTGCTTGTTGTCTATTTTACTTGCGGCCAACCAAGTTAACAAACGTGCGGCTTCAATGTCTTTGGCCATATCTGCAATCATGAAGGCTACAGCCTGATGTTTAGCTATGGGTTTTTTAAAGCTAGTTCTTTGTTTTGCGTACTCAACAGCATATTCCATAGCGGCTCTGGCTAAACCCACCGCACCAGCTGCTACTAAAGGTCTACTATGGTCAAAAGCCGCCATGGCAATCATGAAGCCTTGGCCTTCTTGCCCAACTCTGTATTTTTCAGGAATTTTTACGTCATTAAAAGTAATGCCACGCGTATCGGAGCAACGTTGACCCATATTAATTTCTTTTTTACCCACCTCAATGCCAGGTGTGTCGGCAGGAACAATAAATGCACTCATGCCTTTATGACCTTGGCTAACATCAGTATAGGCAAGAACAAAGTACCAACTGGCAACTGAACCAGAAGTAATCCACATTTTTTGACCATTGATAACATAATCTGAACCGGTTTTAACCGCAGTGGTTTGAATACCTTGTACGTCTGAGCCAGCAGCAGGTTCAGTAACACAATATGCTGCAAACATAAACTCTTGGGTTAAGGGTGAGAGAAACTGTTTTTTTTGTTCTTCAGTTCCACCTACCAAGATAGGCGCACTGGATAGCATATTGGCTTCCATGGCCGTAGTGATTCCCGTGCAACCGGCACCAGTTTCCTCAGCAATAATACAACCGTCCACCACACTTAGGCCAGGTCCACCCAATGATTCAGGTATTTGGTTATTCATAAGCCCGGTTTCCCAGGCCTTTTTTAAGATTTCTTTAGGAAATTCTCCTGTTTGATCATGATGTGCCGCTTTAGGAATAACCTCGTTCTGAGTAAATTCACGGGCCAATTGTTTAAGTTGTTCTTGTTCTTGAGAAAGTTGAAAGTTGATCATGGTGAAATGATGACCTTAATTTTTAACAAAAGCAAGTTTTTAACATAAACAAAGATCTACAGATATGCTTTGAGTTAAATACATATTGTTTATGTAATTAAGAAAACTTTGCTGGATAGTTTTTTTTTGTTATGTTGGCCCAATCATGAAAAAAATAAATACACTATCATTCATTATATTATTGGGGGTTAGCCTTGTCTCTTGCGATCAAATTAAGGGTAAGGCTTCAAAAAATGTAAACCTTTCAACTGATAAAGCCAAAAGAAGTTATGCAATTGGTTTACAGGTTGGAAGAACACTCAAATCACAAAAAGTTGATTTAGATGTGAACGTTATTGCAGCAGCAATTTCAGATGAACTTTCAGGTAAAGAAGCTAAGATGACTGAAGCGCAAATCAGAGAAACAATGATGGCCATGCGTGAAGATCAGCGTAAAAAAATTGAAGAAGAAAAAGTCATGAATGCCAAAGCTGGTGCAGAATACCTTGAAAAAAATAAAACTCAAGAGGGTGTAAAAACCACAGCTTCTGGACTGCAATATAAACATGTTACTGAAGGTAACGGCGCAACTCCAAAAGAAACTGATAAAGTTAAAGTTCACTATAAGGGTACTTTAATTGATGGAACAGAGTTTGATAGTTCTTATAAAAGAAATCAACCAGCTGAGTTTAATGTAAACCGAGTCATTAAAGGTTGGACTGAAGGTTTACAACTCATGAAAGTTGGAGGTAAATCGATCTTTTATATCCCTGCTGAATTAGCATATGGAGCTGTACCAAGGCCACAGATTCCTGCAAACTCTGTTTTGGTTTTTGAAGTAGAGTTGTTGGATATTGTTGATGAACAAAAAAATCCGAAAACAAAATAAGCGATTTCGTTTAAAAAAAAATAATCGAATAAAGAAAAGCAAGGTTCATACTTTTAAGTGGACCTTGCTTTTTATTTTTTTAGTTGGTGTATTAGGTGTTTTTATTCAGACCTACCTATCTCTTCGTCTGATTGTTAATAAATTTTCAAAACCACTACAATGGGAAATTAGTTCACAAGTCTATTCTGATGAAAGCGTAATTTATTCTGGGGAGTATTTTAAAAAAGATTATATTACGGAATATCTTAAGCTTTTATCTTACAAAGAAGTAAAACAGCAAAAAGATATTGCACATGCACGTTTTTATGAAAATAAGACAACCAATTCTGTCCTTGTGTACTTTCATCAACCGAAGAAGAAAATAGTATTCAAATTCAATGATAAACAATTTTTAGATAGCATTGTTGATGTCAGTCAGAGTTTAGAAAAAGAATTAAATCATATTGAGCTGCCTAGAGTATTATTAGGTGAGTTTTATGGTGATAAGAGAGAGAAACGAACTATTTTAGAGTTTGGTGAGTTTCCAGAAACCTTAAAGCGATCTATTATAGCAATGGAGGACAGAAGTTTTTATAGTCATCATGGAGTAAGTATTAAAGGTGTATTGAGAGCTTTGATTACCAATATTACTAAAAAATCATATGCACAGGGTGGAAGTACTCTAACTCAACAGCTTATGAAAAACTTTTTTTTAAGTCATAAAAAGACTCTTTGGAGAAAATGGAAAGAATTGGTTTTAGCTTTAATCGTTGATAAAATGTACAGTAAAGAAAAAATTTTTCAAATGTACCTTAATGAAATTTATTTAGGTCAAGTAGGTACGGTTTCTATTCATGGTTTTGAAGAAGCATCACAGCTTTATTTTCATGATAGTGTAAAAAATTTATCTATATCTCAACAAGCAATGTTAGTAGGACTAATAAGTTCTCCAGGGAGGTATTCACCATTTAATAATTTTGAACGTTCATTGAGTCGTAGAGATTTAGTTTTAAAAAAAATATTTGATGAAAAAATTATAAACCAAAAACAGTACATTAATGCTAGAGATGAAAAAATATACTTAGCTAAAAAGAGAGAAGTTTTTGAGCAGAGTTTATCATTAAAAAATAGTGTTTTATATGAATTAAATGAACATTTTTCTGAATTAGATTTAAAAGAAAATGGTTATAAAGTATTCACATCAATTGATCCTATTTTTCAAAAAAGTCTTAGAATTCAAAGTCAAAAAATATATAAAGAGATATTAACCCAACAAAAATTCAATAGTGAAGATTTACAAATGGGTGCAATTAGCATTAATCCTACTTCAGGCGCAATAAAAGCAGTATTAACAGGGGGAGGAAATCAAAATCAATACAATCATGTATATCAAATGAGAAGGCCTATTGGGTCCTTAATTAAGCCTTTAATTTTAGCCTATATGGTAGAAAAATATAAAAATGATTCTGAAAAGTATATTTCTAATACTCGTTTACTTAATGATAAAAAGACAACAATCAAATATGATGAAAAAGAGTGGCAACCTAAAAACTATGCCAATCAATATTTTGGAAAAGTTAGTTTAAGAACTGTAGTTGAAAAATCTTTGAACTCAGGTTTTTTAGATTTAATACAGCAGTATTCTTTTGAAGATATTTATGCAATGGCCAAACAATATGGCTTTACTGGATACCAAGAAGTTCCAGCTTTAGCATTAGGTGCATTAGAGTCTAACCCATATCAAATGGCCGGACTATATAGTATGTTTGTAAACTCTGGGTCAGCATTAACACCGAGTTTAGTGCAAAAAGTTACAAATGAAGCGGAATCAATACAGTCAAGACAGTTAAAAAGTAAAAAGTTTATTTCAGAAGAGGTTGCTTACCAAATTTTAAGCTTAATGCAAGGTGTGTTAAAAGACGGTACAGGTAAGAGTTCAAAAGCATATAATTTAAAATACAGCTATGCTGGAAAAACTGGAACCAGTAATGACAATAGAGATGCTTGGTTTATAGGTTTATCAAAGGATTTGATTACAGTTGTATGGTTTGGATTAGAAGGAGATCACAAGAGTAGTTTGACTGGGGCAAATTCAGCATTGCAGATATGGCTCAATTATATTAAAAAAATAGAAACCTATGTAAGAAGTGAGTCGTTTAAGCCGGCAGAAAAAATAAAAATAAAAAAAATAGATAAAGAAAAAGCATGTAGATGGAGTTTATTTAAAAGTAAACGTAATAATTTTGAAGAAGTTTTTTTATCAAATTATTCAATCAGGAGATGTAGCAATGAATAAAATACGCATAATTGTAATATCTGGGCTATTATTGTTTATAGGCTGCCGTCCAGCAAAACAAGCTTATCAAGCACAAGAACAGGTAGTTTTAGAGCAGATGTATCATAATGAAAGTGAAGCAAAAGCAAAAATAGCTGTGAAATATTTAATAGAAGCCGAAAAAAGCTTGAAAGTTGATCAATATAAAAAAGCAGAATTGGTTTTATTAAAAGCATTGGAGACTCAAGAGTATAGAGATTTAGTGAACTATTATTTAGCACAAACGTTTTATTATATGAAAAGATACGATGAAGCATTTTCTACTGTTGATAACATTGATACAGAATTTAATCATTACCCAAGATATAGATATTTATTACAACGTTTAAAAGCCGATATCCACTTAGCAATGGGTAAAAATGAAGATGCCTTAAATGCCTACAAGAAGTGTTTAAATATGCACTCTGATGATGTTTATGTTAAAGAAAAGATAAAATTATTAAGTGTATCAAATAATAATTAAAAATTTAAGTACCTGATTTTAATGGTTATTTTGAGAGGGAGTTATGAGTCAGTTGTCATTGCTTAGTGGATTAGATTCTAATCAGTATAAAATTTTGTATTTTGATTTAGAAACCAAGAAATCAGCTGAAGAAGTAGGCGGGTGGTCAAATATTAAAGATATGGGGATGGCATGTGGTGTTTTATATGATTCTGAAGACGACCTATACCATGTTTACTTAGAAGACCAAGTTCATGAAATGATCAAACACATAAAATCTGCGGATTTAATTGTAGGTTTTAATCATATCTATTTTGATTATAAAGTTTTAACGGCATATGATAATTTTAATTACAATAGATTAAATAACTTTGATTTATTATTGGATATTGAAATGCTATTAGGCAGAAGATTAAAACTAGATGCCTTAGCAAAAACTACCTTAAAAAAGCAAAAAACTGCTGATGGATTACAAAGTTTACAGTGGGTTAAAGAAGGAAAAATAGATCAGGTCATCGATTACTGCAAGGCTGATGTTGAAGTAACAAAAGATTTATTTTTATTTGGAGTTGAAAATAATTTTATTTTATACCCAGATAGAGGTCAAAAAGCTCAGCTTAACGTGAATTGGAATATTGATAAGTTGGTTAAGTAATGAAAATGAAACGTTCAGTCGACATTTTTTTATTTGTAACTTTTTTGCTGGCTTTATCAGTATTTGCAAAATCAAATTCTTATTTAAATTTTCAAGAACGTCGCCAGTTATTTAAAGATGAGTTGCAGTTCAATGACTCACATGAAGTTTTACGTTATGCAAGTAGTCATTTGCATCAACATGAATATTACTACGGCAGTAGCGGGGATCTTTTTGAGCAATTTGTTCAGTTTTTATTTCCACTGACTGGAAGAGAAAATAGGATTATGTTTATGCCACTTTCTGCTTGGGGCCCTAAAAAACCTCAGTATAAAAAATTTGATTGGCAAAGATATGAGTCTCAACACTTTGTATTTTATTATGATAAAAATGCTTACTCTTCATTTAAAAAAGCGCATGCATTTTTAGAAGATGATTTTGCACGTAACAACGAAATTTTTTCAGTTAGAAATAAGTTTTTAAAAAAGATTCCCATTATAATTTATCAGTCAAGAAAAGATTTTGAACAAACAAATATTGTAAGTGGTCCAGTGCCAGAGGGCTTAGGAGGTGTAACCGAAATTTTTTCATGGAAAAGAGCCGTATTTCCCTTTGAAGGTGAAATGTCAACTTTTGAACATGTGACCAAACATGAAGGTACGCATATCTATCAAATAGCTAAGGGAGCAAAAAACTTACCATTATGGTTTATTGAAGGTTCTGCTGAAACTAATTCAATATACTGGGATGCTGATGCGGAACAATTTATTAGAGATGCGTATTTAAATGATCTGTTTTTTGATATTGATGATTTATGGCAAATTCGTGGCACTTGGTTGATGTATAAAATTGGCAACTATATTTGTAATTTTATTCGTGAAAAGTACGGTGAGAGAGCTTTGCAAAAAATTTATCAAAATTCAGTTTCCTTGAATTTTAATGAAAACATTAAATTATCTTTAGGAGTGTCTTTGCAAGAACTCAATAGAATGGTGCAAGCATCATTATCTATGAAATATGGGTATTTATATAAAAAAAATAATCCATATGACAAAGCTCTAAAAGTACAAAAGAGATCCGTTGTTTTACATGCATATAAAAACTTTTTTATCAGTGGTAAAGGAAATGGCTCTAGTAATGCTTTATACATTAACTATATTGATGAAATGAGTAAAGTACATAAGAAAAAAATAATTTCAGATAAAAAATTAAATAGTGAATCATTGAATTATTTTAGAAAAGGGGCATGGTTGAATGAATCTAGTTTAGTTTATTCAATAAAAAATGGGTCTCATGATGAAATAAGATTACTTAATTATACATTTGATAAAAAAAAGAAACGTTTTAAGTTTGATAAAAAACCACATTTAATTCGTTTTCAGAAGATAAGATCGATTTTTTCACCTGTAATAGTTGGTGATAACAAAGTAGTATTTATTGGTATCAAAAACGGTTTTAGCAATATTTATCAATATAATTATATTGAGAAAAAACTTGAACAAATAACAAAAGATTCTGCACATTATTCAAATTTAGATTACTCAGCTGCTAAAAACACAATAATTTTTTCTAAAGAATTGGAGCGTTCTCAAGATAGAATTTATTATAACAGAGATATTTTTGAATATGATTTAAAAACTCAGAAAATAATACCAATTACGCAAACTTCAGATATTAGAGAAAATAATCCTAGGTATTCAATATCTGGAACTAATATTATATTTTCATCAGATGAAGATGAAACACATAATTTATATTTGTATAACACGTTAACTAGAGCCAAACAAAAATTGACAAATCATCCTTCAGGTATAAAAACAGCCGTTTGGTCTCAAAATGAATCATTGTTGTTAAATGTGAATAATCGGTTTGTTTCCGATATTGTGCACATGCCACTTCCTAAACCCTTTGATATGCTTAATAATGAAATTAATTTTGATTCTTCAAAATCAATATCAGTTTTTTCAGAAAATAACGCCTATATATATTCTCCAAAAAATTTAGATGAAAAAACTACAGAAATTGAAGTTGAATTCAACTCAAATAAAAAAATTACCACTGGTAACAATAATACTTTTCTTCAGCACAATGATCAGAAATTTAAAGTTCAAAAAATTGCTGCTTTTGAAAATGAATTGTTTATTCAGGCCACAAATATAAACGATGATAAAAAAAGAATTCAGTCACTTGAAGATAAAATATTATATTTTAGGGTTAACAAAAATACCCTTGAATCTATATATGATCCAGTTATTCAAAAAGATTCGTCTTCAAAATCAATTAATCAAAAAATAAGTAAGATATTAAAAGATAAAGTCATTATTTCAGTTTGGGAGTTTAAGGATACAGCAGATGCTTTAGTTCTTGTTAATGAAAAACTCAGTACGCAGGATAAGTCACAAAATAATAGTAAAGCGATAACAAATTTATACTCATGTGATTTGGAAAAAAATAACTGTGAAGTGTTGCGAGGGTCAAGATTAGAAAATTTTAAAAAGGATATTTTTTGGGTAGCAAAATTAGAGGGGGGCTCTTATTTGTGGACTTTATCTGAAAATAAAAATGGTCCATATGAGATTTTTTTGTATGATCATAAACTAAAAAAAACCATAAAAGTAGGTAATGAGGTTTTAAGATTTAAAGTTGCTGAAACTCAAAACTCATTTTCTATGTTGGTAGGATCTGACTTTATTGTTTACGATTTTTCAGAGGAAAAAGGATGGACTGCAAAACAGTATGAGCCAAATGGCAGTATCATAGGGTATGATTTTTTAAAAAAATCAAATGACTTTATGATTTTAACCAGCCATAAAAAACATTTAAATATTCATTTACTTAAAAAAGATAAAACAGTTTTAAAAAAAGTAAAACATTCTATCAATAACCTTGTTCTTGCAACAATTAATAAAAAGACTGGAGATTTTGTTGTTTATGCAAAGTCTCAAAATAACTCAGAGATGATCGATAAGCTTTATTATTATGATAAAAAGACTGAAGAATTTTATGATATATCTATTAGAGGCAAACTCAAAACATTTGATCAAGTTGTTTTTATTGATGATTTCTTAGTCTTTACTGGAAAGAATTTTTCTTATGAAAAGTCTGAAACATGGGTTTGGAAAAATAAGGAAAGAAGGCAGCTTAAAAATATTATTGAAGCTAAGAGTTTAAATGATAACCAATCTTGGGTAGTGAACTTAGAAAATGATTTGTACCTTCTTCAATTTGATAATGATAAGTATAAAAAGATAGTCAGTGATAGTTTTGGTTTTGATGTACATAGTAAAAAAGTTTTTTATGCATCTACAAACAATGAAAAATATAATATTTATCAATATGATGTTGATTTAGATAAAAATAGTTTGTTGATAGCCTCTAAAAATCATGCGTTTAAGCCTAAGTTTTTTAAAAATAAACTCTATTATCAATCTTATGATGGTAAAGTTATTAATGTAAGAGAGTACGTTTCAGATAAGAATCAAGATTCATTAGCGTTTTCATTGAAAAAACATCACGTTGTGATGGATGCAAGTAATGAAAATCTAAAAAGAATGCGTTTTGATTTGTTACCTTATCAAGAATCTATATATTCTGGCCCAGAGTTAACTTCACCAAAGTCGTTTCCTATTGAAAACTCCTCCAAACCAGCAAAAGATATTTATAAGCTGCAATCTTTGTTAGCAGCGGCAGCCTATGATGGGAATAACTTTAGGATCCTTTTAAATGGTTATGTGGATAATATATTTAGTGACAAGGGAGCATTTGTAAATCTTATTTTACTTGGTGAAAATAAATTTGCTGTATTTGGAGTTTCAAACTTACGAAATGCCACTTCTGCATCTGTTTTTTATAATGACAGAGAAAATATTCAAAATTATGGAATTAACTTTAGCAAACGGTTTAATCTTGATCGTTATAGAGCATTTAATATTTTAACTGAATTAGAAAGGCAAGTATATGGTGAATCAACACCTGACACATTAAGTTATGTTGATAGTGACGTTGAAAATAAAAGCTTTAATGTTGTAAAGCTCTCTAGTACTTATGATCACGATGTAACACTATGGGATAGACATGGTCCTATAAGTGGAAGTAGAGTGTTTTTTAGATTAAGTAGTGGTTTAGATTTAACTGAACAAAGGCTTGCTTATTACAGTGGAAATGCGGATGTTAGATTTTACAACTCAATACTAAATAAATTTAGCTTGGCACATAGGTTGAGCGCAGGAAGCAGTCAAGGTGCTTTACCAGAAGTATATTTAGCTGGGGGAAATATATCTTTTAGAGGTGTTAATTTTGATGATTTACAAGGTCAGAATTATGCAATTTTTAGCGAAGATGTAAGGTTGCCACTATTTGATTTTATTGGGGCAAAGTTTTTTGATCCTTTAGATAGTTTTGTTGGTTTTTTAACACGCTTTTTTGATGTTAGAACAGGAGCTTTTATTGATGTGGGAGATGTTTGGTACAATAATGAAGATTTTGAGCTTATGTATGCCAGTGGATTTTTTGCTAATGTGCCTAGTTTATTAGGGGTGAATTTGAGGTTTCATTACTCAGTTTGGGGTAAGCAAGGCTTTGGTTTTTGGATTGGGAGTAATTGGTAACTGTTATGGATCCTAAAAAATTGGATTACTATTATAAGAAAGCCAAGCAAGAGGGACATGTAGCCCGTTCAGTTTATAAATTGGAAGAGATAGATCAGAAATTTAAACTTATAAAAAAAGGGCAGGTAGTTATGGATTTAGGTGCTGCGCCAGGATCTTGGACAAATTATGTTGCTCAAAAAATAGGTAATAAAGGTAAATTAGTTGCTTTGGATCTTAACCCTCTTAATATAGCTTGTCCAAATAACGTCTACTTTTATCAACAAGATATCAATTGTTTAAATTATGCTGACATTTTAGACCAATATGGAGCTTTTGATTTAGTTATAAGTGATATGGCTCCGCAAACAACAGGTATTAAAAATAGAGATCATTTTTTATCTATAGAGTTATGTCTGATGGCCTTAAATGTTGCAAAAGAAGTTCTTAAAAACACTGGAAATTTTGTTTGTAAATATTTTCAAGGAAGTGATGAACAAGCTCTTGTTAAAGCATGTAAAGATGTTTTTAAAACAGTTAAGGTTTTTAAACCAGAAGCAAGCCAAAAAGCCAGCAAGGAACTGTTTTTAGTGGCAATTAACAGGAAATAAGCTTTTAAACGCGTAGAATGTATGTAAATAGTAAAATAATAGAGCATTACTTGTATATATGATATTTATAGATTCATTGCAGTGAGTTGGAAAGATTTTCAAAAAAATAATCATAAAGCTGGTCGGCAAAGGATAAATGTAAAACGCTTACCCAATAAAAGTAAGGTTCTATTTTCATTGCTTGCGATTGGGATTTGTGCATTTTTGATTGATGTCATTAGACCATTAAGCCATGCTGATAATAAACAAAGTTCACAAGATCAAATTAGCTCAATAACGAGTCAACAAGATGAAAAAGAATTAACTTGGTTGGGCTTATTTCAAAATCACTTAGACTGGCGTGTTTTAGAGCATGGATTAAACAGAGTGGTTATGAAAAATAAAGATAGCTCATGGCAGGTTAACTTAACGGTTGAAGAAGATTTACAGAAATACATTCAAAAGAAATTAGCATATTATGAAGTAGATTTTGGTGCTATTGCAGCAATTAATCCTAATACAGGCGCTGTTGTTGGACTAACATCTTATTCTAATAAAGATCATAAACATGACTATTCTTTAAGAGCAGCTTTTCCAGCTGCATCCGTTTTTAAAGTGGTGACGGCTTCGGCAGCATTAGAGTATAAAAAATGGAATTACAATACCAACATTAGATACCAAGGTAATACCAAGTACGTGACAGAAAAAAATTCAAGTACGCCAGGAGGAAGCTATAAAATGCCCTTGCATGAAGCATTTGCAAAATCAACCAACTTGATTTTTGGTAAAATTGGGAGAATGATCCTGAATAAACAGCTATTGCTTAGAAAAGCAAACGACTATGGTTTTGCACAACAAATTCCTTTTGATATGCCTCTTGATCTTAGCTATATAAAATTTGAGAATGATGATATTTCAGTTGCAGAAGTCGCGGCTGGTTTAGGCGATGTAAGTTTAAGTCCTGTCCATGCGGCAATGATAGCTGCATGTGTTAGTAATGATGGCATTATGATGAAACCTTATGTTGTTAAAAATGTAGTTAATGAAAATGATGAAGTTTTGTATCAAGTGGACAGTAAAATGTGGAAAAAATGTCTTAATTCTGAAGTTATTCTAGATTTAAAGAAAATGATGCAATCTACAATTGATATAGGAACGGCTAAAAAATCTTTTAGGGGGTATAAAACCAATCCAGTACTCAAAGATCTTTCCATAGGAGGAAAAACTGGGTCAAAAACAAATCTTAAGCTAAAAGGTTGGAATGAATGGTTTGTAGGCTATGCTGAACAGGGAGATGAAAAGCTAGCCATTGGTATTGTTATTGTTAGTCAGAAGTATTGGAAAGTAAAACCTTCTCAATTAAGCAAAGATATTTTTCAATATTACTTTTCAAAAAAGAGACAAAAAGATAAAAAGCAACCTAAAGTGATTGAAATAAGGAGTAATTTAGATGAAAAAAAACAATAGAAGACCTCTTTTAAAAAGATTCTGGTCCAATAAAGGCTTTCAAGCAAAATATTCTCTTTTGGTTGTAACCATTACAACTTTAATTACGCTTATATTTAGCTACTTATATTATAAAAATGAAATGGTAAAAACTGAGATTTTGGGCATACAGAACAGTGAACTATTACAAATGATTCAAGGGAATGATAATCGTTTGATTATGTACTTAATTGGCTTTTTCGTATTTCAATTTTTGATGGTTTTTGTGCTTGGGGTGCTTTTAACCCATAAAGTTGCAGGGCCACTGCATAGAATGGAGAAATATCTTCAGGAGCTTAACGAAGGGAAAATGCCTTATGCATTGAGTGGATCAAGAAAAGGTGATGAGTTTAAATCTTTATTTAATGCATTTGTAGAATACAACAATAATCTAATAGAAAAAAACAAAAAAAGTTAGTGTAAAGCATATTTATGCTACTTATGGTATGATCAGTTGATCATTAAAAAAATTACTTAAAAGAAAAGGTGTATTGAACTTTGATTGATTTTAAATTGATTTGATCAAAATGCATTTTTTTCATACCGTTGGCAAAGCATTTTTGAAGAGCCTTATCATTAATTGAGTTTTTTAAGTACTTTAAATTATCCATTTTTCCAGAAGAAAAAACTTCAAACTCCATGTTAAGATTGCCCTTGACCTGATTATGATTACCTAAAATTTCATAGCAAGAGTCAAATAAGTGCATATTTTTTTTGATTGTATTTCTAATTAATTCTAACTCTCCTCCATAGCTTTCTAGTTTTTCAAGAGAAGAGGGGTCAAAGTCTTCAGTGTAAATTTGTTTTCCTTTAAACTGAATATCTGTGTATTTGCTGTTTTTTTGCGATAATCCAGCACTTTTATCAAGACTAGCCAAAACGGGAGTATTGAATAGGTTAGAGGACTTTTTAGATGGATTGTGGCTTTCAAAATACTGTGAAGTAAAGGCAAATGTTTCTGTTTGCAGAATTTCTTGGTTAATTTGTTTTTTATATTGAACCGGTTGTTTAATAGACTGTAAACACATTTTTGCTTTTAAACTAAGTCTTGAGTTTTGTTGATTAACATACAATTCACATAGTTTTTTATATTCTGGAGATGAAAAATAAATAAATGTATCTAATATTCCCGCTGTATAACTTGGTTGATTAGACTTGGATAAAATATCAGTAATATTATTTTTAATAAAGTTGCTATCAATTGCTGATAAAACCCATAAAGCATCAAGCTTTTTTGATGAATTAGAATTGATTTGGAAGTGATCAACCCAACTTTGTTCATCAATAACATTTCTGAAACTCCATAAAGTTTGAGCAACAATTATTTTTTCATTTTTATTGAGAAAAGCTGAGTTTTTTAAGTAAATCAGTTGAGCTAAAGCCTGACTATCTGGAATTTGTGAAATAGCTTGTATGATAGATAACCTAACTGCTTTATTTTTTTGTTTTTTATAAGCGCTTGCAAGGTGTGGAGCTACGGATCCATTAGAAATTTTTCCAAGCTGTATGGCTGAAGCAATTTTAATTTTATAGTCTGCATTGGAGTCTAATTTTTCTAATAAAAGATCAATCTGGTTTTTTGAGTAAGCTGAATTGACAATAAGAAAAATAAAAATGATAAATATACTTATCTGCTTCATAATTGAATATCTTTTTTTATGATGCAATCTAGAGCAGTCATTAACTCTTGATGCATTTGTGAGTCTTTAAGCTGCTCAATATTTTGCGCATCATGATTCATCGCTGTGATTTCAAACTTATTGTTCCCTATATTATAGTTTAGTTGATAAACGTATGGTATGTGCTGTTTATCATTGCAATAATGTAGTGTGACTACATACCTAGAGTTTATCATATTTAATGGTCTGGTGTACCTAAAAAATTTTTGCTCATTGGTTTTTAAGTAACCTATAAGTATTTCTAGTTCAGAACTGTTTCTAAAAGGTATAATTTTAACATCAATTTTTTCAATACTAAATTCCATCATTTTTTAATACATATGCGCGTCTGAATAGTTTCTAAAATGAAGCGCCAAGCCATAACTATGCACTTTGTAATCTTCACCAGATAAAAAAGTTTGGTGAAAATTATAAAATGGACCAATTGAAAATGTTTTCTTTCGATCTAGTTTTAGACCTATGCTTCCCCCTAAATGTAAGCCAAATTTATCATCTTTGGCAAAATTAGTGTACTGAAAAGCACTTTGTAGGTCAAAATGAAACAGATTTTTTAAGAAATTAAATGATACTTGTGGCCCTAATCCAGCTCTATGGATAGTAATATCGTCATGCTTAGAATAACTATACGGTGTGTTAAGCGCTAAAAAAGGTAAAAAGAAGTAGCTGATAGAAGCACCTAATTGATAATAGTTATTGTCTAAACTGTAAGTATTGGTCTTGCTTTGGGCCGCCGATGGTAGAAGGCTTAGACGTATTTCTCTAAAATTATTTTGATTTTGGGCATAAGAGTTTAAAACAAAAACATAAGGTAAAGCTAATAAAAACAGATATTTGATTGAAAATCTCATATTTTGAATTATATCAGATTTATAATGTGGATCAATATGTTCTATACTTTATTTAAACGCTGTTGTAGAACATAGCTCTAATAAAAAAGTGATAGATTGTTGTGAATGAGTTAGATCAAAATAATTATACAGTTTTGGAAAGTCAAAATGGTCAACGCTTAGATCATTTTTTAAATACAATATATTTGGATGTATCAAGATCGTATTTACAAAAAGAGCTTATTCAAGCTGGTAATGTTTTGGTTAATGATAAGCCAGTAGTAAAAAAGAGTTTTGTACTGTTTGCTGGCGATCAGATAAAAATTCTATCTTTTGTACATCCAGAAAGTAGAAAAATAGAAGCAAATACAACGCTTAAAGTGAGTTCCTTGTATAGCGATGAAAACTTTGTTGTATACAATAAACCCAAAAAATTAGCGACTCATCCAAACCGATATGATGATAAGACTACCTTAGCCAACTATTTTATTGCTGAATATCCAAACGCCATAAACGTTGGAGAAAATGCTTTGAGGCCAGGTGTCGTTCATCGTTTAGATACAGATACTTCAGGGTGTATTATTTTTGCTAAAACTCAGGAAGCGTATACGCACTTTAGAACCTTATTCAATGAACGAAAAGTGTATAAATTGTATTTAGCAGTTGTTATAGGTAAAACACCACAAAAAGGGCTCATAGATAGTGATTTAGCCCACCATCAAAAAAATACTCGTAAAATGGTTAATGTTTTAAATGAAGACTCATTTTATAGAGGGCAGAAAAAAAATGCTGTGACGGCATATCATGTTTTAGCTCAGAACAATGATTACTCTTTACTATTGGTAAAAACTTTTACTGGTAGAATGCATCAAATTAGAGTGCATTTAAGTGGCTTAGGTTATCCCTTAATAGGGGATAAAATTTATCAAAAGAGGCAAGATCAATATAAAGATGTTGCTGGAGAAAAGCAACATTGTTTACATGCATACCTTTTAGGATTTAACAGTCCTAAGTTTAACAAAAAAATATTTCAGGCAGAAATTCCAGAGTATTTTAGAAATATTTTATTAAAAACTAAGCTTACCTATAAAACAATTAACTCTCAGCTTCTTTTTCTTTCAATACAGGAATTTTTAGACTCTCTCCCTTTTGTAGACCAAGATGTTTAATTTCAGGGTTAAAACGTCTAATTAACCAAGTTGGAACTTTGAACTTTTTACTGATCATGCTTAAATTATCACCACTTTCTACAGTGTAATGTTGAAGTTCAGTGATAATAAAGTGCTCATTAAAGCGATCGTGTAAACTTTTATGAAAATCAATGCGATTACTCTCAAATGCTTTGATTTTAGCTGCAGCTTGACTTTCATTGATTGGAAGGTAAATTTTTTCATCAATAACAATATTACTGTTTGGCATTTTGTTGAGCATACGTAGACTTGCAGTATTAGGTAATTTTAGCCACTCCGCATAATGACCCAGAGTTTCTTCAGATTCTACATGGATCGAGTAGTACATGACATTATTACGTTTCTCTTGTTCAATAAATAAGCTTTCACCTATGCCTTCAGCATATAAAGTCTCTTCAATTGATGCGTCCATAGGCCCTTGTTCTTTTTTAATTGCAAGTTTAGGAGGTAAAGGCGGACCAATAAATTCTACGCTTGCAATAGGGGCTTCATTTTTAACAGACTTAATATTCTCTGAGGGTTCAATTTTTGGAGCTGAGCTTTCCATCTTAGGTTGTTCAGTATTTTCAGAGCTCACAGCAACTACAGAAGGTATTCTTTGTCGACTGGGAATGGTGATGATTTGTCCAACTCTAATTAAACCTCGTCGGCCTAAAGCATTTTCATCGATAAGTTCTTTACAGCTTATGTTAAATTCTCTGGCAATTCCACAGGCAGTATCACCTGCGGCCACTTTATATTTTTGCTCTAAAAGTAACTTATCAACAAAAGGATGGCGCCAGTAGTCTTCTAGAACAGCTGGTGTGATGTTTAGACGAGTGGGTAGGTAAATAGATGTACCTTCAGGGATATTTCTTTTACCCTTAATAACTCCATTTGTAAGTACTGGGTTGAGTTGTTTAAATTCTTCTAAATCAACATTAAAAAATTCAGTAATATGTTCAGCTGAACGTATTTCTTTTAACGTGAATTTATTTTTTACCATTGGGTAGCTAGCTTGATCATTATTGATATGAGGAAAGTACTTTTGTCGGTTGATAGCAACATAACGTGCAGCTAAAAATGAACTGTAAAAATTTTGAACAGCGACACCGGATCTTCTACTAGTATAAGCTTCTAAAACCTTGCCGTAATCCAAACCAACATCGCGCAACATTTTTTTTGCTCCACCTACACCATAATTGTAAGAAGTTATAATGTAAGGCCCTAATTGATTATTAGACCCAAAGCCTAAGTTAATTAAATAGTTATCTAGGATTTCTTGAGAATTTTTTAAATATTTTGCGGCGCCTATTGTTGCTAAAATGGGGTCAAAACGTTCATCTATAGAGGCATTGACTTGTAAACCTAATCGTCTAGCTGTTGCGGGCATGATTTGCCATAAGCCTGCAGCACCAACTCTTGAGTAAGCCTTTGGATTATAAGCAGATTCTACAAAAGGTAAATATTGGATATCCAAAGAAACATTGTGCTCTAACAATATTTTTTCAATGTGATTTTTATACTGATTGTATATTTTTAAGCCTTGCTCAAAGCGAGTTTTATTGCCATTTTGACAGCGAACCCTTTGTGCAGAATCCAAAATATCTGAAATTGGGCTGTCTTTAAAGTTATCGTAAAGTATTTCTTGTTCTGGACTCAAAGTTTTTTTTTGAGAAAGGGTAGAATGTAAAGCATAGAGAGCTTTTTCAACTCGGGTTCTTTCTTTCTCAATGATGTGATAGTCATGGTTATTTTTTCTGATACAGCCAATATCAGTATCTAAGGTTGAAAAAACTCTAGAGGGTACTTTAGAGTCATGAAAAACTACTTGGTCTGAACCATATTTAGAAAAGACTGCAACCCAAAAAGTAACTCTATCTTTTATACTTTCAGGGCAGGGAAAGTCTTGACTGCACTGTAAGTTTAAATTGGTCTCATAGTATGGATTAGAGTAGAGAACTCCAAACCAAAGCAACACTAAAAAAAATATATTTTTACAAATTGGCATAGATTATAGTACGTACCCATATTGTAACATGTAAAAAGCAAACATTTGGAGAAATAATGACATTTAATGAAAAAATTTCTAATTACATTCATCAACTTAAGGAAAAAGGTGAGTATAAACGCATACAAACTTTATTATCTGCTCAGGATGCACAAGTTGAAATGAAAGGCTATGATAAAGTTATGGTATTTTCTTCAAATAACTATTTAGGTTTGGCTAATGAAAGCTCAGTCAAAGATGCCATGAAGAAAAGTATTGATGTTTATGGCGCAGGCACAGCATCAGTAAGGTTTATATGCGGGACTTTAGGAATTCATCAGCAATTAGAACAAGCTACAGCGGACTTGGTTGGAACAGAAGCTGCAACTACATATGCTTCTTGTTGGAATGCAAACGAGGCTGTATTTCAAACATTATTTGGTGAAGGAGATATTCTAATTTCAGATGCTTTGAATCATGCTTCTATTATTGATGGTATGCGTTTGGCAAAAAAAGTTGATAAGAAAGTTTATCAACACAGTGATATGAATCATTTGGAAAATATTTTAAAAGAGTCTTCTGCTTATGAGAATAGGGTTATTATTACAGATGGTGTGTTTTCTATGGAAGGAGATATTGCTAAGTTACCTGAAATCATTGCTTTGGCAAAAAAATACAATGCTATTATTGTTATAGATGACTCGCATTCAACCGGTGTTTTAGGTGCAACAGGAAGAGGTACGGCGGAACATTTTGATTTAATGGGGCAAGTTGATATTATCACAGGCACGTATGGTAAAGCTTTAGGTGGCGCCGCAGGGGGTTTTATAGCTGGTAAAAAAGATGTTGTAGACTACTGTGTTCAGCAATCCCGACCGCAACTATTTTCAAACGCTTTACCTCCTGCTGTAGCCGCAAGTGCATTGCAAGCAATTCAAATTCTTGTTAGAGAACCAGAAAGAGTAGAAAAACTTAGGAATAATGCTAAATATTTTAGACGTCGTATCAAAGATAAAGGCTTAAATCCTTTGGAAGGGGATACACCCATTGTGCCTATTATTGTTGGCGAAACCTCATTAGCCATAAAAATGAGTGAGCGTTTACTAGAAGAAGGTTTATTTGTTACAGGCTTTGGATTTCCTGTTGTTCCCAAAGGTGAGGCACGTTTAAGAATACAAATTTCTTCAGCACATAATAAAGAATTGATGGATCAAGCCATTGAAAAAATAGCAAATGTTTATGCGCAACTTAACTAAAAAAAAGTTTGCTTGGTTTTTAAGTACAGACTATTTGCTGAAAAACCCAGTTAATTTATAGTGCTTAAAAATTCTGAGTAGATTAATTTTTTAAATTTTAGAGATAGTGTTTTAAATTGAAGTAGTAACAAGAGAAAAAAACAATTTCTACCAACTCAGACAGTTGCTTGGCTTTGTCAAGCAAAACCCGCTGCACGAAATCTGTTTTTTCTCTTAAGGCGTTACTATGTAAACTTAAAATACTATGGTTGAAGTATAGCGGTTTAGTTAGATTTTTTAAATAAACTTTATTTTTGGGCTAATGCAATGTACCAGACTTTTTCTGATATAAAATATAAGATGGCTTGATTGTCTTTTCCTTTAGAAAAATAAGTTTTAAAGTCAGCAGTATTTTCTTCTTCAGGTGTAAAAGTAAAAGCATTTTCTTGTTTTAGTGCTAAGTCAATATTTTGTATTACCAGGTCAGTGTTTGAATTTTCTTCTTGGTTGAAGGTGCTTAGGCTAGCCGTTTGATTGTTGCAAAAACTTTTAAATTTAGGGGATAGGGCATAAATATCATATTTCTTGTCTTTGTATAAAGCTGCGCTTACTGGCTGAGCTTTAAGTGCGCTGAATAGTTCTGAGTTAAATCGTAAAAGATACAAATCAGATCGATAGGTTTCATCACTATCTTCACAAAACTCATTGATTGAGCAATTCTGTAAACCAAATTCAGGTGAAGAGACAGAAATATAAAATTCAGTATCAATGTCATTTTCTGACGTATAACGGAAGCTTTCACCATCTTGGGTTAATTGATCTTGTGGCACAGAAAAGCTCTGGCCAATAAAGGAGTTATTATCGTTTTTAAAAGCAGGGCTTAAGCTGTAAATACCTTCTTTATTTCTATTTAAGTACATTGGGCCATAGTCAATTGATATAACGGATGCTTTTTCTCCGGGTTCTAGGCCTCCTCGTCTTCCAGTCTGTCTTCTTCTAGCTTCAGCCAATTCTGAAACACTTGAATTTCCATTGTCTTGAAGATTTTGCTGTCTATCATCATCAGTAGGAGGGGTGCTTTCTTGTTCTTTATAGTTGCAGGTCGTAGAAAGTGCAATATTAAGCCTGATCATATCCTCTGTTTTTGAGTCGTCTGTGGTTTTGTCTTCTTTACTAACAGGGTTTTCGGGTAAGTTGAGTTGTCCTGGTGTTATAGGAGCATTGAGGTCTACTTGTATTTTATCGGGTGTACAAAATACAAGACTTAAAAGACATAGATAAATTAAGCTGTTTAAATAAATTTTATACACTTCAGGTGTATTATATGTATTTTAGGATGCATTGCAACACTTTTTTTAGCTTTAAACTACTGTAAACACACTATTTTTAAAAAATAATACAAGATTAGGTAGACAATCATGACGTTTTGTTAGAATGTTCTGCCTATGAAAAAAACATTGATGGATACATATAAAATTAGTTTTACAAAAAGTAGTGGTTACAAAAATGTTATTTTAGCAATAGATAAGAATTTTGTCCTACAAGATAATTCAATAACTCTTGATGTTGCAATTAAATCCAGGGTTGAAACATTTTTAAATGCTAATAACCAAGATAAAGAAAAAAAAGTTCTAAGTTTTTCTCTTTATGAACACGGCATAGAGCAAGTTTATTTGGTTAATGTTGATACAAAAGATAATGCTGCCTTGATTGAAAGATTTGCCAGCTTAGGTCAAAAAGTACGCTCCGCAAAAATCGCTGATATAGCGCTGTATGCTTGGAAAGGTGCCTCTGGCTCAGGAGCTTTAGCGGCTGCTGCAGAAGGTTTTCTTTTAGGAAGCTATGTTTTTAAAGGTTATAAAAACCTTAAGGGTTATCAAGTAGATTTTACTGGCCTAGATATTGTTGTTTCTGATGCTGAAAAAACCAAGACGCTTGAAGCCGAGCTTGATGAAGTTAAAGCTATGGTTGCAGGGACTTTTTTAACCAGAGACCTTGTTAATGAGCCAGCCAATATCATAAACCCATCTAGTATGGAACAAATTGCACGCGACTTAGCCAAATCAGGTGTATGGAAAGTTGAAGTTTTGGATCAGCAGCAGATCATTAAAAAAGGCATGAATTTACTTAATTCTGTGGGTATGGGGAGTATTGAAAAGCCAAGATTGGTACACTTATCCTATAGACCTCAAGGAGCAAAAAAAACAATTGCTGTTGTAGGTAAAGGTGTGACCTATGATACGGGTGGTTACTCTTTAAAACCGCAAAATGCCATGTATGGCATGAAATCAGATATGGGTGGGGCAGGTACATGTTATGGTTTGGTGAGTATTATTGCTAAAACTGGTATTAAAGTTAATGTTGATGTGTACACTCCATTGGTTGAAAATATGGTCAGTGATAGAGCAACTAAGCCGGGAGATGTTTTTGTTGCTTATAATGGTAGAAGTGTAGAAATTGAAAACACAGATGCCGAAGGCCGACTTATCTTAGCGGATGCATTATCTTATGCTGCAGAAAAAAAACCAGATTATATTGTTGATATGGCTACATTAACAGGAGCAATTGTTGTTGCGCTTGGTGATGAAATATTTGCTGCCTTTACCAAAGAAGATGAAGTCTTTACTGGAATTGAGAAAGCTGCGCAGGCATCGTCTGAAAAAATTTGGAGAATGCCTTTAGAAGAGTCTTATAAAAAGATGCTTAAGAGTGATGTTGCCGATTGTAAAAACGTTGGAACGCGTTCAGGCGGCGCAATAACAGCGGCTTTGTTTTTATCAGAGTTTGTTGGTGATGTCCCTTGGTGTCATTTAGATATAGCTCCAACTGCTTTTAGTGATACAAATTCTGCTTTATTTCCTAAAGGCGGTACGGGCAACCCTGTGAGAAGTATGTATCGTTGGTTAAAGAGCTTAGCTTAATAACTGAAGCACATAAATTATTAAGAACGTGCTGTTTGTAAAAAGAGCACGTTTTTTATTGTGAAAAAAAGAAAACAGTAAATTTATCAAAAAAACTTAAGGCATTGGGAAAGAACCAGCACATTATGGGAATATAGGCATTGGCAACACTATGATAAATAATGGCCGGCCATAGGCTTTTATGAAAATGGGTAGCATAAGCCATGGCAACTCCAAGCACCAGTGAACCTAAATGATAGGTGCCGTGGGTACTCATAAATAACAAGGCGCTAAATAATACTGCAATATGCAAGTTGTATTTTTGTTTTAGGGCAGGGAATAATAAACCTCTAAAAAAAATTTCTTCACTCAGAGGTGCTAATAAAAATAAAAAAGCATAGTCCATTTGAGTATAGGGGCAAATGCTTTGGCCATGCCAGGGAATAAACCATTGACCAGTTTTTTGGTAGTCAAGAAAACTATAAGCTCCAAGCAAAAACATGCTAAAAAACGGGATGATTGATGCATACGCTAAGCCGTAGAGTATATTTTTAATAATTGAGTGGGTAAAGTAAGCTTTGATATTAAGTTTTAAAGGTTGAGCAAACCGTATAATAAAAAATGAAGCTAAAAATAAATAAATTTGCGGTGATAATAAAACTGTAGAAAAAGAGTTTCGTCCAATATTTTGCGCTGGCAACACCCAAGCATTAAAAAGCCCGGCATAAATAAGCAAGGCAACTAAAATAGAATTGAGGGGCATTAAATTTGACCGCTGGTGGTTAAATAAAATAACAAAACGAAAGGCAAGAGAACAATGGGTATACCAAAAATCACTCGCAAGATTCCCCAAAGGGTACTCTTTCTTTTTCTTCGGATGCTTTGAATACCACGGCCAATATTGAAAGCGCCAATACCAAACAGAAAAACCAAAGCCAGCAATACACCATACGTTTTGTTCACAAGGGCAGTATAGTAAACAGAGGGCTAAATGTCACAAAAAATTAATGTGTTAAAAATTATAATGCAGGGCTGCCAAGAATTAAGGTGAGTTCACCTTTGAGGTTACCTGGACGTGTTTTTATTGTTTTTAGCAAGCTTGCAGCAGATCCCAATTGGTATTCTTCATAGGTTTTACTCATTTCTCTGGCCATGAAAATTTGTTTTTCAGGGCATAAATCCGCTAATACATAGAGAGTTTTTTCAACTCTTTTAGCACTTTCAAAAAAAACGATAGGGTCGGGAAAGTTAACGAAGTATTCTAGGGCTTTACTACGAAGTTTCCCTTTTTTAGCCAAAAAACCTAAAAATAAAAAACTTTCTCCTTTGAGGCCACAAACCGATAAAGCTGTGCTTACGGCACTTGGTCCAGGCAAGGGGATAACTGAATAACCTTGGTCTCTACAAATTGCAACCAAACGGTTACCAGGATCGCTGATGCAAGGAGTTCCAGCATCAGTAACAAAGGCAACATCCTCGCCAAGGTTTAAATGTTCAATAATTGTTTTAGAAGCCTGCATGATTTTAAACTCATCTGCTCTTATTAGGGGCTTTTTGAGTGACAATTTACTGAGTAAAATTCCCGTTTTTCGAGTATCTTCACTGGCAACCAAGTCAACGTTTTCCAGTGTTTTAACGCTTCTTGGGCTAAGATCATCTAGATTACCAATAGGTGTGGGAACAATAAAAAGTGTTCCCGCAGTGTTTAAAGGTTTTTCAATCATGCAAGAGTACGCTATAATAGATAAAGAACGTTATGAAAATGAAAATATTAAAACAACAGGCTTTATTTTTACTGGTTTTTTTGTTTGTGAGCTGTGGGGGCAAAGGCGGCTCTTTAATGGCTGACTTAATCACAACTGGTATGAGCAACCCTGAAAATATAGATAAGTTTATTGCTACGGTCAGTAGCCCAGGTGCGGACAATCTATTTTATCCAAGCAGCTGTTTAGAGTGTGATAATGGCTCAAGTAACTGTGATGCAGGGGATAAGTGCGTTGCACAAAATTGTGGTTTTGATCCCTCTGGACCATTTTCTTTAGATATAACCTTTGGTAGTTTCCCCAAAGGTTCAACAGTGCAAGTGACTGTATGTGCTCTAGATAATACTCCACAATTCATTGGTTTTGCTCAAAGTAATGCTGTCAATGCGGATGGTGAGTTGGTCTTATTAACCATGCAAAATGACAGTGGTGGAGGTGACTGCAGTCAATGGATGCCCCCACTTTGTTCGTGAACCATTTTAAAAAGCGATTCCCAAGACTTTAAGCTTTGTTTGGGGACAAGAAAAAACAACACCTTAGAAATTATTCAATATCAAACTTAATTAGCTTAGGTCACTGCGTGTAACCAATTTAGCTTTTGGTTTTTTCTCGTTACTCTCTTGATTTTCATGGCTGGAGGAGGGTTCTTTATTGTCATTTGAAAAAGTATTTGCCATCTTCTCACTCTGCTTTTCATCTGTTGAATCACTGACAGACTTTTCTTTACGATCAATTTTGTTTGCTTGAGGTGAAGGTTTTTGAGCTAGTTTTGGTTTTTTAGAAGCTTTTTCTTTTTTTGGTTCTAATGCAGTTGTTGTAGCATTGGTGTCTTGTTTTTCATTTACAATTATTGTGTTCTCTGTACTTTTTGCAGTAGAAGCATCTTCAGGCAATGCTTTTTCTTTTTTCGATGACATTATGCCATGGCCAGTAAAATTAATAGTGTAAGTTTCGATGTGGACATTGGCCTGTTCTTTGATAACAATTTTTCTACCTGTTTTATTTTCTATATATTGAATAAACGGATATTGCTCATGTTTCAAAATATTACCAACACTAGGGTGAACACATAATTCAACATTTTCATAACTGTTACGTTCAATTATAATATGCTCAAGTTTTCTTAAAAGGTCATAAGCAATTGTTACAGAGGATTTGTGGTAACCGTTACCATTACAATTGCTACAAGGTTCACACAAACTTCTTACTAAACTTTCTCTTGTTCGTTTACGTGTCATTTCAACCAAACCAAGCTCAGAAATCTGTAAAACATTGGTTTTAGCTTTGTCATCCGCTAAATTTTCTTCCAGCTTTTTATAGACTTTTTCTCGATTGGAACGGCGATCCATATCAATAATATCAAGAATAATTAAACCGCCTAAGTTACGTAAACGCAACTGAGATACAATTTCATCAACTGCTTCTAGATTTGTTTGTAAAACTGTTTCTTCCAAGCTTTTTGAGCCAACGAACCTACCTGTATTGACATCAACAGAGGTTAAAGCCTCGGTTTGTTCAATGATTAAATATCCACCAGATTTCAACCACACTTTTTTACCTAAGGCTTTGTTTAACGGTTCTTCCAAATTATAATGTTCAAACAATGGTTTTGAATCTTTATACAAATGAACTACATCTTGGCCACGACCTTTAAGACTTGGACCCATAAAATCTAGAATTTTTTTATAGTCTGTTTTGTTATCAACAATAATTTCTTCTACATCTTGAGTAAAAAAGTCTCTGACCAATCGTTCTACCAAGTCAAGGTCTTCATGAATCAAGGCAGGGGATTTTGCTAATTTATTTTTTCTTAAGATATTTTTCCATTGTTTTTCAAGATATTCTACATCACTAGCGATGCTTTCATCACTTTGTCCAGATGCGGCAGTTCTAATAATAAACCCACCTTCAAGTGTTTGAGTTTCTTCGATGACAGCGCGCAAACGCTTGCGTTCTTTTTCATGGTCAATTTTGCGAGAAACACCAACATGATTGACAGTTGGCATGTAAACCAGATTTCTACCTGGTAATGATACATGAGATGTTAAACGAGCACCTTTTGTACTGATAGGATCTTTGGCTACTTGCACCATCACATCTTGACCTTGTGTTAAGACATGCTCTATTTTTTTATCGTTTTTATTTTTACGACGTGCTTCTTGAATTTCTCTGGCATCAAAAGCATCACCCAATTCATTTAAGATATCACTAACATACAAGAAAGCAGCACGTTCCAAGCCTATATCTACGAAAGCTGCCTGCATACCTGGGAGCACACGAGTTACTTTTCCTTTGTAGATATTACCAACAACACCTTGTTGGTTGGTTCGCTCAATGTAAACTTCTGCCAGTTTATTGTTTTCTACCACACCTACACGAACTTCTTGTGGTGTAGAGTTAACCAATAGTTTTGATTTAATCATATTTAATCCCTTCTTAAAGGGAGATAAAATGCAAAGTATAGAGTAGCAAACGGTCTTTAATATAGATTTGATAAAGTTTAATGTATGATATTAAACTTTAAATCTGAATATTGTGTTGTTTGATCCCATGTTACAAAAATTTTATCTACCCTAGCTTGAGGCGGGCCATGCTGGCACCATTGCAATAACTTATTTAAGCTTTGCAGTGATCCTTGAGCATCAATCTTTACATCACCATTAGAAAGGTTGGTTACGAATCCTTGAATTTGAAGTTTTGAAGCTTGTTTTTGGGTATTTCTCCTAAAATAAACAGCTTGAACCTTTCCCTGTACAATGGCACAAAATCGTCTAGCCAAACGCACCTCATGTTAAAAAACACTTAAAGTTTAAAGTAACAAGCCAACACCCAATGTGCCACGTGCTTTGCTACCTTAAAGTTATATCAGAAAATATATCAAGTCATCTGACTTGGAAATCTCCCTAGTAAAAACAATACTTTAATAGTATGAATTTTATAATAATGCAATTAAATTTATGCTTTGTTTTTCGCTATTTTAAGCGTGTATCTAGTGTTTTTGACAGTTTTTTATTGATTTATGCTTTAAAATAAGGTTAAAAGCAGCTTTCGTTAAGCAAGAAAGGTTAATCATGGGTAAAAAAGATAATAGAAGAACACCAAAAATGAAAAGAAAAGTAGGTCAAAAAAAACTTAAAGCCAGAGTTGCTAGAAGAAAGCAAGAATCATCGAAAAAATAAAGTATAAAACCTCTATTTTAACCAGTGATTCTATCAGCATTCAGGCTGAATATTGGTTAAATTCTAATGCAAGTTCAAATGACGTTCTTGTGCTTGCTCATCCACACCCTTTACATGGGGGTAGTTTAAACAATAAAGTTATTGACCAGCTTTTTAAAAAATTTAATGGCTACGCAGCGTTGCGTTTTAATTTTAGAGGGGTTGGGGAAAGCTCAGGTCAATATGACCAGGGTTTTGGTGAATTGGATGATCTAATGGCGGTCATAGATTATTCACTAAAAACCTTTGACTGTCAGTTAGAAAATATTGTTCTCTGTGGTTACTCTTTTGGATCATGGATAGCTTGGCAACTGACAACAGCACATAATTGGAAGTTAAAAGCATTGCATCTTATTGCACCTCCTGCACTTAAATATCCATTTAACGCAAGCATTCCACAAGCAACCAATGTTTATATTTGGAGTGCTGAAAAAGATGAACTGATTGACCATCAAAATACGCTTGATTGGGTAGAGCAACTGCGCAATGATGCAGGTAAAAAAATTCAGCACACAACAATTAAAGAGGCTGACCATTATTTTATTGGAAAGACGGTCTCTTTAATTGATCAAGTTTTAGCAGTATTGAACACATAACTTTTTTATTGGGTGTATCAAAATAAAACCAACTGCAGATAAATTATATAACTCTGTTTTATTATATATTGCGATTTTTAATATTTAAAATAAGATGATTCAATGATTTTAAGTAATTTAGAGTATGTTCCTCATAAACAGATTAACCAACATCTAGGGATTGTTTCAGGCAGTACAGTCAGAGCAAAACATGCAGGTAAAGATTTACTCGCTGGATTAAAAAACGTATTTGGTGGTGAACTAACGGCTTATACTGAACTACTATCTGAGTCTAGAGAAGAAGCCATGCAAAGAATGATTGCACAAGCAGAAAGCTTAGGTGCCAATGCAATTATCAATATAAGGTTTTCAACATCTTCGGTAACCGCTGGAGCAGCTGAATTGTATGTTTATGGAACGGCTGTAAAGTTAGATTAATTGTATGTTTGAACTTTCGATAACAGTGATATCACTGGCCTTAGGTTATTTTATAGGTAGTGCAGTAGAAAAAAAGCACTATGCCTCTATACGTATAAGAGAACAGCAGTTAGCAAATCTACATGTTTATAATACAAAAAAATTGAGTGAAGAAGATAAAAAAAGTGAATATGCAACAGTATTGGTTGAAGGACATGTGGTTATTGCTATTGATGCATTTAAAAAACTTAGCAGTGCTTTGAGTAGTTTTTTTGGTGGTAGAGTAAAAGCTTATGAAAGTATCATTGATAGAGCTAGACGTGAAGCAACACTGCGAATGAAAGAAAAAGCTCAAACATTAAAAGCAGATAAAATTATGAATTTTCGTATTATTACTTCCACAATTGGGCAACAGCAGGGTGATAAAGGTACGGGTGCTGCTGAAGCTATTGCTTATGGCACAGCCTTTATTAAACTGAATAAAAACTCATAAATCAACTTATATAGATGCCAGCACAAAAATTACCCAATGAATTTGTAAACTTTAGCCAAGAGCACCCTTTAAAAGGTGTGCTAAAAATGTTACTCAGCTTAGCTGTTATTATGGGACTGATTTTTGTTGCTCTGTTATTGTTTTTTCAGTGGTTTGCACCAAGCATCAGTTTTAAAACTGAAAAAAAATGGTTTTCAAAATCATTTGTTTTTTCAAGCAATAAAAACTTTTTGCAACACAATGACCAGTATTTTCAAGATCTAAACAATCTTGTTCAAAATATAGCACGCCAAGCTGGTTTTGATCAGGGTGATATTGAACTATACATTGCGTGCAATGATCTTAACAATGCCTTTGCCTATCCCGGAGGGAAACTTATTTTTAATAAAGGCTTACTCAAGACAATTAACAGTGAAAATGAATTGGCTATGGTTATTGGCCATGAATTAGGACATGTTCTTCATAGAGATCATCTCAAAGGTTTGGGCATAGGATTATCCATGGGGATTGTAGCAATGTTTATCCCAAAAGACCTAAGGTCTATGGTAACTGAAAAAATGAACCAATGGTTAATGTTGAAACATAATAGAGATCAAGAGGCTAAAGCCGATATTGAAGGGGTTAAGCTTTTGTATAAACATTATGGTCATGTTAGTGGTGCAGAAGATTTTTTTAAAAAAATGGCCAAAGATGAAGCGTCACCTTTAAATCAATATGAAAAAGATTGGTTTTCTACACACCCATCGTCAGAAAAACGTATTGATAGACTCAATACTTATATCCTAGAACAAGATTGGCCAAAGATGAAGCTTATAGATTATCAAAAAGATCATTGGGACAACTTATGTCGCACAAGTTTAAGTGAATAAAAGAGTTTTTTAGAAAAAATTAGTTTAAGTTATTAATATTAAATGGTTTTATAAGTGTGTTTTTGGCATGGCTGTTGCATTTAACTATGTATTATGAAAAATACTGTCAAAATTATGGTTATATGCATGGTTTTAACAGGGGGAACTGTATTTGTTAAAGTGGCGAGTAATGCATTTAAGCAGCAAACAAAACAATACAGCGTTAATCTAGAGCAAAAAAATAAAGAAAAACTAATGATTGCAATAGAAGCAGAAAAAGAAGCACAAGAGGCTTTAGATGCTTACTATGGTGAAGTTTATGCTGCAAAAGCGCAATCCAAAGAATCAAAAAAAGCATTTAAGTTTGATGCACCAAAACATGATATTAAGGATATTGACATCAAAGACATTGATTTGGCTAGCCTTAAAACGGATGACTTAAATAGTAAGTTTACAACCCAAGATTCAGATGTTCATTTACGTTTATGGAAAAAGAATCCTAAAGAGTTTTTAAACAATAAAATATAGTTTTATATTTTTATTGGTATGTTTGAACATCAATAGAAAAAAAACTAGAAATAGCATCAATAAGTGGTCTGCAACTTTCTTTGTTTAATGCACTGATGCCAATAGCATTGTATTGTTGACAGATTTCTTGAGCATGCTCGGCTTCTAGTAGATCAATTTTATTAAAGACCAAGATTTTTTTTATATTTTGACAGTCAAGTTCAGTTAAAATTTGATCTACAATTTCTATATGATCATGAAATGCCGGATTAGATACATCAATAACATGCAATAATAACTGCGCATCTTGAATTTCTTCTAGAGTGGCTTTAAACGCTTGCATCAAATCTTTTGGTAAGTTTCTGATGAAACCTACCGTATCCGTTAAAATAACTTCTCTTTCTTGTGGGAAACGCAAGCGCTTTGAAAAGGGATCTAAGGTGGCAAATAATTTATTTTCTGCCATAGCCTTAGCTTGGGTTAAAGTATTTAAAAGAGTAGACTTACCAGCATTGGTATAACCTAAAATAGATACAATAGGCACTTGATTTCTGATTCTTGATTTTCGTTTTTCAAAACGTTTTTTTTCAAGTTGCTTGAGCTTTTTTTCTAAATTATTGATTTTATCTCGTGCTTTTCGAGTATGAACTTCAAGTTTGGTTTCTCCAGGACCTCTACCACCAATACCACCCGTTAATCTTGATAAATGAGTCTCTCGCTCTCTAAGACGTGGAAGCATATACTTAAGTTGTGCAAGTTCTACTTGAAGTTTACCATCATGACTTTGAGCACGTTTAGCAAAAATATCTAAAATGAGTTGAGTCCTATCAATAACTTTTAAGTCTGTGAGTTTACCAATATTACTTAGCTGTGTTGGACTAAGGTCTTGCAAAAAAACAAGATAATCAACCTCTTTAAATAAAGCATCTTCTGCAATACTTAACAGCTTACCTTGTCCAAAAAAGGTTTTAACGTCTGGCGTGTCTTTTCTTTGAAGAGCTTGATCAACCACATTTAAGCCAGCTGTTTTGCACAGTTCTAGTAGTTCAGCGTAATCTTGTTCAAAAAATAAATTTTTAGAGGTTTTTATGGCACAAATAATAGCTTGATTATCAGGCCTTAAATCTTCTGCTGCAGCAGTGTTTGATATAATTTCTTTTTCTAAATCAATTGAAAATTGATAGGCATCAAAATGATCATTGATATCAAATGGTTCAAGACTTAATGTTGCTTGCGTATACTTTGGGTTAGGGTGTAAATAAGATAAATTGCAAAAGCTATAATCTGGGTTTTTTTTATGGGAAGAAACTTGTATTTTACAAACATAATCTAAACGTTTGATCAAGAGGTTGTTAATGTTTTGCTGGCTCAATAGATTAGAAAATGGAGATACAATAAACATGCGCATGCCACTTAGCCTGACAAGACCTTGACGAAATCTTTGTAAATCAGGAAAATTAACATCCTTAGCATTGCCAATGCTAACGGCGATGATTTCACCAGATCGACTTTGTATAGCAGCAATATGTATATTTAGGCTTAGGGCAATATTTGATAGTGCATTCAAAGTTGGTTTTGCAATTAAATCCTGGCGTTTAAATTTATAACGTAGAATTTTTTGTAACTCTTTTTTATAATGACTTTTGAGATGCTCTGAGTGGCCAAGAATAGGAAGTGTTTTCATAAGTTATCAAACTAAAAAAATTATTTTTTTAATAACTGCTGAGCAGTTGCATAAGGAATTTCTTCAAATTGTCCGGGTTTTAGTTTGCCAAGTTTAAAAATTGAAAATTGAATACGTAAAATTTTTAAAACATGGAAGCCTAATTTTAGCCACATACGTTTGATTTGGTGATTGCGGCCTTCTTTTAAAGCCATTTCATACCAAGTATTGCTTTGGGTTTTTTTTAAAAATTTTATACCGTAGGCTTTAGCCATTCCATCTTCAAGCTTTACACCTAAGCTAAGTTTTTTTACATCTTCTGGACTTGGCACACCCTTAACTTTTACCTGATAAGTCTTTTTTTTACCAAAGCGAGGGTGCATCATCTGATGAACAAACTCTCCATCGTTGCTGAGCAAAACCAAGCCTTCAGCATCATAATCAAGTCTTCCAGCTGGAGCCAACTTGATATCGCTGAGTTCTTGAATGTAATCCCCCAGACAAGGACGCTTCTGGGGATCACTTAAGGTGGACACTACATTCTTTGGTTTATAAAACATATAATATTTGAGTTTATGTACATCTAAATCTAATGGAACGTGGTCAATTTCTATATCTTTTTCTAGTGGATTGACTTTAAATCCTTGTTCTTTAACAACTTTGCCAGCTACTTTGATTCTGCCAGCTTCAATGTATTGATCAACTTGTCTGCGAGACAGAATACCTTTTTGTGATAAAAACTTGTTCAGTCTTATTAGGTCTTCATGTGATGTTTGATTTTTATTTTTTGATTTAGAGCTCATGAGTATTTATTTCACTACTTTCTGGCGATACTTCATTTGTGTTTGGGTCATCACTGCTAGTTTGAGAATGATGATCTTCAATTGAATTTTCTACAACTTCTTCAGCAGATACTGATTTTGGAAGAAGTTTTTCTAATTTTTCTAGACTTTCTTCTCCAAGTTCCGTGTACTCTGTTAATGATGGCAGATCAGATAAATTATCCAGCTGGAAAAACTCAAGAAAGTCAGCAGTTGTGCCGTAGATTAATGGATTTCCAGCTTCTTCACGTTTACCTAAAATTTTTATAAGGTTACGATCAAGTAATGTGCGCAACATATGACCTGAGTCTACACCTCTTATTTCATCTACTTCTGGCCTTGTGATAGGTTGTCTATAAGCAACAATAGCTAGGGTTTCTAAATTGCCACGGCTAAGACGTACCGGCTTTGCCTCATGTAGACGCAAAAGGTACTCACTGTTATTTGGATGGGTTCTAAACTGATAGCCTTGGTTGATTTTAATCAGTTCAAAGCCTGCGCCTGTATGTTTTTCACATAAGGCTTCTAAGCGGGAGTCTATTTGTTCTGGGTTTATTTCTCTTAAAATTTCATGAATATTTTTTTTCTGTACAGGTTTTTCTGAAACAAAAAGCAAGGATTCAAGAACAGAGTCTAAGGCTTCATCACTAATATCTTGATAACTTTCAGGTTCATTCTTTTCGTTATCTTGAGCATGGGTTTCTATAGCAACAACTTTATTTTCTAAATCAGCTTCACTGTGATCTAAAATAACATTGTCTTTAGCATCTGTTGTAGTTTGCTTTTGAGTATCATCCGACATATTCGTCTTCTCCATTATGTTTCCAACCTTCAAAGAGCATTGGAGTTCCTATAATTTCTATGTTTGAAAAAGTATTGGCCTGAAAAACCTTTAATGCACCACGTTTAATCATGTCTAATAAAGCTAAAAATGTCACTACCACACGTAAACGACTTTTAGCTTTTTTAAACAAGCTATGAAACTGAACACTTCCTTCTGGAGAGGATTGAATTGCCTTAGAAATATTTTCAATACATTCGCTTAGAGCTATAGGCTCTAGATTAACTTCATGGTAACTGTTATCACGTTCAATTTTTTTGAGAATTTTATAAAAAGCATCGACCAATTTAAATATACTGACTTGAGCCAATTCACGCTCTAAACTTGGTACTTTAATTTTGATTCTTTGGTTTTTACGCGTGAAGACATCCCTGCCCAGTTGATAGTAAGTATCCAATTGTTGTGCAGCCTGTTTGTATTTTTGATATTCAAGTAGGCGTCTTACAAGTTCTTCTCTTGGGTCAATACCATCTTCATCATCATCGTCTTGATTTTTTTCAACAGGAATCAACATTTTAGACTTTATGTGAGCTAAAGTCGCCGCCATTAATAAAAATTCGCCTGCGATATCTAAATTTAGCTCTTCCATAACTTCTATATACTCAAGATATTGCTTGGTGATGTAGGCAATAGGAATATTATAAATATCCAGCTCATTTTCTTTTATGAGGTGCAACAATAAGTCTAAAGGCCCTTCAAAAATATCCAAGTGAACTTGATAAGCACTCATGATGCTATTAAAGTCTTGATACTTTTCTAACAAATTTTGTTTTTTGTTTTGCGGGGACAGCTCTTTATCTATTCCTAGATTATTTTGACTCATATTAATTTCAAAGCCTCTTTAACTTGTAACAGAGTATTTTGGGCAATAGATGAAGCTTTGGTTTTGCCCGTTTCCCAAATATTACGCAGATAATCAGGTTTTTGTTCAAGTTTGTTCTGTTTTTCCCATATAGGTTCAAGCGTATGGTATAAATTTGGTAAAAGCATCTTTTTGCAATCCACGCAGCCAATAGAGGCATTCTTACAAGCAGCTTGTACTTCTTTTTGGGTATCTTCAGATGAAAAAATTGTATGCAGTGGATAGAAACTACAATGTTCTGGTCTGCCTGGATCTGTGCGTTTAACTCTTTGCGTATCCGTGACACTTGATCTTATTTTTTTTTCTACAACTTCTTTAGAATCATTTAAATAGATAGAATTGTTGTAAGATTTTGACATTTTTCTGCCGTCTGTACCCGCTAGTTTTGGTGTGTTCGTGAGTAAAGTTTGCGGTTCAGGAAATATATCGCCAAAAAAGTGATTAAAACGTCTAACTATTTCACGGCTTAATTCAACATGGGGTATTTGATCTTGACCAACCGGCACGGCATTTCCCTTATATAAAGCAATATCAGCTGTTTGCATGACAGGGTAGGAGAAAAATCCAAGCTGGGCTAAATCTTTGTCTTTAATTTCATTGCGTTGCTCTTTGAAGGTTGGGTTTCTTTCCAACCATCCCAAAGGGGTAATCATTGAAAAAAAAGTAAAAAGCTCAGTGTGTTGCGGTATTGCACTTTGGCAAAATAACGTGGCTTTGTTTTCATCTATGCCGCAGGCTAACCAGTCTCTAAGCATATCTATGGCAATTTTTTGAATATCTCCAGGTGAAGCATAATGTGAAGTAAGTGCATGTAAGTCTGCAGAAAAAAAGAAACATTCATGCTCTTCTTGCAAAGAAATCCAATTTTTTATTGCGCCTACATAGTGTCCAAGATGTAAAGGACCCGTAGGACGCATACCGCTAACTACTCTCATACCAAACTAGCTTAACTACAAGAGAGCCTGTACCGTGTCAATGGATAATACACTTGCAGAGGTTATTTGTGACTTAGTTGGATTGATTTCTTGGATGCTCTTGGTTGAACACCTTGTGTAACTGTTGTTTTTGGATATGCGTATAAATTTGAGTGGTGCTTAAACTGCTATGACCCAACATTTTTTGGATAGACCGTAAATCAGCGCCTTGGGCAAGAAGATGACTAGCAAAGCTATGCCTAAGAGTATGCGGTGAAATATTTGCCAAGCCCGGTATTTTTTGGCTGTGTTTTTTAATCATATGCCATATCATTTGGCGGCTTAGTTTACTGCCTCTGTTATTGACAAATATATAAGACGAAGCAGATTTTTTTAAATATTGAGTTCGGGCATGTTTAAAGTAATATTCAATACAAGTTATGGCCTGTGAGTGAATAGGAATAAGACGTTCTTTATTGCCTTTTCCTAAAACTTTTATGATATTTTGATGAATATCTAAATCTTGAGTTTTTAAACTGATGATCTCAGAAACGCGCAAACCACAAGCGTAAAACAACTCAAGAATGCATTGGTTACGAACATCTTGTTTACGCTTAAGGTTAAAGTGTTTAGGGTTGAGTAACTCATCAATGTTACTTTGAGAAATGACTTTAGGAAGAGCCAGCTGTTTTTTTGGCAATGATAAATGCCATACACTCTCAATGGTTAGGTTGTAATTTTGGGTGAGAAACTTTGCTAAAGACCTTAAACACGAGATTTTACGTGCCACGCTGCTGCTTTTATAGTTTTTATTGTTTAAATGTTTTAAATAGTCTTGTAACTGTTCCAAGCTGAGACTTTGTAAGTTTTTTGCATGAGCTATCTGAAAATAATTAAGAATAGAGCTAAGATCGTTTTCATAAGAACTAATCGTCTGTTCAGAGTAATCTTTTTCTATACGCAAGTATTCTAAAAAATGTTCAATAAGGCCCTGGCTGGAAAGATTATTAAGCATCGTGCTTTTCAAAGTAAACTTTATTGCGACCAGCTCTTTTAGCTTCATACAAAAGGTGGTCAGCGCCTCTTAAAAAGTCTTCTTCAGATTGATAATTTTTACCTGTAAATGTTTCAACTCCAATACTTATGGTAATACCAAGTTTTTGTCCTTCCACCTCAATGGCTAGATCTGCAATATGTGCTCTAATTTTTTCAGCAATTTGTACTGCACGCTCTTGAGGAGTATCTCTGAGCAATAAAATAAACTCTTCACCACCGTAACGAGCAAATAAATCTTCATGACGTTTTATAGAGTCAATTTCTTCTGCTAATTTTTGCAAGATAATATCACCGGTAACGTGACCATGTGTATCATTGAATTTTTTAAAATGATCCACATCAAAAATCATGAGTGAAAGTGGACTTTGGTGACGTTTGGTGTGGCTGATTTCCATTTTTAAACGATCAGTAAAGTACTTTTTATTGTAACAACCGGTGAGATAATCTTTATTGGCAGCCTTGTAAAGTTGCTCATTGTAGTTTTCTTCAAGTTCATCCAAAAAGTGAAATTTAAAGACCGTAACATTGCCTACTTGGATACGATCACCATCGTCTAAAAGTGTCTTTTTAGCAATGGCTTGGCCATTGACCAAAGTCCCATTTGTGCTTTCTAGATCTTCAATAATAATACCTGAAGGTAAAACCTTGATAAGGGCATGATTTCTTGAGACATCTTCATCATTCACATAAATGTCGCAAGCTTCACTCCTGCCAATACTGAGTTCTGACTTTTGAATGGGAAACTTTTTACCGATATCTTGGCCGGTAATGACTACAAAGTAGGCTTTAAGGCCACTGGTTTTATTCAATAGATCTTGAACATCTTTTCTAACTGTACGTTCATCAGTTTTTTCTGCTTTGACTGCCATCTAGACCCTTAGTTTAGCAAGCTTATTAAGCTTTGGTCAATCCATGACTGAATATTTTTACATAATCTTTTAAAACCAGAGGTCTTTAACCTTTGTTTTGTTCGTTGGGAGGTCTTTAAAACTGTGTAAGCCTTCAAAATGTCTTATGGGGATGAGCTTTATTTTTTCAGGTTGATCAATTAAACGCATGTTTACTGCAATTCTAAATTGACCATTATCTCTAGGATAATTGGCTAGCCAATAGGCGACGCAACCACAAGTATTACAAAAATGAAAGGATAGTTCCTTATCGCCTCGGGTGTAACATTTGGTTTTGCCATATACTTTGACGGTATCATTGAGGTAACCATAAGCCCATAAAACACCATATCGGCTACATACAGTACAATTACAGGCGGTAATGTTATCTGGCAGGGACAGGTATTGCCATGACACATGTTTACAATGACAGTGACCATCTAAAGGTTGATTTTTCATCTGAATAAACCTAACGATTAAGCTGGTTTTTGTCTAGAATGATTGATTATGCATTAAAAACAGAGTGCTTGTAAGCCAAATAAGTTGAGTAAACTTTTTTTACGTATTTATTCACTTCACGACCCTGACAATAACCAAATTTAGCTTTTTTATAATATTTTTTTTGTTCTAAAAGTAAAAAAGCTTTTTTAACATGATCCCAGCGATGAGGGTTAAGATCAAGTTTAATGGCCAAACGTTGGGCATCTCTTAAATGTCCTAAACCAGCATTGTAGGCGGCAAGGGTCATTTTGATTTGATCTTCATAGGTCTCAGCTTCAATAACACGCATCCAGTTTTTAAAATGTGCAGCACCAGCTTTTAAGTTGTCTTGAGGGTTAAAAGCATTTTTTACATTATACTCACGCGCAACAATAGGCATGATTTGCATCAGGCCTTGTGCTCCAACTGAGCTTTTAGCATTCTTTCTAAATGAGGATTCAACAAAAACAATAGAGGCAATCAGCTCTTCATCCATTTGTAAATGCTTAGCAGTGTCTTCGATAAGTTCTTGATACGGTAGATTAACTGCCGCTTCTTTTATTTGTTGACTGGTTTCAATCACCAATTGTTGACTATTTTTAATATCTTGAAGGCTGATTTTGTTACTCTTATAAAAGTAGGCTAAAACCAACACCACCGCTAAGATATTAAAACCAAAATATTTTCTACTTAATATTACAAACATAATTTCATTTCCCTTTGCACTATATAGTGCAGGTACTATGCCAAAGTAAAATGAAAAAAATGCTTTATTTTTATATAGTTACATGATTTAATAAAAGTTAGATTGAGGTTTTATGAGTCACTATTGCGACAACTGGGTCACAAAACAATTGCTGCCAAAAGTTTTACGGTATGTGTTATTTGGCTTTCTTGCACAAACATACGCTAATATACTGTACGCCAGGGAGTATAAAACGGTTAAAAGACCTGTTTACGGTATTGCACTTAATACAGTAAATGTTAGGCAAAAACCGTCAACTGCATATAAAATACTGGGTCGCCTTGAGAAAAATCAAACAGTACAGGTTATAGGTTGGTATAAAAAAAAGTGGTATCATGTTATCTATAAAAATAAAAAAGCTTGGATTTGGTCTAAAAGTCTGCGTTTAAAAATTAAGAAAGCTCAAGCTAAACCATTAAAAAAACCTTCGACTACTCTTGAAGTCATAGAGGCCCCAGCTAATCTCAATCAAAAAGCATACAAAAAAAATGATTCAGATAGACCTAAAGTATACGATCGTTATCAACGTTATAAGTAACACTATGCTTAAACACGATCAATTTACGCCTTCTAGCCAATAATAAGCAATAAATCTTGAGTAATTTTAGGCTTTACTATAGTTAGCCCATAATGAAGAATCTTATTTTCATGGTTTGTTTGCTTCTATTTGCATGTGGAGAAGCATCCTTATTTAATAACAGCGGTGATATAGAAATCAACGCCCCCATAGACTTTGTCCAAATCCCAGGAACGGATATCGGTTTAGTGTTAAACAGCAATGTCAATTTAACCAGCTCTATAGCGTCGATTGCTGTGATTGATTTAACTAGCAATAGTATTAATGTAGATAAATCTGTTTTTTTCCCAAATTTTGCCAGCAGTTTGGCTGTTGATGAACAACGACAACTCATTTTAGTTGGAGATCGAGCCAATGATGTTGTGCAAGTTTTTGATTATGATTTAGGGACAGGCGGGATTGATCAGTTTTCTTTAAGTAAAAGAACTTTAAATTCCCAACTTGAGATTAAAAATGCAGTTGTTGCTGACGAAGAACCCTCTGATATACAAGTATACACCAATGCCAACAGTGATGAACACGCAATTATTAGTAATTATATAGATGGTACAATTACATTTTTAAATTTAGATAATTTTACAGTTCAAGATTTATTTCCGCAAGATGATCGCTTTGGCTTACCACTGGTTGGTTTAACTGCTTTTGATCTGGATCAAACTTTATTGGGTATTGGGGCAGGGCGTATAGCTTTAGACCCTAGTAATAATAGATTTGCTTATGTGGCTTCATTTATCAATAACGTTATTTTTACCATTGATTTATGGGATAGAGAAATTGAACAGACATTTTCATTGCTTAATTATTTTTCAACGGGTGGTTTGCGAGACATGTTAATTGATAGTAATCAACAGCTTTACTTTTTACATCAAGCCAATGACAGCTTAAATAAAATAGATATCAGTCAAGTTGTGAACAACAATATTCTTTTAGAAGAATCTCCTGTCCAGTGGCTTGATCAGGTTTCATTGCCTTCTGGCGCAGAATATATGGCTTTGAGCCCTGATGAACAACAACTTTGGGTTGGGATGTATGATCTAAACCAAGTTTGGGTATTTGATACCAATACTTTAAATAAACTGTATGAAATTTCACTTGATGGTTTGGGGCCAGCAAAGCTTGTATTTTCTGAAGATGGTAGTTTTGTATATGTCTGTGAGTTTTTATCTAGTCATGTCGCTGTTGTAGATACATCAAGCTACATGCAAGTGGGTATGATTGAGTAAGAATGCTTTGGAAAGGGTAATAAAAATGAAATGCAAAGTTAACTTAATCTATTGTTTTCTAAGTTGTCTCATTGTGCTTAGTGCATGCTCAGGTAATCGACAATCGACATTTCATCCATTAAATAAACCGATTGATATTCAGAATTTTGAAAATACAGCTCAAGTTCAAGGCAAACAAACGTATATTATTGCAGTGTTGGATCAGGTTAATAAAGGCTTGGCATTTATTAACAGTCAAAAGCAAGATTTTATAGACCTTACTCAGGCAGATGACGCGCCCATGACACTAATTCCAGTGGGAGGGAATCCAGTTGCTTTGGCAGTAGAAGAAAAGTCTAGCAATGAAAAAAGAGTTTGGCTCATAGAAAATGAAAACAATCGCATGTATGCCGTTGACTTTATTGCTGGTAATAATCCTCAGTTTGAGTTTGTTGACTTGTCTAGCAATAGGGAAGGTTTGTATACAAGAGCTATATTTGAAAATGCTGGACGTGGAATTGTTGAAACATTGAATCAGGCGCCAGATGTCCATGACTTTGTTGTTGATGCTGATAGCACTTGCCAAACTTGGGAAGCCATATACAACAGTAAATTAAATTCATACCAAATTATAAATTCAAAAACAGGTGAGCAAAACGCTAAAGCCAAAGAAAATAATATTTTTACTTCTGATGATGGACTTCATAGCTTTATCATTGAACCAGGCTCTTTAGATACCAGCAACAAGGATCAATTAACATGGTTTACGTGTTCTGCATCTTATATAGATCTACCAAGCGAAGCGGTAGATATACACATTGTTGAGGATCAAGCGTTTATTTTGCTCAATGATTCACCCAGTATTGAAGTTTTTGATCTCAATAGTATGTCATTTACTTCAAGTATTACTATTACGGGTGCAAGCAATGTTAGGGCGGCTACAGTTCAAGGAGGATTGTGGTATATTCCAGACACTGTGCAAGATCAGATATATGTTTTTGATTTTGCCATGCAGAGCGTAGAAAACATTCCATTACCAGCTAAAGTCACATCTGCAGTTGGTTTGGGGGTGGATACATTATTGCTGGCTTTAAAAGCAGAAGAAAAACTATTGGTTTACAATTCAAACAGTCAAATCATAGAAAAACAAATCTTTATGGAATCATTTACATTGGGTTTAACCGATTACAGTGATAGTGGAAAAGATAGAATATTGATGTACTCAAGGTCAGGAACCGTTGACGCTTTTGATATATCCAGTTTGAAGCGAATTGATTTTTCAATCAACAGTGGAGGCAAGGAATCTTTTATTCAAGGTAAAATTGAGTTTTATGATGTGGGTGCTTTTTCTGAACCAGAAGTCATTGGTCTAAGCACTCAAGATGGGGCAACTATGACTGAAAGTTGGCAACTTATTTATGAAGGAAGTGTCTCAAATATGGTTGAACTGGATGCGAGTGTTTCCGGCAATCTTCTAGATGCTGTTGGTGTTGACTTTTTAGCAAGTAATATTGCTGTGGGGGATCAAGTTATACTTCAGTCTGGAATGAGTCAGGAGACACTTACAGTGAGTCAAATCGTTGATACTGATACGGTGCAATTAAACAACAACTCAATATTTTCCGGCAGTGTTTTATTTACGATTAAAGCAAATGACAGTTATATTGTAAAGGGATCAATATCTGGTGAACAGATGAATAGGGCTGTTGAAAATCTGGCTTATGATTCTGATCAAGGTGAATTAACATTTTTGATTAGAGACTCCAATACCTATCAAACCACATCAGGTGACTTTTTTTCTTTTCGAACAAACGATGGAATCACCAGTATGGATACAAGAGATATAACTTTGAGGTCTAATATCGTTGGGGCAGTCTACTTTGATAATACTATCAATAATCGGAATGAAGCGTATTTGATTCAAGAATCAACAGGTAGAGTTTTGTTGATTGATTTAGATAAAAATAATTTAGTAAAAACAATTCTTTAACACAACTAAATTAAAGAAAAACTTAAATTAAAACTTTTTTTTCAATTTCATTTTTATGCGTAATTTGATATGAGCATTGCGCAATCATTGCAAAGATTTTTTCATTAGGGAGCATCAGTGAGAATAAAAAAACTAGAATTATTAGGCTTTAAATCGTTTTTAGAAAAAACTGCATTTCAGTTTGATGTTCCAATTACTTCTATTGTTGGGCCTAATGGTTGTGGAAAAAGTAATGTGGTTGATGCGCTTAAATGGATAACAGGTGAATTAAGCTATAAAGAACTGCGTGGAAAGAGCATGGAAGATCTTATTTTTGCTGGAAGTGAAAAAAGACCTCCTACGAGCATGATGGAAGTGCTTTTAACTTTAGACAATGAGTCAAGTTTAGGGCCAGTGCAATACAAAGATTTTGCAGAAATTGTAGTACAAAGAAAAATATTTAGAGATGGTTCAAGTGAGTTTTATATTAATAAATCGGCGTGTAGACTGAAAGATATAACAGATTTATTTTTGGATACGGGTATAGGAAAATCATCGTATTCGATTATTGAACAAGGTCGTGTTGGAGCTATTGTATCTAGTCGTCCTGAGGATAGACGTTTAATTATTGAAGAAGCGTCTGGTATTACCAAATTTAAAGCCCGTAAAAAAGCTGCTTTGAAAAAGATGGAGCATACGCAACAAAATTTATTACGGGTGAATGATATTATTAAAGAGTTGACACGTCAGACAGCGTCTTTAAAAAAACAAGCTGAAAAAGCTGAAAAATATAAAGTTCTTAAAGAAGATGTAAAACAGTTGGATTTAAAACTATTAAGTTATGCTTGGAAAAAAAGTGAATTGGTCTTAGAAGAGTTAAGATCCACTCATACTCGTTTGAAAGACTCTTTAAGCGCAGAAGAGTCTAAGTTACTTTCAAATGAATCACAATATGAAACTGAGAAATTACGTTTGCTTGAATTTGAAAAAAAGCTTGAACGGATGCAGGAAAAAGTTTTTGAACAAAAAACCACTATTCAAAATTTAGAAAATGAAGCTAGTAACCAACAACTTAAACAGTCTCAGTTATTAGAAACAGCTCAGGAAGAAAAAGAGAGAGCTGCAATTTTATTACAAAAATACGAAGATTTAGATCTCCAACATGTCAATGTTTCAAACAGTATAAAACAATCTACTTTAGAGTTAGAAGAAATTGCAGATAATCTTAATACAGATATTGAAAAAGAAAGCCAGCTCAAGAGTACTCTACTAAATTTAGAACAAGCTTTATCTGAACTCAAAACTAAAAATATGCAACACCTAACACGTGAAGCAGAGATTAAAAATAACAAACAAAGTTTAGAAGAACAGAATCGTTCACTAGATGTGAAGTTGCAAGATATCAATGAAAGAGTAAATGAAACTCAAGAAGAGGTCAATCAACTATCAAGTAGTTTATCTGAAAAAGAAGAAGCTTTTGAGCAAAGCAATCAAATGGTACTTGAGTTTGAAGAAAGTAAAATTTCTGCTGAAGATGAGTTGGAACATTTAAACTTAGATAAAGAAAAATGTCATCAAGAACTGATTCAAATCAACAATGAAATTGAACGCGATGCTTCTCGTTTAAATACTTTACAAGAGTTTATTGATTCATATCAAGGTTATGAAAAGGGTGTGCAAAGCATCATGAAGGAGAAAGACTCAGGTAATGTTGGCAGAGTACAAGGTATTTTAGGTGATATGCTTGAAGTTGAGCCTGGTTACGAAAAAGCAGCTTATGCTGCTTTAAATGAATTTGTACAATGTATTGTTGTTGAAGATTCAGATGATGTTGTAAAAACCATTGACTATTTAAAAAGTGATGCTGGAGAAGGAAGAAGCTCATTTTTAATTGAGAAGGATGAAGCTTTTCATTTGACTCGCAAGACAGATCAAAAAACAGCCAATCAAAATAGTATTATTAAGCATGTAAAAGCCAAAGGCACCTTTAATAAGTTAATAGAACAAGTCTTAAGCACTATATATTTAGTTCCCTCTTTAAGTGATGCTCTTGATTTATGGAAAAAAGGAACACAGGAAACCATGGTTACTCTTGAAGGGGATAGAATATCCCGTAATGGTATTATTACAGGTGGTAAAAATGAAGAGCAACAAGGCGTTTTAGAGATTCATAACCAAGTGAATGAACTTAAAGAGCGTGTTGAAGAAAAACGTCAACGCTCTGATAAATTAAGCTATGAACTAGAAAAAATTCAAGAAAGAATTTTAAGTTTAAAAGCACAAATTGAAGGTTTATCAGAAGATATTAAGAGTCATAGTCAACAAAAAACCAGTCATGAAAAAGAGTTGTTAAGTCTTGGTGAAACACAGAAATATAAAAATTCATTTCTTCAAGAATTATTTAATCAAAAACAAAGTTATCTCAACGATATTGAGCAAAATAAAGTGGCTTTAGAATCAATGCAGATTGAGTATGAAACTTTGTTAGAGCATAAGAATAACTTCTTAAGCAAAGAGGAAGCCTTTACGCAAGAAATCACTGAAATGAGAGCTTCGTATGAAGTTCATAATCAACGTTTGACTGAAATCAAAATTAAGAAAGCCAGTTTAGATGAAAGACAAGATGCATTAAAAAAGGAGTTGGAGTCTTTAGATCAACAAAAGTCTTTAGCAAAAGAAGAGGCAGAAACATTAAAGTTAAAGTCAAATGAACGCATTGAGCAAGCACAAGAAATTTCTCATAATGTTATTTCATTAAAAGAAAAACGTGAAAACATCTTACAAGAATTCACAGAATCTGAAACTCATTTGAATGTTGTAAAAATTGAGCATGACACCCTTGCAGAGAAACTTAGAACGGATGAAGAGCAGCTTAAAGGTTATCGCTCAGCAAAAGAACACGTTGTGGCTCAGATTAATAAAATACAAATGGATATTCAAGAAGAAGATTATAAGTTAGAGCGCCTGCTAGAACAAGTTACAGAACGCTACGAGTTAAACTTACATGATTGCATTGATCAGTATTATGAAGATTTAGAGGAAAGCACACTTGGTCAAAGCAACCAAGAACTACAAAAGTTAAGAAATAGTCTCAATGCTATGGGACATGTTAATTTGGGTGCCTTAGAAGAGTTAGCTGAACTTGAAGAGCGGTTTAGTTTTTTAAGTGAGCAAAAGGCAGATTTAGAAAATACGCTTAATGATTTAAATACAGCAATTGAACATATTGATGAATCTACGCAAGAGATGTTTTTAGATACCTATAAAAAAGTTAACGGTCGTTTCCAAGAGCTTTTCCCTAAACTTTTTGGTGGAGGTAAAGCAAAGTTAGTCATGACTTCAGATGAGAACATACTTGAAACAGGAATTGACATTGTAGCGCAGCCTCCTGGAAAAAAATTACAAAATATGAACTTAATGTCAGGTGGGGAGAAGGCTTTGACAGCGATTGCTTTAATTTTCTCTATTTTTGATTTTAAAGCACCACCATTTTGTATATTGGATGAGGTTGATGCACCTTTGGATGATGCCAATGTGGGACGTTTTCTGGGCATGGTTAAAGAAATGTCACAAAAAACTCAGTTTATTGTGATTACACACAATAAAGCCACAATGGAAATTGCGCAAAACCTTTATGGAGTTACCATGGAGGAGCCCGGTGTTTCTAGAACGGTTTCAGTTCAACTTAATCAAGGTGTAGAACAATTGGAAACCAACGAAACTCAACAGGCATCTTCAGTAGCTTAAGGGATCGAATACCCTTCCTCTGCATCCGTAAACTCGCTATGCTCGTAACGGCTGCTAGAGTGGGGCACAAGTATTTTTCATAAGTTTAATAAGAGAGTAACTTTATTATTTGAACTATTTACTTTGGTGCTCCCACCAGGGATCGAACCTGGATCTAGGGATTAGGAATCCCTTATTCTATCCGTTGAACTATGAGAGCTTAGATTTTTTAATCCTTAGCTATAAGGTTAAATGTTTTCCATGTCAAAAATCTTTTTAAAAAATTAAGATGGGGGCTTTTAAGATATGACTTAGACCTCATTGCTCGCATAGCATGTAAATTATATATTGACGTTTTGCGTAATTTTGATATGTAGAAGTCAGTCTGCTGAGGCTAAAATGTCTCAATATGAGAGTTAGTAAAAATAAACACAATATTTTCAGCAGCTTACAGGTGTGTTTTTTGGCATAAGCATTGCTTAATAGAAAGCAGTGATAGAAAAACAACTCAAGGGTGAACACGATGATGAAAAAATTGAAACACTTAAAAATCTTTTTGCTGCTTATGCTTACATTTTTGGCGTCTTGTGCACAAAATGAATTTGGTTCTGTTCGTTTGGTGATCAATGGCCAAGAGCAAGAAGTAAGAATACGAGACGTTGATTGTATCAATGACTTTAATTTTGGTAATAATGGAATGTCCTGCATCATATTGATTCAAAATGGTAGCGGTATCAGTGATACTGTTCGCTTCAATATAGCCGATGTGGTTAATATTTATGATAACTTTTTAGGTGCAAATCTTGATCCATTGCTATCGCCATTTGATTCAGTGGAAGCAACGGTTAATGGTAACACTGTCGGTATTTTAGCGGGTAGTATTGTGGTTTTTTCTTCAATCACCAATGTTCCTGGAGGACAGGTGTGTGTGGATTACTTTAAATTAAATTTAGGTTTTGGAACCAACGGATTTATGGAAGGGGATTTTTGCGCTCGAGTGCAGTAATACACTGAGCTTTGTGATTTAAAATATATTCAATTAAAACCATTATGAAAAAGACCCTTAAAAAAATTGAATTAAACTTTAGATTGTTGATGCCTATATATGTTTTGGCATTGGTTATGTCTGCTTGTGAACAAAGACCTCAGCAACAAGAAATTTTTAGGCCCGAAGGATCATCAGTGACCAATGGAGCTACGGTAGAGACTCGTTCAGGCAGTCAAAATAATAATTTAAATACAGGAGAAAACACCAATAACAGTGGGCTAAGTAATAACAATGGCTCACTGGCCAATGTTCCACAACATATGCAGGAATATGAGTATTGTCGTCGTTTATTAGGTGGACCAGTAGATTACTCTCATCCAGATGGTCAACGCTGCTATCAAATTATTTATCAAAATTGTCGGGGTTGCAGGGTTGATGAAGATTTAAGACCCATTGATACATTTAGTGCTTATGGTTATTCTGGTAGAATTGCATGGCCAGCGCATGAAGATTGGTGGCCAGAGTTAACAGGTTACTTAGACCCAACCCGTTCACATATTGCGTTTCAAAGCCCATATTTTAATGCCCAAAACTTCCCATCAGGACATGCTGGAGCTTCTGGGCAGTATCCACAACATCCGGGTGGAGCTAATCCTTTTGTTTATTGTCATAATAAGCCTGCAGATCAGCCTTGTCGTTTAGATGCTACACAAGTTTGGTCAGTATCAAACATCGATAAATCTTATCAATACAATTTGGCACCAGGTAAAAATAATAAATATATTTATACAATTGTGCAACCTTTGGATCAGCCTTGTACAAACCAACATCAGATTCAACAAAGTAATTGTAACCCTCAGTTTAGAGCAAACTTTGGCAATTTTTTGGGTAGTTTAAAGCAAAGTGGAGCCAATTTTAAAGCCAGTGGTAAAGCAACACTCGATGGTTTAGGAGCATCTCTTGCGAATATGGTCCCTAACTTTTCTGTAGGATCTATCTTTCCAAATGTTAACGTCAATGCTGGGGGCAACTATACGGTTAGTAATGGAGGGACCTATGTTATGGGTGCTTCAAGACCAACCTACACAACATCATCAGCAGGGAATGTTGTGGTTGGTGGTGCACCGAACTATTCAATTGGATCTCAAAGTCATATAGGTACATATGCAGGTCAGCCTATGGCGGCCTATGGACACTATTTAAATTACGGGCAAACCTACAATAATTATAATTTAGGTGGCTCAGAACCTTGTGTTGCAGGTAGTTCTCACCCAGGAAGTCCATGGGGTTGTCAAAACATTAATCCATGTTATTACAATAACAATTGTTAATAAGTGGCTTTTCGTACTATAAAAATACCCTATTTTAATATTAAAAATTTTTATAAAAAAAATAAAAAAATGCCTTGCTTTTTTGCTTACGCAAGTATTATGATTCAGTCTCCGAACCGATAAATTTTATTGCGACATAGATAAAATTTTGGGGTAGGTTTGGTACACACTTTTAAAGCTAGTCATGCTAAACATAAGCTAACAGCTGTAAGTGTTTGAAAATAAAAAGTTTTTATTAAAAAAAAATGATTTTTAAAATCAGTTTAGGCATGAAGCATGCATTAAATAAGAGCATAAACTTTTTATATTTTTTATTTTGGATGACAGGAGAGTAAAATGACTTTTGCAGAAATTACAAGAACAATGTTAGGTAGTATGGATTTTTTTGAACTGAGAAGAACAGCGGCTAGATATTCCGTGCCTTTTCAAGGGATACGAAGACAACAATTGATTAAAGAAGTAGAAAAAGCAATTGTGATGAAAAATGTTGAAAAGAAAAAAACAAGTACAAAATCAGCCCAGGCCAAAAATAAAAAGGCGCCTATGGGAGCTGTTTCAGCTAAACCAAAACTGAAAGATGAAACCCAAAGAAAAGTTGCTGCTAGTATTAATACTTTTTCTTCTAGAGCAGGTTTTTCACGTACACAAGTTCGTTCATAATATAAATCTATCTGTTAATGTTAGATAACAAAATGCCCAAACCTTAATAAAGTTTGGGCATTTTTGTATTGTCGTGGGACAGAAAGCTTTTTTAGTTTTTTTAGACGATCAGAAAAATTTAACCTAGTTTTTTGAGCGTTTGTAGCTTATAGGCGTACATTTTACATAAAACAGTTAAAAAATCGTAGCGAACAACCTCATCTTTTTTGGCTAAATTTTGAAGCGTTTCGTGCGTAATTTTTATTATTTTTGATGTACTCTCAGTTGTTTTTGCTTGATAAGTACTCTGCATGTTTTTATCTGCAAGAAAAATTTCAGCAAAGTATTGGCCTTTTTCAATAGAAGTGCTTAGGTTTTTATGAATGAGACTCACTTTTCCTTCAATCAAAATATAAAGTCCAGCGGGTTTACTGTCAAAGTTGAACAATAAAGTGTTTTCTGGAAAAACACTATAAGAGCAAACAGAACTTAAGGTGTGAAGTTGCTTTTGGCTTAAATGGATGGAAGGTAAGTGCTCAATTTTTGCTTTTATGTAAGGCGTAGCCGCATGGTATTCACCTAAAATATAACGAAGCTCTTGATATTGAAAAATAAGAGATTTCCAAAAATACCATAAAAAATGAATTGCTAGGGTTTTATTTCTTGAAAACACCAATGCAAGTCCAGCTTTATCAATAAAAACAAGATCACATTCTTTTTTCACTTTGGCAGTGAACATACTTTTTTCATGGATAAGAATATTTTCATGCCCAAAAAGCTGTCCTTGCGAAAAAAATAAATTAAAACTTTGATTTGAATACTCTACAAGACCTCTTTCAATAAAGTATATGCCATAACAGGGTTCATTTTCATGGAAAACATAAGCATCTTCTCTTAGGCTAATAAATGATGTGAAGTTTGCAATACTTAAACGCTCTTCAGGGCTCAAATTTTTAAATATTGTGTATTGATTTAATTTTTCAGCAATCTCTTTTAGTTCATGATTGCTTTTATGAGGTTTTAAGTCAGGATCCTTTTGAAAATCCTGTATAGCTGAAATTTTTGAGGTTTCAGGTAGCTCAGTAAGGCTTTTTGTCATTTTAGTTGTTTGATTTATAATGGGTTGTGCTTCTTGCTCATCGGAAACAAACCAATGATCAAGAGAGTTATAAACATCTATCCCAGTGGCGGATGGTAGGTTATGCTTTAAGTCATGAATATATTGTCCCAAACGTTTTTGTCTTTTTTTAAAAACAATATTTCTATCTGATTTACTAAATCCAGGAATATTATTTTGAGCGTTTCGGATATGGGTTTGAAAAAAAATCAAATCTTCTTGGTTATGGGTAGGAATGGTTAAGATTAAACCATCCATCCAGAAATTTAAGGCTTCTAGATATTTACCTTCAATGTAGTTGGCTAAACCAAGTTTTTTTAATGTAAATATGTGAAACGGATCAATGGCAAGGGCACCTTCAAATTCTTTGATTGCATCACTATAGGCTCTGTTATCGAAATAAAGTTGTCCAAGTCTAAAACAGGCAAGAAAGTTTTCTGGATCAATAGTTTTTAATATTTTATAAAGTACAATAGCATCATGTAATTTTTTAGTTTTAGAAAATACATTGGCAATACTTTCTATTCGGTGAATTAGGCGTTTTTTATGTTTTAAAGAAGCAAGGTTTATAGTTTCTGTTTTTGACGTTGAGTCTTTAAGCCCTTCTAAAATGGTATGTTTTAGAATAGATAAGGCTGTATTTTCAGGATAATGCTTTAAGGCTATATCACAAACTTTTAAAGCTTTACTATGGTCGCCAATATCAAATAGAGATTGGATAACTTCAATTTGGTCATCTGCACTGATAGAAGAAAAGTTGTTTAGGTTTAAATCATCCATAAACTCGCCCTGATTATACGGCATTTATAGTCGCATGCAAAGCATTAATCAGTTGTAGCTTTAGTTTAAAACAAAAAATCCTAAGTTATCTATAGAGTTTTCTTTTAAAGTTTGTTGTATTTCTTTTAAAAAGTTTGCGTCTAGGGATTTGTGTAAAACACACACAACACTGGTAGGTTGTGAAGTGTAAAACAACAGTTTTTCCCAGATCATATAATGTAAATTTTGCGTTGATACCCCAAGCAAAGGGTCTTGTGCTATTGTAAACTCTTCATTATCTAAAAATGAACTTTCAATTGCAGAAAAGCCAATGTTTTCACATAGAGTTTTAAATAAAGAAAGGTTTTTTTTAAACACTATAAAAATTGAATCTTTTTTAAGTGTATTGATTGTTTTTAAGATATCTTGGTGAGCTGAATATTTTGGGTCTTGCAAATCAAATGGTAGAGGTTGTGTATCATTAGCAGATAGATCTCCTTGGAAATGGTAGTGCCCAACTTTCCAATGAAAAATTTGTAGATATTGTTCAAACATCAATATTTTTTTTGCTTGTTCTAAAGTTTGTTGAGTTAAACTTTTATCTTCAAGTAAAAGTTTTTCTAACTCTGTATCTGAATAGCTAGAGACATAATTAATTTTTTCAGAAGATAAAAAGTTCCAGCGTAATAAAGTCGTTTTTAAAGACTCATGCGGTTTATTAGAATGGATGTGATGTATATTGCCATTTTTAAACGTAATTTTTTTTATAAAATCATCTTTATGTAAGGTTAATATCCCCGTTGCATTATAATAAGATAGGCTAGATAAAACATTTGAAATACAAGTTAATATCAGTTGGTTTTTATCTTTAAACTTACTCTTTTCTAGTTTAGGGCTTTGATAATGTTGCTCAAACAAAGGCAAAGCATGTAAAAAAAAGTTTTGTAAGTTTTTATAGAGTATCTCTAAATAAACACCAAACTGTATTTCTGGTATATTGTGAGAGTAATTTTCTTGAATTAAATATTCTCCCTGAAACCAGCCTAGTAGATCAAGGAGTTTCTCTAAACATACATGTTTTTCTATTGATTTTACTTGTTCATCGTCTAGATTAAGTAAATATTTTGCTTGTTCGTGGTGTTCAAGGATATTTTCTTTTCTAAATGCCTCAATTTCGTCAAGTTTGACAGCCACTTTTTTTGTTTTTTCATACTCAAGTAACTGTTTTTTTAAAATTATATTTTTAAACGATTCATCTTGTAAATTAGAGTGAATATTTAATATATTTCCTTGATCAAAGTAAACATGCTTAATTCGCTGTTTGTTTTCAAAAATAATTCTCCCTGAAAACTTATTTTTAAAGCAATTTAAGATGACAATATAAGCAGGAATTTTGATCAAACTGCCTGTTATAGGCAGTTTTTTACCAAAATCAGTATTTAAAGAGGGTATTTCAAAATTTGCCGACTGCATAAAACTGTCTTATAGTATTATCTGAAACTTAGATCAATAACAAACGCTTAAGACAAGTAAGCATAATAAATTAATTGTAAAAATCATAAATAGTAACTCATGGATTAAATAAAATTTTTCTAGTCAAAAGCGCTTGATATCATTATTATTATAAGTATGCCCTATATATATTCTCTTTTGATTGCCATCATACTTATTTTATCATCTTGTCAACAAGGATCGTCCACAATTGGTGGTGGGAATCCTTTACCGACACCGCCAGGAGGTACAGTTGTTGATCCGCCTGAACCTGGTGAGGAAGAAACGGTTGTTATTGGCGCTCCAGGCTTATGCAATTCGGGTGATATAGCTCGGGTCAGCGTTTCTTCTGCTGGAAGCGCTCGTTTCGCTCTTGTTTCAGATGATTATCCATGTACACCAGCTAAAGATAACCGTTTGGAAGAATACAGTATGATTTTATTTAATACAACAGAGTCACCTATTGCATTTAGAGTTGATTCTCCTTCAGCAGTCAATCCTTTTGCGTTTTCCAGCTCAAATCATAATAGTAGCTATGATTTTGATAAACCAGTCACGCTCAATATGGAGCCACAAAGTTATAATACGGGTGCTCTCGATACGTCTTTACAAGCGGCAAATTTACCAATTGCAGGACAAAAGAATCAATTTGGTCCTGGACAGAATGTTAATGCATTGGTTGCAGAGTATGTTTTAGGGGATGAAGTAGAAGTAAGAGTTTTAAATGATCCCTCAAACTTTGACTCTACCATTACCAGTTCAGCTATTTTAAGAGCGCAAGGAACCTTTATTAATCTTTTTGTGGATAGAGATATTCCTATGGGAGGAATCCATGATGACTCACCGGAACAACAAGACCTAGATCATGCAGTTGAGATTTTTGATAGAAATATTTATCCTCTGGTAACAACCTTGTTAGGTGAGCCTTCTGACGTGGACGAAAACGGTAGAATCAATGTTTTAATTACCCCTATTATTAATGCTTATATCAAAGCCAGCACTTATGTAGATGCTAGGAATGTTGCAGAATATAATCCCATCAGTAACGCTGTTTCAAACGAGGGGGAGTTTATTTTTATTCAAGCCCCAGACTCATTGGCCAACTATACATCAACAGGTAATGGTATAACAGTTGATACTTATTTTAAAAATAAGTTATTTAATGCTTGGATGGCCTTTCAACTACCAAAAATCATCAGTTTTAACCAAAAAGTCATAATTAATGGAGGGGCACCAGAGAATGATTGGATAGACGATGGTATTGGTGCTGTTATGGCTGATTTATGTGGTTTTAACTTGTTTAGAGAGGCATCGTGGCGCTATTTAGCGGCTCCACAATTAGATGATTTAAGAAAGGCTGATTTTTTTGAAATTGTGGCCGGTCAAGGTGCAGAGTATTTATTCATGCTATATTATGTCCAATCTAATTTAGACAATACTTTACAAGATGTTAATACCAATGGTTTTGATGATGACCTTGAGTTTTTATCAGAAGTATATGCTGCAAGTTCAGTTGGACCGCAAAACTTGGTTCAACATGTAGATGTTTTGTATGATGCTGATATAGAGAGTGAGTTTGATGGCTTGTTTAAGGATTTTATCATCGCTTTATTAACCAGTGGTTCTGGACAAACAGCTTTACAACAAGGAGGACAGACCGCTTTATCATATTATCAAAATTACAATCCTTTGATTTATGGTTCTGAAGTTAATGATGCAAATGGTTCTGTTAGAGCAGGTGCAGACGGTGTTTCAGTTAGTATAAATGATGGACAGCCATTAGATGGGGACGCCTCGCAAAACTTAATAGGACTTGATTTACATAATTATAATATTGAAGATAGAATTTTATTTGAAAATGTAGATGAGTATGTTTATGCCCCCGGTAACGCGATGAATGGCTATATTGATCCATATTCAGCTATGTTTGTTAGAATGTCCGGTTTGCTTATGAGTGAACAGTCTATAGGCTTGTTTTCATCATCAACTTCACTAAGAGGTTTCTTGGTGCGTAGACCAGATCTTAGCTACCCAAAAACTTATCACGAAAGTATTTTTGGGGCGATTAATCAAATGTTTGAAGATTTAGATGAAATTGGTCCTAATCCTTTTTGGGAAAATCAAGGTCCTATTGAAAATGCAAAACGCATCAATTTGGCAGGTATGATTGCCTCTAACCCATTGGTGGGAGAGACATCTGAAGATTTTGTATCAATAGTAGGTGAGATTGACCCTTCACAGTCAGTGTATGTTTGTCCAGAGCTGCTTGAAGATTGTTCTTTTGAGGCTGTACAAGATACTGACAAGTATGTTTTTACGGTTCCTGACCTTGGACGTGGTGATGAAGGTGAATTGAGTATTAGTATTAGAAGACGGTTTGATGAAGGCGTGGATTCATCAGCATTCAATCCGTTATTAGCTATAGTCTCCTCAAAAGATGTGCCTTATCCATATGTTCCTCACCCAATTAGAAACACAGTCAATGATGATTTAGGTGGTACGGATACCCGTCAACAGTATAGATGGTTAACATCACAGTTAATTTGTGGAGATGATCAAGACTCTTTAGGGGATGCTACGTTGGCGGCAACCAATATAGGAATTGACTGTGTACCTGGAGATGAAGAGGATTCATTAAAAATTATTACTCCTGAAGATACACTTATTGAAAATACAGGTTCATTAAATACTACTATGGGTGCATGGGATGGTGATATTGTTGGTGGTGAGTGTGACTTTTTACCCGTAGTTGATGGTGTTAATAGTTTAGGTTATGGGGACTATAGTGCATATCCAGTGACAACAATGGAAGTGTCTGGATCAAGTTTAGGCCAGTACCCTTGGAGTAATTCTTTTATGCAAGTCAGTTATAATGGTTCACCTTATCCAAAAGTATTATTTGATCGTGAATTTTTAAAAGTTTCTGCGGAATATCCATCCTTGGGAGATGAAACCAACCCTCCTTATGATCCAAGAGCAGTCAATGGCTTGAATTTAAACTGTCACATACAGACAGGCGGTGATCTAGATTTAACTCCAGATTCTCCTGATGATTTTCTTTCTTATGAAGATATGCAGTCTGTTGAAGTTTCTACACTTTCTCATCAAATCTTAACAGAAATGTCTAGAAACAGGTTTTCAAGTTCTGGTTTAGCTGAAAGTACTGTATTGGATCCAAAATATGATTCACCTGATGTGTTTGTGACGGATGGAGACAGTAGAGATGAAGATCTCAATTGTTCAACAGTAGATATGACACATAATATGAATACCTATACTGTAAGAGGTGGGGGTGAAGGTGCTATTTTAATGGCTGAAGACAATAAAATTATTCCTCATATAGCATTTAACTTTAATGGATCTGCCAGCGGTTTTTCAGGACAAAGCATCTATGACAATGATGGCGGAGAAACCAAGTTAAAATTGGTTCCAGGTAAAAGCTACACTTTAATTGTTGGTGGTGAAGGTGATTCAACGGGAGACTATGAAATCAGAATTCGTAAAGTATCTACGACCAATAAAAACTTTGCAAAACTTAAAGATTTTGATGATGATGAAACATGTTTCTTTGAATTATGATTAAAAAAATAAATCACATTGGGATTGCTGTAAAATCCATTGATGAAAGTATGGTATTTTACAAAGATATATTAAATTTAACTTATTTAGGCCAAGAAACAGTAGAAACTGAAGGAGTGAAAGTTGCTTTTTTTTCTATTGGAGAGAGTAAAATTGAATTGCTTGAAGCATTAAATGATGATTCTACCATTGCGAAGTTCATCAAAAAAAGAGGTGAAGGGATTCACCATATTGCATTTGATTGCAAAAAAATTGATGACTTTACAGCTAAACAAAAAGATTATTGCATTGAACCGGTTCTTCGATCTGGTGCGCATAATTGTTGGGTGTCTTTTATACATCCAAAACATAGCAATGGCGTATTGATTGAGCTTACCCAAAAAAAAGATAGTTGTTAATGCCTAAACAGTATCCATGTGAGAAAAATGAGCTATGTGGAGCTTTAAATAAGCTAGATATAAATTTTTTACCTAGGGAACGTTTTGAATTAGAGTGTTCATTATGCAACGAAACAGTTGTTATCAACCCAAAAATACTTAATAAGCCTGCTAGTAACCGGCAAAAAGCTAAAGAAAATCCTGATACGAATGTTTCTATTGCCGTCAACATTCATGAAGAAAGTGAAAAGAAAAAAAAGCAATATTCTTCAAAAGCAATTCCAATCATAAGTGTTATTACGGGAATACTTATTGTTATTATACTGTCATTTTTATTGGTTAAAGTAGTTTTTAAAACCAGTTTAACTAAATATAAATCACTTGCTAAAAAACAGGTTGGGCAAGAGCAAATCTACTATAACAAACAAAAAATTATTCTAGATATTACAACGGATGATTATACTGATTTAAAAAGTAAGGCTTCAGATGAATTACAAAAAACAACTGTTAGATCTCAATTTAATGATGAAGATCAAATTCAGAGTCGTCATTATAATCATTCAAAACAATACTCTGATTACATAAAACGATACTCAAAACTTCCTAAAAATATTCGTGAAGTGTATGAATCATTCAAAATTGACCAAATAAAATTAATACGAGAATTAATTATTCAACATATTAACAATGTTCCTGAGCATAACTATATTGGTAATATTATTTTATCTGAGCTTTACTCATATTTAAGTTATATTGAGGAAAAACCAGATCTTAATAATTTTGCAATGGATAATCTAAATAAGTTAAGTAACTCATACCCTAAAACAGCTGAGTGGAAACGTTCGATGGCTTTTGCTTTTTATTGTTCAAAAGACTATAATAAATCATATGAATACATATTATCAATAAAAGATATTTTTCAAAATGACCCTATTGTTCAGACGATTTATTCGAGTTTAATCTATCGTCTTAAAGATAAAAACCAAGGTAAAAAGCTTTTGCATAGAACTTACCTTATTTCTCCAAAGCATTATTTAGTGAATCATTTTTATAGTGACCTTTTGTTTGAAGAAAAAGATTATGCAAAAGCAGCAAAACTTTATAAGAAGATATCATTTTCTAAAGAAAATCATCCGGAGCTAATTAAAAAAGCAATTTACACATTAAATCATGAAAAAGATTGGCTGGCCTTAGCAGCGCTTTATCAAAAATATTATAGCTCTACAGATGACATAGATATTAAATTAAATTTTGCCAAAGCTTTATCAAGATCTGATAAGGCGAGTGAAGCCTTGAAATATCTTGAAACAATAAAGATTGAGGGTTTTGATAATGATCAGAAATATCAATACTTATTTGAATTGGCTTATGCCAATTATGTTAATAAAAACTTTCTCCAAGCCAACCGTACTTTTATAGAGGCAGATAAAGTTTTACCTAACAAGTTGATAAATTTAAAATATATTGGCAATTCATACTTTAGACTTGGACGTTATTATAATGCGATAGATTATTATAAGCGTGCATATAAAATTGAACCTAGCAGCGCATTACAAAAAAACATTGCATTATCCTATTATGAAAGTAAGCAATATGAAAATGCTATAAATGAATTTTCAAGTTTGTTAGAGACCGATCAAAACAATTACATTTTTACATTTTATTTAGCCAAAGCTTTTTTAAAAATTGAACAAGAAGATAAAGCATTAATTTATGCCAATAAAGCTCTGACACTATCAAAAGATAATACGCAGATTAAAACATTTATTGACGACTTGCAAAAACAAATAGAGCAAAAAACTAAATCAACAAAGGTTAAAGAAAAATCTAAGACAACATCAACACTTAAGAAGTGATTGTTTTTATAACTGTGAATATGCAATGGTTTTATAAATCAGTTTGCAAGCCGTTATTTCGGAATACAAAGGGATTTCACTGGGACATATTTCATTAAAATCAGCTCCAACCAATGTATGGCTTTCACAGGCCTTTCTGATTAAGTTTAATGCATCAAACCAACCTAATCCCCCGGGTTCTGGAGTTCCTAAGCCAGGAACAACGGATGGGTCTAAGCCATCAAGGTCAAAACTAAGATAAATGTATTTTGTTTTAATATGCTTGAGTGTTTCAATGATCCAATTTGGGTTTTGGTGCACTTCTTCAGAAAATACAACGTGAATATCATCACTTGATTGTATTAAATTGAACTCTTCTCTATCTATGCTTCTAATGCCAACTGAAACGATAGGAAGTTGTCCTAATAATCTTTTCATTACACAGGCATGGCTCAACGGAGTTCCTTCATAGGTATCCTTTAAATCTGCGTGTGCATCAATATGTAAAAGGGTAATATCATTTTTATATTTTTCTACAAAAGGAGGAACGGTTCCAACGCTAATCGTATGCTCGCCTCCAAGAGATATGACGCATTTATTTTGTTCTAGTAGGGTAGAGACATGGGTGTTGATACTTTTGACGATATCTGGGCTCTGAGCTTGATTAAATTGGTTTGGGTTTTGTCCTAAGGTCCAGTCGGTAAAAATACCAGCATCACAGGGTTCATTTTTAGTTTCAGAATCAAAAAACTCTAATTGAGTACTGGCTTCCACAATTTTATGTGGGCCAAACTGAGTTCCTTTCATATAGGAAGTAGTTTTTTCCATTGGAATGGGTAGAATGACGTATTTTGAGTTGCTAAGAGAAAAAGGGCTTTCTTGACCAAAAAGAAACTGCATTTTTTCAATATTTTTGATATCCGCTTGCATAAAGAATGTCTTTAGATTATTTCTAAGTTTTTTCAACCATTTTTAACATTTGTGAGGCTTTTTTATGGACGGATTTTCAATTCAAGATGCAAGAGAGTTATATGGAATTGAAGCATGGGGAGCAGGTTACTTTGATATTGATGCCAATGGCTTTTTATCTGTCATGCCTACCCAAGAAAAAAAATTTTCAATTCAATTGTCACAAATTCTTAAGGAAGCGGATAAGAAAAACATTTCCACCCCAATTTTATTAAGATTTCCACAAATATTACATGGCCAAGTAGAAACAATATGTGATGCTTTTAATCGTTCTATTGAAGAGTATGACTATAAAAACAGTTATACTCCGGCATATCCAATAAAAGTTAATCAAAAAAAGTGTGTTGTAGACGCTATTATGGCTGCTGGATACAGCAATCAAATTAATGTTGAAGTTGGAAGTAAGGCCGAAGCAGTTGCATCATTTGCTTTAAAGCTAAATAAAGATGGTATGACAATCTGTAATGGTTTTAAGGATAAAGATTATTACAATATTATGGCTACTGGCCAAAAATTGGGTCGTAATATGCTTGCAGTCATTGAAAAGCCATTTGAATTGGATGGATTATTGCAATTAAAAAAAGAAAAGAAGCCCATTCCTTTTTTAGGGTTTAGGATTAAACTAGATGCCAAAGGCTCAGGTTTATGGCAAAAATCAGGTGGAAGTGCCAGTAAATTTGGTTTATCCATGAGTCAGCTTCTAGAAGCCATAGAATGGCTTAAAAAACACGGTTTAATTGAATATTTAAAGTTGTTTCACTTTCATATTGGCTCACAAATTACGGATATTCGTAAAATAAAACAAGCGATTCGTGAAGCCGCTAGAGTTTATGCAAAATGTAAAAAAATGGGTCTTGATTTGGAGTATTTGAATGTTGGTGGAGGTTTAGGCATTGACTATGATGGAAGCAAAACCTCTTCTGATGCATCTGTCAATTACAATGTACAAGAATATGCCAATGATGTTGTTTATAATGTTTTAGAAATTTGTGATGACGAAAAAGTTCCTCATCCTCAGCTTATCTCTGAAAGTGGCCGCTTTTTAACGGCTTATCACGCGGTTCTTTTGGTTGACGTAAGAGACCAATACCATGAACGTTACATAGATCCACCTAAGTTTAAGAAACAAGAAAGTAAAATTATTGAAGATATTTTATATATTAACGATAACATCACAGCTAAAAATTATCGTGAATATTATCATGATAGTTTGATAAAAAAAGATGAACTGCAGGCTTTATTTCATTTGGGTATGCTCTCTATTGAAGATCGAGCAAAAGGTGAATGGTTATTTTGGTCAATTGCTGAAAAAGCTGTCAAATTAAGTAAAAATGCAAAATATATCGCGGATGAATTTATTGAACTTAGAGAGCGCTTGTATGAAAAAGTTGTATGTAATTTTTCATTGTTTCAATCTTTACCAGATCATTGGGCTTTAGATCAATTGTTTCCAATTATGCCTATTTCTCGTTTAAAGAAAAAACCAACGCAAAAAGCAACTTTGGTGGATATTACCTGTGATTCTGATGGTGAAGTAGAAAAGTTTGTTGATTTAAAGGATATAAAGTCTTATTTAGCCATCCATAAAATTGATAACTATAAAGATTATCATTTGGCTTTTTTATTTGTTGGAGCCTATCAAGATACAATGGGTGATATGCATAATCTTTTTGGTGAAGTTAATGAGTTATCAGTCACAATAAGCAAAAGTAATAAAATGGTGATAGACCAAATCTATGAAGGTGAAAAGATCAAAGATACAATAGCAATCTTTAATTATTTACCGGATATGATTGTTGACAACGTTTTAAAAAATAAAAAATTTAGTAAAAAAGAAGAAGATACAATAAAGCGTGAACTGATTGAGTACACGCAAATGTACACCTACTTGATGGATTGATTGTTGTTATAATATATTTTAGCTGATGTATAAGACCAAAATAAGAGAAATGCGTGATTCTGAGCGAAGACGTTTAAGCAATACGCTCAAAAATGATTACAATCTTTCTTATTATGCATTGAAACTTCTGATTATAGTAGTTTTTGCATTGATTCCTAGTTTTAATAAGGTTCATTACGATGCCATTATTATCTGAACTTTTTGAACTCTTGTTTAATCGTGTTTTTTTGAAACCACTGATATAAGTTACCCTAAAACTAAACAGCAATTTGAAAAAATTGCAGTTTGATTAAACAACGCATTAATTAATATTAAATGGCAAAAGAACTTTATAAAATATCTAAATAATTTTTTTCAATGATATTCCAATCTTTGAAATGATTATCTAAATTATTTTTTATATTTTCTGAGGTCGCTAATAAACTAATTGAAAATTGATCAATATGAATATGTTTTTTGGCAGCCGATCTTATTTCCTTAATTGATAAGGCTTTAATCTTATCTCTGTAAGTAAATAGTCTATTTTCATCAAGATTTAACATTTTATGATACAGCATTTCAGACATTATTTTTTGTGGAGTATCAATTTTAAATGGAAATGATTTCATCATGTAATTTTTAGCAAACTCTATATCGGTATCTGCTAATAAATCACCATCTATAGCTTGTTGCATAAGCTCTAATGAAAGTTTAATTGCATCAATGGTGTCTTTTTCTTCAGGGTATGTATACAAGAACAATGAGCCTAGATCTCTATGTAAGCTCAATGATCCATAAGCTCCGTATGCCCAGCCACGTTTAACTCTAATTTCTTGCATGTATTTTGCCTGGAAAATGCCTCCAGCAAAAGCCATCATAAAGGTTTTTAAAGCATAGTAGTCAGGGTGCTGGTAATTAAAGCAGGGGTGACCAATGAAAAAATGACACTGTGAACGGTTAGGTTTATCAATGACGAGTAGTTTTTTCTCATTGCTATAGTGATGGGGGATTTTTTTTTCAGGTATTTCCCAAAAAGATTGTACATTTAAGTTTTGTGAAAACAGATCAATGGTTTTATGGATTGAACTTTGTTCAACGTCACCTGAAAATCCAAATGTAATAGATAATTGTGAGATGAAATTTTTATAATTTTCTTTAATATCGGATATGTTAACTTGCTCTAAACTCTCTAGTGTTCCCCAAGCTTGATCTGCATAAGGATGATCTGTATAAACTAAACTTAAAAACCCTTTTTTTGCCAAAGATGCATCAGACTCTGAAGATTGTTTAAGTTTACTTTTTGTCTCTGATAAAAGCTTTTTAAACTCATATTCTGATAATAAAGGTTCAGATAATGCCGATAAACAAAGATCAAGAAGATTAAAATAGTTTTTGCTTAAAACTTCTCCCTCTAAGGCAATACTATGATTACCAACAGAAATAGAAAGTGAAGCTCCCATGCTATCAATTTTTTCATTAAAACTTGTTTTATCAAAGCGAGCAGTTCCTCTTAAAAGCATCTGTGAGAGTAAGTATAAAACGCTTTTATTTTTAATTTGTAAATCATCTATATTGAACGCAATATAAAAATCTATGATTGGTCTATCATGTTTTTCTACATGTATAAAAGGTATGTTTTTATGTTCTTTCCAAGAGTAAGCATTCATAATTATTTTCCCACTTTAGGTTTAGCCAAAAGAATATTTTTCTGGTTTTCATTTAAGTAAATTTTTGCAACACGCATAACATCTTGAGCTGTAACCTTATTGAGCTTTTCCATTTCCTTAAAAAGTTCTCTAAAGTCACCAAAAACAGTTTGATAAAAGCCAAGAGCTTGCGCTTTATCATCAGCAGTTGAGAAATTACCCCAAAAGGATGCTTCAACAATATTTTTTATTTTTTCTAACTCTTGTTCAGATACCAAAGTGGTTTGTATTAATTCTATTTGCTTTTGAATATGCGTTTCTATCTCTTTGTGAGATTTATTACCTTGTAAAGTAAATGAAAAATGGATTAATCCTGGGTCTATCGTTTGATCAACCCATCCTGAACAATCACTGCATAAGTTTTGCTCAGAAACCAACAGTTGATCTAAACGAGAACTTTTACCATCAAATAAAATTGCCATCATTACAGTTAAAGGAATATAATCTTCATGACGCATTGATGGAGCTTTAAAGGCCCATATCAACTTCTCTGAGGCGATGGTTAAAGAGAGCTCCTTATAACGTTTTTCAGTTTGTTTTGGCTCAATAATGGTTGGATTGCGCTTTATATCGGATGCTTGCATATGGCCATAATATTGGATTATTTTTTTTATGATTGTATCTTTATCTAAATCACCAACAAAAACCAAACAAGCATTATTAGGGGCATAGAATTGCTTGTAAAAACTCATACAGTCTTGCAATGAAATGGCTTTGATGTCTTTCATCCAACCAATAATGGGCCAGTGATAAGGATGCTGATCAAAGCTTAGTTTGTACAACTCTTCATACATGGTTCCTGAAGGTGAGTTATCTACTCTAAAGCGTCGCTCATTAACAACCACTTCACGTTCACTATTAAGTTGGTGCTCATTAAGAATAACATTTTCCATGCGATCAGCTTCTAATTTTATAGCTATATCAAAAGCTTCTTTAGGAAGACATTGTCTATAGTATGTCCAATCTAAGTAAGTTCCTGCATTAATCGAGCCACCTTCTTGTTCTAAGATTTTATCAAACTCACCTTCTTTATAATTGCTGGTTTCTTTGAACATTAAATGCTCAAATAAATGCGCTATACCTGTTATGCCTTCCTTTTCGTCTTTTGATCCTACAGAAAACCATGAATGGTAAGCAAAAACGGGTACTGAAGTGTCTGGTAAAAATAAACATTTTAGACCATTTGAAAAATCCATTTCATGAATATTTAACTGTTGATAAATGTAATGTTTTTCTTGGTTTAGCTGCATGGGTTTCCTATTTTGTTCAATTTAAATGTTGGTTTTAAAATCATAAATTATTTTCTTATACTTGCAACCGATTTGGGTACTTTTAATGTTTTAATAAACTTTAAGTAGTTTTGAAGGAGCTGCTCTTCTTGACTTTGTCTGCAAGTAAAAGTGATCGTGTATTCAAGATCCTGGGTTTTAAAAATACTGGTTCTAATAATTCTTGGATCATTTAAAGCCTCATATTTTGAGCGCAATTCAATGGCCGTAAAACCAGAAACGATAATTTCTGTTTGTGATAATTGTTCAAAACCAGATAAAAGTTTAATCAATTGTTTGTTTGCCAGGTAGCTCAGTTGTTCAAGACTAAGCTTGCTTAGGGGTTGAATAACAAAGTTAATATTAGGTTTAAAAATAGGGTCATCTACACTCAGTAAAATACTTAATTGTGTTTGAAACGATGACTCTTCAACAACTTGCCAAGATTTAGGGTGTTTAAAACTAAAAAAGAAAGAAGGGTGCTCGTATTTTTTCCAGAATAGAGTTGTACAAGACATCTGTAATAAACCAAATAGTAAACAAAGTCCTATACTGAGCTTTGAGATGACCTTTTTTTTAGATTTAAACAAAAACATTTAAATTTATTTGGCTTGGTTTGGCTTGGTCAGTAATTTAAACTCAATTCGTCTATTTTGAGCTCTACCTTCATCCGTATCATTGTTAGCCATCGGCTTTGTTGAACCATAACCTTTTACGGCAAGTCGCTTTTCATCTAAACCATGTGTAACCAAATATGTTTTAACACTTTTGGCACGTGCCAGAGATAGTTTATCATTGTACTCATGGGTACCAATTGAATCGGTATGACCTTCAATTAAAACAAATAAATTTGGATAACGTTTTAAAGTTTCAATGGATTGATTTAAGTGGCCATAACTTGTCTTACTAATAGTTGCTGAGTCAAACTCAAAGAAAATATTTTCAATTCTACCTACAAAAGCTTTTAAATCATTGGGCACTTCATCAGGACAGCCATCATCGTCTTGATAATCATTGATAGTTTCAGGTTGAAGAGGGCATTGATCTTTGTCATCCATGATTCCATCACTATCAGAATCTAATAAGTGTTTAGGTAATGTGTCAGGACAGCCATCTTCATCTTCAAACTGATTGACGGTTTCTGGCTGAAGAGGACAATTATCTTTATCATCTGTGATTCCATCACCATCTGAGTCAATGGTAGACTTATCAACTTTTTTGATCTGGCTGTATTTTTTAGATTGTTGAGTATAGACGGTTAATAAAATACCAGACCAAAAGCCAGTGTGAGATTTGTCAAAATTGTTGATAGCATGAAATTCACCTCTTACAGCTAGTTTTGGGTTTAAAAAATATCGCACTCCCAAACCGTAATAAGCTGAAAAATCATAATAATTGAAAGCAAATTGATTGACCATGCTTAAGTTACCAACACCTGCAAGAACATAAGGTGCAATTTTTTGATGAAACATATTAAAATTATACAATGCATGACCACTATAAAAATAAACGGTCTGTCTATTAACGCCTCTTCTTGTATTGGTGTACATAAAATTAGCTTCTAACTCTATTGCAGGGTTGAAAGCATAACCAAATCTAAAGCCATAAGCCCAAATATTGGACCACTGGTCACTGTTTGACGTGAAATTCTGCTCAAAACCTTGATAATAGGCACCAAAACTTGGTGAAAATGTAATGCCACGGCTGGGACGGTAAAAATATGAGGTTTCAGTAGTACTTGTTTGAGTAGCTTTTTGGGTTTGAGAAAAGCTTAAAAGTGGGAAAAATGATAGAAAAAATAACAAAATTGAGCATTGTTTCATTTTATTTTGCATTTTCATCGTATATATTACTTATAAAGCTTAGGCAAAGGATAAATAAAGCAAAATGAATTTGAATACAGTACATTTTTTAGAAGACTATGAAAATCGGTTATCTCCGCTTGCTGTGAAAACAGCTCAGTCAAAAGGTCGTAAAATTAAAGAGGATGCAGCTGAGCATAGAACTATGTTTCAACGCGATCGCGATCGTATACTCCATTGTGCTGCATTTAGAAGAATGGAGTACAAAACCCAAGTATTTGTAAATCATGAAGGAGATCATTACCGTACTCGATTAACGCATAGTCTTGAGGTTGCTCAAATTGGTCGCACGGTGGGTAGGGCGCTGAAATTAAATGAAGACTTGATTGAAGCTCTGGTTTTAGCGCATGATCTTGGGCATACGCCTTTTGGTCATGCGGGTGAAGACATGATGGCTAAGCTCATGTTAGAACATGGCGGATTTGAACATAATTCACAGAGTTTAAGGATTGTCGATGTTTTAGAGCATCGGTATCCAACTTTTAGAGGCTTGAATTTATGTTTTGAGGTTAGAGAAGGTATTGTTAAACATTCTGCCAATTGGCAAAAGGAAAAGATTCCAACAGAGTTATTACCTGAAGAATATCCTTCTTTAGAGGCACAACTTATTGATTATGTTGATGAAATTGCCTACAACAATCATGACATAGATGACGGATTAGCGTCTAATATGATTGATATTGATGATCTAAGAAGTGTAGATTTGTGGCAAATGGCGGAAAAACGTGCACAACAAAAATACCCAAATGTGAGTTGGCCTAACAATAAATATGTGTGTATCTCAAGTATGATGAGTATTTTGGTTTCTGACTTGATTGAACAAACACAAACTATGATTCAAAAAAGTGGGGTACAATGCTATCAAGATATACGAGTGCATAGTGAAGCTTTAGCCGGATTTTCATCTGAAATTTATGAGAAAAATCAAAAATTAAAAATCTTTTTAAGGGATAAATTGTATTCTCATTATAGAGTTGTGAGAATGGAAGAAAAAGCCAAGAGAATCATTTCTGACTTATTTAATAGCTTTATTCAAAGACCTGGGCAAATCCCCTCAGATTTTATAAATCAACATCCTGAACCAAAAAATACAGCCAGAGTTATCTGCGATTATATTGCAGGTATGACGGATAGATTTGCTACGCGAGAACACGTAAAACTATTTAATCCTCAGGCTAAGGTATAAAAGAAATAGTTTTAAAACATAAAACTGCATCGCTTTGATTAAAAAGTAACGCTATGCAATATAATGAGATTTTGCTATAGAAGCAGCATGTGCTTTTTACGTCATTTTATTTTAATGAGAGGAATAATTGTATTTTGTTTTGCACTTACTTTAATTAGTGCATGCTTTAAAATTGACTCTCCTAACAAACCTTATGCTCATGAAACATTTCAGGGTAATATGGATATTCGCTTTGGAATTAAAGGTATGACAGCAGGTGCAGATGCAATTAATTTTGCCATTTTAAAAACCGCGGAAGATGGAAAAACTATAAAAATTGCTCAAATTCCAAACGCTAATTTTGAATTATTTCCCAAAGAAATGTTTGAAGGTATGCGAGACGCTTTAAAAAAAACACCTGATCATGAAGATACCTTGCTTTATCAAGCTATTATGGAAATAGATGTTCCTGGGGCTGGCTTTGAAGATAAATCAAAATTTATCAGCACCCCAGATTTTGCAGGTTTACTGGGTGAAGTGAATGGCAATGTGATTACTGTTGAGGGTTTTGCTAGAAGTAATGATACTTTAAAAATGCTTCAATGTGGCGCTCGGGGTGAACTTTTACGTGATGGTGATATTGTCTATACAACAAAAACAATAGAAATTTTTTGTCCATTAGAAGTGATGTTAGATTTTTTTGGTCCACATTTACTTTCATATTTACGTCGGGAATCTGATGGTAAAAAACTAAGTCATCTTGTGGATGAAGTGGAAGATTTTATTGTTTGGTATATTGATTTATTGATGCCTCAACCTATGACCTTATCAACATAAGAGTAGTACAAGATGTTTAAGTATATATTTATTTTTTTTAGATATTGGGTATCACTTTTTTTTATACTTTTTTTACCAGCCTGTATTCAAGCAGGAGATCAAAAAAAGTCTACAATATTTTTTGGGGCTAGTGATAAAAATCATGATGCATTTATTGTTGCTAGAAAAAAATGGGATCCTTCAGAAGAAGTATCTGAAAAAAATATAACTGATACAGGAGATAGTACTAATTATACAGCATCTGTAGGAAAAGAAATTGCGCTAAAAGACTTTATTGATCTAGGAAAAAATGAGTTTTGCTCAGAAAACAACTCTTTAAGTACATTATTTTTAATTGAAACTCCTTTAACTTTTAATACATCTGCCATTAAAGTGATTGTTGATGATATTATAAAAAATATTGATGATATTGATGCAATAGAATTAGGTGAAGCCTTAGATTATATTTTTGATCAGGGACGAGATTTAATTGAAAAAAAACATTCTATAAATCACTTGCTAAGAATTTGTAAACAAACGTTTGAAAGCGGAAGTTCTAAAATATGGTTAAGTCAAGGCTTTGAGGGTAGTGCATATCCTGAAAAACTACATCTAATGTATGAAGGAGAAAATTTTATTTCCGTTCATGATCAAAAAGTAGAGATTTCAGAAATTAATATTGAAGAAAATAATTTATCTTCAAATACATTATATCCCTTTTTACAAAATTTGCATTTTTCCGAACAAATAGATGTTGTTACCGGGTTTTTTAATGAAAAATATACTAAATTAAATATATATGCTGAAGCTAAAAAACCGGCTTTTGATGGATATATTATAAAAAAACAAAAAAGCTTTTCAAATCTTTTACTTAATTTAAACGACACCAATTCTTCTTCAGGACAGTACAATGAAAAAATTTTTATTCTAGAAGCAGAACATAGTCTTGATGAAAAACACTTAATTAATTTTATACAAAAAAATATTAATCAGCATACAGATATCAGGCAAAAAGGGCTTATTACAGCGAATCTATTGACAAGGCCCCTTCAATTAGGTGACTTAGATCATATTAATTCAGATATAAAAAATAATGGCTTTAATGAAGATAAACAAACAACTTTAAATGACAAATATTATGTTTTGCCGGACTGGCTTCAAAACCAAAGTATACCTTATGAAGTACAAGAAAATAAAATACAACTTGAACCTACTGAACCTATTCACAATGATTTGGTAACTGTATCTCCAAAAGTAAGTTTTAATATGCAAGATTTTCAAAATTATTTTTTAACAAAGATCGAGGCAAATCAAACGCTTACCCAACCAAACTTTATGAGTTACAATTATGCTGATCCTTATTTTTTTAACTATGAAGAAATGTTAGATCAATGTCAGGATTATGAGCATATGCTTAATATAAACTTTAAAGGTAATTATATTTTAGCACCGCAATATGATGCCCAAGAAGATGGTTTAATCATTAAGCAAAGAATAATCGATAGAAGAGGTAAAGGCTTTGCAAGCAATGAGGGATATAGAATCACAGTTAAAAATACTGAAAAACTATTTTCTAGTCCTCAAAGAATTTATATCAATCATTATTTGTGTTTTAGCGATGTTAATGGCTTAAATGATGGCGATTACCAAGCATTTATTGATACGTATATTACTGCACAGGACAGCTTAAAAGGGGTTTATAAAGTGTCTCATGCGCATTCTATTTATCATGCGCAATATGCAGAAAATGATGAACAAAATATTATCATAGGTTTTAGTTTAGCATCATTTGATTCTCATGATGCAAATAGAGTGACCTATTATTTAAAAAGTTCTAATACATTTAGAGGTGGAACCCAAAATAGTCATGAAAAAGATGATTCACGTACACATATGACTTTTCAACTAACGGGTAAAGTTATAGCTAAGATAGAAGATATCAAAAAACCTGGGCAAGCACATATAAGCAATATCAAAGTAATTGATATGAAAAAATTGGATTTTATTTTACCTGCCAGCAATGAATTTTATGTTGGGGATTATTTTTATGCTGAGCAACATCCAACTTTGAAACAGAGTGCAGTGCTTTGGCGTAATAGTATACAAAGTCAAAGTGGTTATACTTATGATGGTTTTTTTAAATTTTTTGGCCTTTTAGAACCTTTAAAGTTTGTTGTGTTTATTGATGGCTGATTAACGTCTGATAAATACATGGGTCCAAACACCTGGAGATGCAAGACCTACACCATGGTGTGTATAAATACAGTTTTCTAAATTTGCTCTATGACCTGGACTATCAATCCATGCTTGTAAAACGTCACTGGCTTGCATAGAGTTTATAGCAATATTTTCTGCTGCGGCAGTATAAAAAACATTGTAATTGGCCAATCTATCCCAAAATTGATCTCCATTTAAACCTTTATGAGAGAAATAAGAATTTTGTTGCATATCCAAGCTGTGCAACTGGGCTACAACATGCACACTATGATCCCAAATTAAATTTTCATTACAGCCTGCATTTTGTCGGTGTTGATTTGCTAATAGAATAAAGTCATCTATATTGAGCTGTTCTGTTTCCGTAATGGCATAACTTGGATAATCATAAGATGTTTTTGAACAGTGAATCAAAAACAGGCTGACGCCAAAAATTATAAAAGCATAGCTCAAACGATTCAAAAGCATTCCTTAATTTTAAGGCATAATAGAATTTAAATCTAGTTCAGAATGTTTCATTTGTGCCAAATCTTCTGTATCCATTTGTGCCAACTGCAATTTACCTGACATTTCATCATTAACGGCATGCCACTCTGTATAGGCATCAATCACCCAAATCCCCGATTCGCGTGTACCATTACCAGAAGATTTTCTTCCTCCAAAAGGCAAGTGCGCTTCAGCGCCGGTGGTTGAGTTATTAATTGAACTCATTCCCGCTTCAATTTCATTTTTAAACTGATAAGCATACATTCTATTGTTGGTATAAATAGCTGAAGATAGGCCATAAGCTGTTCCATTTGCCACATCAATAGCTTCATGAATATCTTTTACTGATAAAATTCCAACTGTGGGACCAAAAACTTCATTTTGTGCAATCCAGTGCTTAATTTTTACATTTGTCCAGACACTTGGCCAAACATAGAAACCTAGTTGAGCATCAGCTTTAAAGCCATTTGGTTTTTGGTCATCCGTAATTCTTCCTTGGCCATAAGCCAAAGTAGGGCCATTGTTTTCTTTTGCCAAATCAAAGTGCTCAAGAAAATGACTTAAATAATGTTCTTCAATCATAGGGCCATACAAAACATTTTTATCTAAAAGCGGATTACCAATATGAATTTGTTTAACTTTTTCAAGAAAGCGTTGAGTAAACTCTTTTTCAATAGCTTGATGAACAATAATATTGCCTGCTGATGTGCAGCGTTGCCCTGCAGTTCCAAAAGAAGCCCATAAAGCACCTTCAAGCGCTAAATCAAGGTTGGCATCTTCCATAACAATGAGTGGATTTTTCCCACCAAGTTCCAAAGAAGGAGTTTGCAAATTACGGCCGCAAACCTCACCAACAATTTTTCCTACGCGTGTTGAACCAGTAAAAGAAACTTTATCAATTCTACCCGCATCAACATAGTCCAATAGTTTTTGGCCTATTTTTCCATCGCCATGGATAACATTAAGCACACCGTTGGGCAGTCCAGCCATCGCACATAGTTTTGCAACTAAATAGGCAATACAAGGTGCCTCAGGAGGGGTTTTCCAAACAACCGTATTCCCAGATAAAAGAGCAGGAATAAACTTCCATGAGGCTACTGCTATTGGAAAGTTTGAAGGCGTGATAATCGCAACAACACCATATGGACGTCTATAAGTAAACAGTTCTTTATTTCTCATCTCAGAAGGAACCGTTTGTCCATACAAACGTCTGCCTTCACTTTGAAAAAAATGACAGGTATCAATGGCTTCTTGCACTTCACCTTTAGCTTCTTTTAAAGTTTTCCCGATTTCGCGTGTTACCAAATAAGATAATGTTTCTTTATGTTCTGTTAGTAGCTCGCCCAACTTTCCAATCACTTGTGCTCTTACAGGCGCAGGAGTGTTTTTCCAGAGCTTTTTTTGTTGATTAGCTGCATCCACAGCGTTTTTGATGATATCATCATTGGCTTGGTAAACCTTGGCAACTCTATCTCTTAAATCAGATGGATTGCGTGAGTCAAAGCTAGAATCACTGGTCACATCTTCACCAAAGATAATATTTTTACAAATTAGTGTCTTCCCATATTGATTGTTACACTGTTCTGAGTCTGTATATTCTAACATGATTAACTATTCCTTGTTTTTAGATTAAAATCACAGCATATCGTGAGCTTTTTTTAATATCTGTAAGGCATGATCAGCATTTTGCTGAGTGAAGTCTAAATGGCAGCGCAAACGCACACTTTTTTCCCCACAACCAAGCATAATAGCACCTTGGCTAAAAACATGCTTTCTAAAGGCATCTCTTTGTTCAGTGTCTTTAAAGTCAAAAGCAATCATTAATCCTCTGCCTCTTAAATTACTTAAGTATGGACTAGCATCAACAAAATCCTGCAACTGGGTCATAAAATATTGGCCCATGCTATTTACATTATCCAATAAATGATCTTCATCAATGATTTCTAACATTCTTTGCATGCGCATCAAGTCCACCAAATTACTACCCCAAGTAGAATTAATCCTACTGGACAGCTCAAATACATTGTCTTTGACTTCATCAACCCGTGATGAAACAGCACAACCGGCAACTTGAGCTTTTTTCCCAAATGCAATGATATCAGGTTTTATTGAGTAATGCTCAAAGCACCACATTTTACCGGTTAACCCTAAGCCCGTTTGTACTTCGTCAAAAATCAACATAAACTCATGTTCATCGGCGAGCTTCCTTAACGCAATAAAAAATTCGTCTCTAAAGTGATTATCTCCACCTTCACCTTGAATCGGTTCAATAATTAAGGCTGCAATATCATTTGGGTATTGATTTAATGCTTGTTTAATCTCATTTAGTGCTTGTTGTTCATTTTTTATACAGGTTTGAATATTATCTTCATTTATAGGAAAAATGATTGCAGGAGGAGTAATTCTTGGCCAATCAGTAAATTTTGGAAAATTCATGTATTTTTTGGGGTCATGGGTGTTGGTTAATGACAAAGTATAGCCTGAACGACCATGAAAAGCTTTTTTGAAATGAATAACTTTACTACCAACTTCTCCAGAAATACCCTTGGCTTGATTTTTTCTAACCTTCCAGTCAAAAGCAACTTTTAATGCATTTTCTACACCTAGGGTACCGCCTTCAATAAAAAAGAAGTGCTTAAAGGCTTTTTGATGGTTGGCAATTTTATCAAATGTTTCTATAGCTGCAGCAAAATCTTGAGTATAAATATCTGATAAAGACGGTCTGTGAATAGCAATCTCACCTAGTTTTTCTTTGAAAGCTTTGGTGTTGAGTTTTGGGTGATTAAATCCAATGGGTTGTGAAGCAAAAAACGAAAATAAATCCAAATAATCTTTATTTGTTTTAGCATCACGTATGTAAGCACCATGGCTGTTGGCTTGATCAAAGACGATTGGCAAACCATCGGCTAAAATATAACGACCTAAGGTTTTATGAACATTGTTGGGATCTATTTTAAGTTTAGATTCAGCTTGAGTGAAAATTTCTTTTAACATATACATATTTTATAGTTCTCTGTTATGAAGGTCAAACTTGCCTTACAAAACATTGTTTTTTAGGCTTTAAGCACAATTTGATTGTACAACAAAGATTTTCGTTGTCTTTCTAAAGGAGCTTGGTTAATTTAAAACTCAATCATGCCACCATCAAAACTTATTCGGGAACAATACGAAAAACTAAAATCTACATTGCATGAACACGATTATGCTTATTACGTTTTGGATGATCCAAAAATATCTGATTATAAGTATGATCAATTATACCAAGAGTTGCTTGATTTAGAAGAGAAATATCCTGATTTGAAAACGCCTGATTCTCCAAGCTTAAGGGTAGGAGGAGAACCTTTAGAACAGTTTAAAAAAATTACACGAATAGAAAAAATGATGTCATTGGATAATACTTATTCCAAAGATGAACTTTCTGATTTTCATCAACGTTTGATTGATCAATTGGGTTTAGAAAAAAATGCAGTAATTGAATATGTATGTGAACCTAAAATTGATGGTTTGGCCATAGAATGCATCTATGAAAATGGTATTTTTAGCATGGGCTCAACAAGAGGTGATGGCTGGATTGGAGAAGATGTTAGTCAAAATCTTAAAACGCTAGCCTCAATTCCTTTGCAACTTAGAGAACCCTTAAAAAACACTAAATTAACTGTAAGGGGAGAAGTTTATATTGATAAAGGTGATTTTATAAATTTAAATCAACAACGTCTTAAGCAAGAAGAAAGCCCATTTAAAAACCCACGTAATGCTGCTGCGGGCTCTTTACGCTTACTAGATGCAAAGATTACTGCTAAAAGACCTTTAAAAGCTATTTTTTATAATCTCATGAGCGATCAAGCTGCGCTTATTGCTTCAACACATGCTCAAAATTTAGAAAAATTAAAGCAACTGGGTTTTCCTAGTCATAAAGATTATAGTGTTTGCAAGAGTATTGATGAATTATTTTTGGCTGTCGATGTATGGAAAGAAAAAAAGAACACACTGCCTTATGAAATAGATGGTTTAGTTATTAAAGTCAATCAACTAAAGCTTCAACAAGATGCTGGTTTTACAGCTAAATATCCCAAGTGGGCTATTGCCTACAAATATGAAAGTGAACAAGCTTACACACAAATTTTAGATGTGAGGTTTCAGGTTGGACGTACTGGAGTATTAACCCCAGTAGCAGATTTACAAAGTGTAGAATTAGGAGGAACAACGGTATCAAAAGCAAGTTTGCATAATTTTGAAGAAATAGAGCGTAAAGATATTCGTATGCATGATTTTGTTTGGATAGAAAAAGCAGGTGAAATTATCCCAAAAGTTATGCAAGTTGACTTTGAAGCTAGAACAAAACAAGTTAAAAAAATTATTTTCCCAAAAAACTGTCCTGTTTGTGGCCATAGAGTAGGTAAACTATTTGAAGAAGATGTTGCTGTTCGTTGTTTAAATGGCTTTAACTGCCCAGCACAACTTAAAGAGTCTGTGCGTTATTTTTGTTCAAGACAGGCCTTTAATATTGAAAATATTGGACCATCCTTGATTGATCAATTGATTAAAAATAAACTTATTTCTAATCCAAGTGATTTGTTTGCCTTAAAAATAGATGATTTAAAAAGCTTGGAACGTATGGGAGAAAAATCAGCAAAAAATGTTATGGAAGCAATTGCGCTTGCTAAAAAAAATATAAGCTATGCAAAAGTGTTAACCGCATTGGGTATACCTCTTATGGGTAACGTTGTTGCTAAACTGATAGCAAAAGAAACCCAAAGTTTAAAAAATTTTTGGGAAAATTATGTGTTGGCAAATAAGTTGGATGAATTAGAAAATATTCATGGTGTGGGACCAAAAGTTATTCAATCTATTCAAAATTTCTTTCAACAAAAATATGCAAAAACAATGTTACTTAATTTACTTGAGCATGGTGTTAATCCAAAAGAAATTCAAACTGCCCGAGTAACCCAAAATTCAAAACTTAAAGATAAAGTTTTTTGTATATCAGGAACACTCAGTATTTCCCGTGATCAAATGAAAGAAAAAATAGAAGCTTTTGGTGGTAAAGTGAGTTCAAGTATTAGCGGTAAAACAAATTATCTTTTAGCAGGTGAGAAGGTTGGGCAGAATAAGCTGCTGGCAGCAAAAAAACATGGTACTCAAATCATTAGTGAAAAAACCATAAATGAGATGTTTCATGCTTAGTTGGGTGATACAAAGCTAATCTTTTAAGAAAAATTCAAGGGCATTTTTTAATTGATAGGCATCAATATAACCCGTCAGTTTTTTTTGTTTATTTTGTTTTTGATCAAATAAAATAATACTAGGAAAAGCGTTGATCCTATAAGTACTCATCATGTCATTTGAGAATGAAGTGGATTTACTTGCATCTACCTTTAATGCAATATAGTTCTGATTAATGGTCTCTTGAACGTGTTTATCGGAAAACGTGTTAATTTCCATTTGCCGACAGGGTAAGCACCAATCAGCAAAAAACTCTATGATCATTGGTTTTTTTTCTATTGCTGCTTGAGTAAATGCAGGCTCTTTTTCATAGTGCCATTGAACCTGATTAGTTTGTTTTGCAATTTCATATTTTTTTTTACTGTTGATAAAAACAGAAACCTGAGGAAGCAAATATACGTAAACTGAGAAAAAAAATAATCCTGCGGCTATTGTTCTGATCGCGGGCTTTATTTTTTTATACAGCTCGTATTGACTTACAAAATTAAACATTCGGTCAGTTTCACTCCATAACGAAAAAAGAGTATAGATAAGGGCGATTTTATAAAAAATTGAATTGATATACAGTTGAGATTGTAAGTACCATAAAGTCAAAACAATAAAGATATGAATTATAAAAATTAAGTGTTTGAGATTATTCATTTTTTGGCTAATTTTTAAAGTTAATTATACTCATATTGTCTATATTCTTTACGCTAGAGGGTACCCTTTAATTATAAAGGATGTTGCATCAGTTTACGATCTATTTTTAAGGAAAATCTAAAAAAGAATATGAATTCAGGTATTTATATAATGTTTTTTGCTGAAAATACTTGTTTTTTATTGAATTCAATCATATTATAAATATATTAAGTACTTACAGATATTATTATAACGCAAAATACAATGTATTTGGAGATTAAATGGCCTTTACGAAAGCAACAATTGTAGAAGAAATTTGTGAAAAAATTGGGTTACCCAAAAAAGATGCAACAGATGTTGTTGAATTTTTATTTGATACCATGAAGAATTGTTTAATTGATGGTGAGTCATTGAAAATTTCTGGTTTTGGATCATTTTTAGTTCGTAATAAAAAGGCCAGACTTGGTAGGAATCCTCAAACGGGTGAAGCAATGGAAATTTCTGCAAGGCGTGTTGTTACATTTAAAACCAGCCAAGTTTTAAGAGATATTCTTGATGATGAAGAACCATCGGATCAACCTTATGGTTATGATGAGTTTGCTGATGAAGATGAATAAACAGTAAAATTATAAAATTGCTTTTTTATAATCCAGAAAACTATCCTTTTTATTTTTTCCAAGACTAGCAAAGGTTGAATTATCAGTCCTTTAAAACAGTAGTTAATGTTTTTCCTTACTTAGATCAATTGCATGCCCAGCTCACTTTTTAGCATATAAACTTTAATACTCTTGAAATAATATTCAACATCAAGCTTATAAAAAATGGATTAACATAAAAAAACCCTCTTTAAGAAATTTTCCTAAAGAGGGTTTTTAGTAACACCTATATCTAAAACTAACTATTTTCTTTTAGCAGTCTTCTTTTTAGCTGTTTTTTTCTTTGCAGCTTTCTTTTTAGCTGGCTTTTTCTTAG
>DAOLES010000001.1:247472-375552 GCA_035326705.1 Oligoflexia bacterium
TTTCTTTGCAGCTTTCTTTTTAGCTGGCTTTTTCTTAGCTACTTTCTTTTTAGCTGTTTTTTTCTTTGCAGCTTTCTTCTTGGTGGCTTTTTTCTTAGTCACCTTTTTTTTAGCTGTTTTCTTCTTCGCTGTTGTTTTTTTCTTTGGCATTATTAAATCTCCATATGTTAATTGTGTAGGTTAATGTTAGATACTGCTATTATAAAAAAAAAAAATTATCTTTACAACAATTTATCGAATGTTTTTTGTATTTATTTAATAAAATTTAAAATGACTATTTTTGTTCAAGCTCAAAATATTTTTAAAAATCAAGATAAACTGCGCAAATTAAGATTGTATAGGCAAAGAATCTTATTTAGCTTATAATAATATGCGTTGCATGAACAAGTTACAAAACAAACTTATCAGCATTTTTGTTAATAGATTTTCTGGAAAAGTCACGCTCAGTTTAGGTGAAAAAGAAAAAACGTTGTTTTTTAAGCATGGTGAAATAATCTATGCTTCCAGTTATGATGATCAAAGCTTGTTTTTACATGTGCTCTTAAATCAAACTCAACTTAAACCAGAGAACATAGAAAACCTTGAAACTTTAAACAGCATAGAAGAACAACAGAAATATATTCTAAAAAACAATCTTCTCAGTGCAAAAGAGCTCTTTTCAACCTTACAAAAATTAGTAGAAGAGAGCTTCTACAACACTTTCTATGAAACATATGAAAACATTAATATTGAAAAAAATGATCAAAAACCCACAAATCCTTTTAGTTTTGATATTCATACTTTTCCTTTAATTTTACGATTTATTGAAAAATTTGCGCAAAATAATGATTTGATTGATGAGCAACAAGAGCTTTATCTTTCCGATGAGCATAAAGCTTTGTTTTTAAATATAAAGTTAAAAACAAGCTTTAGAAAGATCATTGATTTACTTAACCAAAGAAAACAAACATTGAGAGCACTAGAAGACCAGAGCGTTGTCAATAAATTAGACGATACCTACACATTTCTCTATTTTTTATTTATTTTGGGCTTTATTGGCAAAAAAATAAAAGAAAAACCCCTTGAAGATGCACAAAAAACAAACCCGGAAATTAATGTTAATGCTGCTCAAGACCTTAAAGAAAAGCAAGTTGAACGCTTGTTAAAAGCTCCACCGCACCTATTAATAGGTGCTGATAGAAATTTGTCTGAGGCAATATTGTACAAAAATACCATTAAACTCATCAAACGTTATGATATTTTTTCAAACAGCAATAAATACAACTATAAAAAACTTTATGAAAATCTGATTGAGGCCCTTTATATTCTTACATCTCCTGAGCTGAACAAAGAATATTACAATGCTATAAGCAATAATGAACCTTTTACTCTAGAAAAGGGAGCAAAAGAAAGGAGTAAACTTTTGTATACGGAAGCAAAGTTTTTATTTTCTGAAAATATGCTCAATGAGTCTTTAGAAAAAATTAAAGCAGCCAATGAACTTTCTCCCAATAATCATGAGTATGTTGTTTTTATGTATAATATTATTTTATATTATTGTTCAAAAAACCAAAAAGTCCCTTCAGAAAAAATTGAAGAAGAGCTTAAGTCGATTATTGAAGTTGATAGTACATATAAAGACGCAAAAATAACCTTGGCAAGGTATTATAGAATGACGGGCAATAAGAAGAAACAATTGATTACGCTAATTGAGGCTTTAGAAAATGATCCTGAAGATCTTTTATTGGCGAAAAAGGTTTTAAGATTAAAAACTCAGCTAACTAAAAATAAATCTATAAAAAAGACCTCTGGCATTTTTAAATTAGAGAAAAGTGAAAAAAAAACCCCATTTGCGGGTTTATTTAAGAAAAAAGACTCAAAAAAGAAGAAATAACCCCCTATGTTAATTTCTGTTCCACAAGAGATTTTAAGATGTTTGAATACATTAACAAACCATGGATATGAAGCTTACATTGTGGGAGGTGCCATCAGAGATAGTTTATTAAATAAATTGAGTCATGACTGGGATATAGCGTGTAGTGCAAATCCTGAACAGTTGCGAGCGCTTTTTACAAAAGGCGTATTTAAAAATAAAAAATACGGAACCATCAGTTTATTTAAACAACCACTATCAATTGAAATCACACCTTTTAGGGTTGAATCTAATTATAAAAACAACAGACACCCCCAACATGTTTCATTTGGTCAGAGTCTAAAGCAAGATCTTATGAGAAGGGATTTTACAATTAATGCGATGGCTTATGATGTTTCAGCGAGGAAACTTATTGACCCTCATCATGGGCGGAAAGATTTAGAGGCAAAGTTATTAAATACTGTAGGCTCAGCTAAAGATCGTCTCAGTGAAGATTATTTGCGGATTTTAAGGGCGGCGCGTTTTATTAATATGCTCAACTTTAATGTTTCCAAAGATATTATAGAAGCCGCAAAAGATTTATCATCAAAAATTACTTCTATTAGCCAAGAGAGAATTGGAGCGGAGTTTTTGAAGATATTTGCCGCTGAAAGTAGTGTGCTTGCATTGGATTTTTGTAATCAAACAAATTTAAGTCCCTATATTTTTTCTAAAAATGTAAATATAGATGCTGTCTATTTTTCTCGTAAACTGCCTCAGGGTTATCAAGCTGAGAGTAGGGTATTAAAAATATATGAATGTGATTTCGATAAAACCAGACAAATCATACAAAACTGGTCTTGGCCTAAAAACTCACAACAAAAGCTAAAACACATACAACTTTGCTTATCTTATTATGAAGCCTCTAAGAATTCACTCAGTGCAAAGCATGATTTTTTACTGAATTTGGCACCTTTGCAGCTCATTGATTGGCAAGATATCTATGAGTTTTTATACAATTGCAAGGACATTCATTACATAAATGAGCTGCAAACAATGAAAAACCAAGAAAATTTATTTGCTATCTCTGACTTATCTCTTAACGGTAAAGATATTCAAATTCTTTTTAATAATCCAAAAAAAGACTATCTTATTGGAAAAATTCTAAACGAGCTTACTGAAAAAGTGCGATTAAAACACTTAAGCAATCATAAACAAGATTTATTAGCGTATACAATACAAAAATATTCTGAGCATATTGACAAATCAGAATGAAATGATTATCTGGCAGTCATGCAGTGGAAACTCCCAAAATGGCAAGAAAAACAAAAAATCCTTTTTACTGAAGGTAAAATCAGCCAGCAAAAACTTGAATCTATCGTAGAGCTGGCTATACAAGATCAGTACTTTCATGAAGCATTGTCTTATATTCCTAAACTTGAATCAGAAGATAAAAAACAGTCTTATTTAAAGGATATTTCGACTTTTGCAATTGATCAAGGGGATTTATTTTTGAAAAATGCTTGTTCAGCTCAAGGTTATGAAATATCAGCTTCTGAGCTTAATCTTTTGCAGCAAAACGCGCAAAGGTTAGGAAAAAGTTTTTCAAGCTTAAAATCTGAAGAAGAAGATGATTCATAATCTAGATGAACTCAAAAAACCTTTAAATTTTTTAGATCTTTTTGCCAAAGTCCAAGATATTCATTTAGAAATTGGTGTTGGCAAGGGCAGGTATCTTAAAGAAATTGCACAAGATAGACCTGATTTGAATTTTATTGGCTTAGAAAAATCTATAAAATGGTTTAAAAGAGCAGAAGATAAAGTGCATAAAAAGTTGGGCCTTAATGAGCAAGTTATTTTAATTCATGCTTATGCAGAAGAGTTGTTTGCTGGATATCTTGAGGATAAAAGTTTAGCTGCTATTCATATTATGTTTCCGGACCCATGGCCTAAACGCAGGCATTTGCCCAGAAGAATTTTTAGTCCGGATAATATCAAACATTTTTATACGGTACTCAAAGATAAGGGTTGTATTTACTTTGCGACAGATTATTTGGAGTACTTTAAAGATGTAAAAAAGTTATTCATGAATGATTTTGTGGAGCAGTTTAGCTTTAAAGAAGTTGAACCTTTTGCGTACACGACTAATTTTCAAGCCAAATATCAGTTAGAAAACCGCTCCATGGGATTTGCTATTATTTATAAAATATAGTTATCCTTCTCTCATGCTCTTGTTAGAAACAAAACGATTATTATTAAGACCCTACACAGAAGAAGATTGGTCCAGTGTTCATGCTTATGCAAAATTAAAAGATTTTGCACAATATGATATATGGGGACCCAATACCGAAGAGGATTCTAAAAAATTTGTTTATGACTGTATTGAAAAAAGTAAACAATTTAATGCCTATGAGCATGAGTTTGCAATCATTTTAAAAGAAAAACAGATGTTGATAGGCGGGTGTTCATTACGAAAAGTATGTCAAAACAGCCAAGTGGCCAACTTTGGTTATGCGGTTAATCCTGACTATCAAAAGCAAGGTATTGCAACAGAGGCTGCTCAAGCTCTATTAAAGTACAGTTTTGAAACACTTAAGGTCCTTCTTGTTTTTGCCTTATGTCACACAGAAAATAAAGCTTCTTCTAAAGTTATGGAAAAGTGCAATATGTATAAAGCTGGAATTGTAAAAAATTACTTTAAATTAAAAACTGGTCCAGCTGATGCCTTTCGTTATGAGATCAGTCAAGATCAATACATTAATATGAACGTTAATACTTAAGTTTACGGTAAAAATTTAAGACCTGTTTTAAGCCATAATTTTCAATATCCATAAGTTTACATGCATGGTTTAACAGTTTCTCATTTAAACTTTTACTCTCTTGGTGAAAAGATAACTTTAAAAAACGAATTTGTTCTAAGGCATCAAAACTTTGCGGGATTCTTTTGGTAAATGATTGTTCACTTTTGCAGTTTTGTAATTGTTTATTCAGTTTTATTTCTAGTTTTTTAACAAGTTCTAACTGTTTATCATTTAAATGGTCTTGCATAGATAAACTTTGAGTGTGCCAAAAACATTGAATTTGATTTAGAAGGCATTTAAGCTCAGTAAAAGCTTTCAGTTTTGGCAACCAAACAGTTTGATTTTTTTGTGCAAGAAAAAAACCCGTTCCCAAATAAACTCGATTCGATTTTCTTGGAGCGGGTTTAACTTTTAACTGTGGTAAATACGCAATAGGACTTATTTTTCTTAATTTATTCAGGTAATGAAAATCTTCTGTAGCATCTTTTTCTACCATTCCACCGGATTTTAAATAAAGCTGTTTGCTCAAACCAAAAGCGCTCCCAATGGGTATGTAGCTAAACTTTGAATTGGCATACTTTAAGCCTTGGGCTAAGTAGCGTAAATACAATTCATAAGATCTTATTTTATAATCTTCTTCTGTATGGTTTAACTGTAAAGTAGGGTGTTCAAAATAACTGGTCCAAACTTGTTGTGCCGGCAGTTGTTGTAATTGATGGATATAATTCGCATCAATGCATGTATCAGCATCTAAAGAAACAACATAAGACTTGGGACCATTGTTTAAGATATGATGGCAGGCATAGTCCATGCCTATTTTTCTGGCTTGTCCTACACCGTGTAGCAAGGCCTGCTCTTCATGTAAGATATGCACTGTAAAATTGGAGTGTTCCTTAAAAATATACAGATAATCTAGGGTATCTTGATTGTTTTTTAAATCGTCTTTACTGGCATGTTTTGGTTGATTGACCACAAGCACTACGTGCACTTGATTTTTTTGTAAAACAGTATATTTCATACTGGCTTGTAGACTGGCTAGGGTACTTCCTATCCAATCTCTTTCATTGAAACATGGTATGACAAAGGCAACACAAAACATTAAAAAAACTTCTTCCCATCCATCCGCAAAAACAGTGGATGTTTCTGCGATTGAAGCTCTTATACAAGGAATTCCATTAAAACACCACACCTCACAGCAATGGGTAGAGGCAGTATTGAATGATTTTCCTTTATTTTTAGCAGATCATGCTTCTAATGAACGTAAAGCTGCTTCGATTGCTATGGAGTTGGTGGTGCGTTACCCAGATAAATTAAGTTTGGTTGCAGTTGCAGTGCAAATAGCACAAGATGAAATTGAACACTTTGCTTTGGTGTTTGAAAAAATGCGCGAGTTAGGCTACCCCTTACGACCAGATGAAAAGTGTAGATACGCAAGATACATGCATAGGCGTTCAGCTGAAGGTGGCCAAGAACGCTTATTGGATCATTTAATGATAAACAGCATGATCGAAACCCGAGGCATGGAGCGTTTTGGTTTGTTAGCCATTCATCATCCTGATCCACAATGGCAAAATTTTTTTAAACGACTTTCCTTAGGTGAAAAAGGCCATGCGCAAGTGTACATTACAGAAGCTAAAAAAATCTTTAAGCATGACTTGGTCGACCAGGCTTATGAGAAATGGTTAACAATTGAAGCTGAGGCCAGCACAAATTATCCTGAAACTTATAAGTTATTCACATAATCATCATGCGACCATTCAATAAAAGTTTAGTTCCCAATCCCAGTCATCATAGTTACCCAAATATTGAGATTCTTAAAAAACCCCTGAATATTGAGATAGGCTGTGGTGTGGGTAGGCATCCCATTTTATGGGCACAACAAAATCCTCAGCAAACCTTATTGGCCATAGAAAAGTCTCCCATGCGTTTTAGAAAATTCAATGATCAGCTGCATGCTATGGATATTAAGAATATTATCCCCATTCAAAGCAATGCTATTTCATTTATTACCCACCATATTCCTCTCAATAGTGTACAAAACTATTTTTTACTGTACCCAAATCCTTATCCCAAAGAAGGCCAAGCCAACAAGCGCTGGCATAACATGCCTTTTATGCAGCATGTATTAGACACGCTTATTCCAGGAGGACACATTCATTTGGCAACCAATATGGAGTTTTATGCCAAAGAAGCAGAACACATGATGCAAAGCCAATGGCAGTTAAGTCTTGTCAAAAAACAAATGTACAACCAGCATAATCCACCCAATGATTATCACACACATTTTGAAGAAAAATATATTTTAAGAGGTGATACCTGCTATCACTTTATTTTTTCTAAATAGCGTTTGTTTATTAAAAATCTATGTTACTTTATGCGCAATGCATAAGGTTTATATCAATGCGACTGGGACATTCTTGCCTGGGAATAAAGTTTTTAACGATGAAATAGAACGTTATATTGGCATGATTGATGATGTACCTTCAAGGTATAGAAAATTAGTTTTAAAACAAAATAAAATAAAATCAAGATATTACGCTATTGATTCTCAAGGAAATTCTTTGCATTCAAATCACCAAATGGCTGCAAAAGCGATATTCAATGCCCTTGAAAACTCAGAAATTGCTAAAAAAAATATTGAATTTTTAGCAACAGCCACCAGTTTGGGGGATTCTTTTTTACCAGGACTTGCTTCACATGTTCATGCTGAATTAGGCATTCCTCCAATTGAAATCTCAAGTCTGCAAAGTGTTTGTAGCAGTGCCATGATGGCCATCAAAACAGCATTTTTACAGTTAAAAAGTGGTGAGCATGCCTGTGCAGCTGTTTCTGGGAGTGAATTTTGTAGCCGATATTTTAAACCAGGGTTTTACAGTCCCAAGCAAAGCTTAAGCTTAAATGAGGACTTTTTGCGGTTCACACTTTCTGATGGCGCGGGTGCATTTATTCTTGAAAATCGTCCTAATCAGCACAATATTTCATTAAAAATACATTGGATCCATATTCAATCTTTTGCAGATCGTTTCAAAACATCCATGATTGCAGGTGGCCAACATTTAAATGATAACTTTTCTTTTTGGGGAGATGAAAAAAGTGTTGAACAGGCTTTAAATAAGCAACTTTTATGTCTTAGCCAAGATTTTGAAGAAATGAAAAAAATGATTCCTATCTGGGTTGGACACTATTTAAATTTGATTGATCAAAGTAAAATTATTCCAGAAGAAATAGATTATTTTTGCAGTCACTATTCTTCACACTCTTTGCGTGAAGAAGCCATTGCATTATTAGAAAAAACAGAGGCTATGATTGATGAAGATAAGTGGTTTAGCAACTTGTATGATAAAGGTAACACAGGTTCAGCATCTATTTTTATTATTTTAGATGAATTACTTAAAACAAAAAACTTACATCATGGTCAAAAAATACTTTGTCATGTTCCTGAAAGTGGACGATGTATCAATGGCTTTATGTTATTAGAAGTTTGGGATCAGAAGTCATGAGTGTTTCTTCAGCAAAAATAATGCGACAATTGGCTCAGGTATGGATTGATTTTTCAAGTCAACTTGATCAAATCTCTATTGTAAAAAAAATAAACCAAGGTAAATTGCGTATTGAAGATTATAAATCATTGTTATTAAATCATAGGCAACAAGTTATTGATGGTGGTCGTTGGATTGCTAGGGCTGCATCAGGGATAGATGCTCAATTTTCTGATTTAAGAGAAAAATTTATTCAACATTGCTATACGGAACACCAAGATTACAAAATGCTTGAACAAAATTATGTTTCAGTTGGTGGCGACTTAAAAACCATTCAAAACTATGAAAAAAATATTGGATCAGAAGCCTTATCCTCATTTATGTTTCATAAAGCATCTCAAAGCAATCCTTTTGATTTATTGGGTAGCATGTTTATTATTGAAGGACTCGGCAAAAATAAAGCGGGTGATTGGGGAAAAAAAATTAAATCTCAGCTTAACTTAGAAGATACTCAGGTAAGCTTTTATTTATACCATGCAGAACATGATCAAGACCATTTAAAAGAATTTGATGAAATTTTATCCAATCCAAACATATTGGCTATTCCTGATATTGATAAAAAAATGATAAAAACTGCAAAAGTAACATCTAGGTTGTATTGCTTACAATTAGAAGAACTAGATAATATTTAATGCGATACAGTTAAAGGAAAAAAGTTTGAATATTAAAACAAAAAAACATGACCCAAACAATCCTAATCCTTGGCTTGCCCTTGCTTTGGATAACAGTACTTTTCTTGAACATGACGTAAAACTAGCTTTAATGAAAAACAATGAAAATTGGTCACGAAGGGTGCTCTTACCTATTTTAAGAGTGCTGGGTAGATTGGCCATTGTTATCATCAGACTTTTTAGATTGTTTATCCCAACAACTTTTACATCAAGCAGGTTTCTTCATCATACGATTTGTTGGGGAATGAAAAATTTTGTTAGCCCTGAAGCCAATTATTTAATTTTAAGGCATTTTAATATTGGATCGCAGGTCTTAGCTTTCTTAAATACAAATATTGCACAAGGTACTTTAAATGCTGTGCCTTTGTATCCTCAACGTATCATAGATTTAAAAGACAATGTTTTTGTTCAACATGATTTAAATATTTTTAATTTTATTATTGAACTTAATCTGTACTTAGCAGAAGCTAACTTAGAAATTGAAGCAAAAGATGTATCTGATCTTGATTTTTCAAACATTAAAGCCTTAACCTTAAGTCAAAATGATATGCCTGATCAATGGCATAACTTTTTGGATCTGCAAAGTGCAATAGAACTGTATACGCCATTATTTGCATTATTTTTATCACGAGAAGATTTTGAAAGAGCCAGCAACTCTTTGCAATTGGATGAAACCATTGCCATTTATACAGCCAAACTTTTTAATCGAGCAGAACTTATGGGGATTGTAAATAATAAACATCCCTTTATTCCTTTATCACCTGTTCAAGCTGGGATCCGTCTTATGTTGCATGGTATAGATGCAGAAAATTTACATGGTTTTATCACAAGCTATAAATAAAAAAACTATAAAAAGTCTTTTGTTTTTATTGTTTCAGCAAAACTGATGGCTATTATAATACATACCGTACCTAACAATAGCTTGATGAGGTTTCCTTGTTCCTGAAAAACAACAATTGCAGTTAAAATGGTCAATGGAATTTTTAAATTGTTAAAGCTGGCCAATGTTGCATGTTTGACCAAAGTAGCGCCATAGTTCCATAAGTAAAAACCAAGGCCTGAGGCGATGCTTCCTAAATACAGTAAAATCAACCATTGTGTGTTACTAATACTACTGATTTGATTTAACTTTTGATTCAAGACAAGAATCATAAAGTTGATTAGGGTGGCACCAAAAAATAAATAAGCAAAAATCTGGCTTTGTTTGAGCGGATTCTTCTTAGAAGACCTTTGCCACCAGTATTTATAGTATACCTGACCTAAAGCAAAACAAATGTTAGCCACTTGAACCAAAATAAAACCTTGGCTTAAGGAATACGTATTTTGAGCATTAAACACTAAAACAAGGGCTCCAATACAAGCCAAGCCAGCAATGACCCAACTTTGTAAAGAAAAACGTTTATGCATCAATTGTCCACATAAAATAACCCAGAGTGGGGTGGTGATGGTGAATAAAGCCACTTCATAACTTTTTAAGTACTGATAAGATTGAATGTAAAGCGCATACATCAAGCCATATTGAATCATACCTAAAGCAATCAACTTTAGTTTGTCTTTGTGATTAAGACTAAAACTTATCAAAGGCAAAAAACAAAGCAATGAAATGCCCAAACGCAACATGGCCACCAAACTGCTATCAATACCCACAAGATAAAGCTTAATCAGCGGAAAAGAAAAAGCCCACAAACATGAAACCAAGAATAAATACAGCATGCGTATAGAGCAAATACACTTTTTAAATAAATTGTGATAGTAAATCTTTTATGAATTTTAAACTAGAGCGCCCAATCTGCTTTTATGACCTTGAATGCACAGGGGTCAGTACGGTAAAAGATAAAATTGTCCAAATATGTATTATTAAACTGCATCCAGATGGCGCAAGAGAGGTTTATAAGAAATACATAAACCCAGGTATGCCTATTCCACCAGAAGCGATTGCTGTGCATGGTATCACCGATGAAATGGTAAAAGATTGTCCAAAGTTTCCAGAACTAGCGGCTGAGATTTTAACCTTTTTTGCTGGCGCAGACATTGCGGGCTACAACTCCAATCAATACGATGTGCCTTTACTCATTGAAGAATTTGCCAGAGCCAACATGTCTTTTCCGCATGATGATACCAAGCTCATTGATATGAGCGTGATCTTTAGAAAAAAGGAGCCCAGAACCTTAACAGCGGCCCTAAAATTTTATGCCAACAAGGATTTAGAAGGCGCGCACGATGCGCAAAATGATGTTGAAGCTACCATTGATGTGTTTGTGGGCCAGTGTCAAAAATACGAAGACATTGCACAAATGAATATCCATCAATTGCATGATTATTGCACACGTCCAGGTGTGGTTGATTACGGTGGAAAATTAAGAAAAACGCCCGAGGGCGATATTGTCTTTACTTTTGGCAAACACAAAGATCAACCGGTCAAAAACCACCCAGATTATGCTAAATGGATGCTCAACTCTGATTTTCCCAGCGATACCAAAAATATTTTACGCAAGTTGATAGAACTTTAGCGTAAGTATTTTTTCCTATCAAAATTTAAAATGCTGCATCAAAGGTAATATCAGAAACATTGGTGTTCAAGCCTTTTTGATATTCAGTCACTCTTTTTTCAAAAAAATTGGTTAAGGGCTGAACATCTTGCAAAATCATAAATGAAAAGGGATTGCTTACTTTATAATGCTTTTCATAGCCTAATTGAGTTAAGCGAACATCCGCAATGTATTGCAAGTATTGTTTCATATCTTTTTCTGTCAAACCCGTGACACCAAAACTTAAGGCATCTTTACAAAATAGGAACTCAGCTTCAATGGCTTCTTCTAACATGGCGTGAACTCTTGCTTTAAGCGTGTCAGTAAACAGCTCAGGATATTCTTTTTTAATCACTTCAATGACGGCCATGGCCCCATTGATATGCATGCTCTCATCTCTGAACACCCAGTTGGTGGCTGTAGACAAGCCAGGTAATAAGCCTTTGCTTCTTAAAAAGTAAACGTAAGCAAAGGACCCAAAGAAAAATAAACCTTCAATCACAGCAGCAAAACAAATAAGATTTTCTAAAAACGCTTGCCGCTCTTCTGTAGTTTGGGTTGCTTGCAATTGATCAATACTATCCATGTATTTAAAGCAAAAGTCGGCTTTGGTTTTGATGCTTTCTATTTGCATGTAGGCAGAAAATGCATTTTTTCTTTCTGCTGGATCTGGAATATAATTATCAACCAGCAGTAAGTAGGTCTCAACATGCAACATTTCATCAAACAACTGTTTACCAAGAAACATTCTAAACTCAGGAGAATTGATATGTTTATAAAAATTCAACACCAAGTTATGAGCAACAATATTGTCAGCAGTTGCAAAAAATGCGACCAAGCGTCTAATTAAATGTGCTTCAGAAGTTTTAATTTTATCTCTTAAATGCTCAATATCCATTGAAAAATCTATTTCATCTGTGGTCCATATGTTTTTTATAGAATCTCGGTACAGTTGAAAGAACTGTGGATACTGCATAGGCCTTAAAGTTAAATTAAGTTTTGGTTCTAATATCACGATTCATCTCCTTAGATTTACTGACAGCTTTCACAAGACTCTGGGTTTTCCAAAGAGCAGGCTATGGCTTCTTGGCTTAATCTACTGTCAACCAAGTCTTTGGTATTTGAGTTGTGTTGAGTGGTTTTATTGATGCTGGTTTTTGCTCTTGATCTTAAATAGTAAGTGGTTTTTACACCCGATTTCCAAGCATACATGTACATGGATGACAATTTATTCAGATCAGGCGCTTCCATAAATAAATTAAGGGATTGCGACTGACAAATAAATGCAGAACGAGAAACCGCCATATCAATCAATTGCTTCTGAGAAATTTCCCAAGATGTTTTATAAACATCCTTAATTTTTTGCGGAATTTCTTCAATGTTCTGAATAGATCCATCGTTCATGACAATCTTATCTCTTAAATCATGAGACCATAACTTTTCAGCTTTTAAGGCTTCAATAAGGTATTTATTGACCTGCAAGAACTCACCACTGAGTGTTTCGCGTTTAAAAATATTGGCCGTTTGCGGCTCTATGCTTTCATATACCCCTTGAATACTGGCTATTGTTGCAGTAGGCGCAATGGCAATCATAAGACTGTTACGAATACCTTGAGTTTTTACTTTCTCTGCTAAGGCTTGCCAATCATAATTGAGAGCAGGCATATGTTGTTGATACTCTGAAGCCAGCATGGGTTGCAGCATGGCTTCAGAATATTTTGAGTTATCAAACTCTTCAAATGAACCAAGCTCTTGAGCCAGAGCAACACTTTTTTCTACGGCATAATAATACACACACTCAGATATTTTATCAGATAAAATTTTTGCCTCGTCGCTTTCAAACGGAATATTCATCTTAAATAAAACATCTTGCAAACCCATAATCCCTAGGCCAATGGGGCGCCATTGTTGGTTAGAGTTTTTTGCTTTGGGTGTAGGGTAGAAGTTGATATCAACCACTCTATCCAAATATTTTACTGCGGTTTGCGCAGTTTCTTTTAAACCTTCAAAGTCAAACTCAGTTTTAGATTTAACAAAACTAGCCAAATTAATGCTGCCTAGGTTACATACTGCCGTATGCTGAGAATCGGTTACTTCTAAAATCTCCGTGCATAGATTTGAGCTGTGAATAATATGATTATTCTTTCCCGTTTGAGCGGATCTTAAATTGGCCTTATCTTTAAAGCACATCCAGCCATTGCCGGTTTCAGCTAAAGTTTTGATCATTTTTGCATACAGTTCACGGGCAGGAATTTGTTTTTTATAGACTTCTTGTGCTTCATAAGATTTGTATTTTTCATTGAAGGCTTCACCATACAACTCATTGAGCTCAGGGGCATCACTTGGACAAAACAAGCTCCAGTTTTCATTGTTTTCAACCCGTTGCATGAATAAGTCAGAAATCCAAAGGGCTAAATTAAGATTATGGGTTCTTCTTTCTTCAGCACCCGTATTGTTGCGCAACATTAAGAAGTCTTCAATATCAGCATGCCAGTTTTCTAAATAAACGGCCGCTGCGCCTTTGCGTTTTCCTCCTTGATTAACCGCATGGACAGAAGAGTCAAAAACCTTTAGGAATGGGATGATACCGTTGCTTAAACCATTGGTTCCATTGATCAGTGAACCAGATGAGCGGACCTTGGTCCAGTCAATGCCTATGCCTCCAGAAAATTTAGAAAGTTTAGCGCAATCGGTAATGGAATTATAAATACCATCCAAGCTATCATCTTCAACCGTTAACAAGTAGCATGAACTCAACTGCGGTCTTTGCGTACCTGAATTGAAAAGAGTAGGGGTGGCTGGAGAGTATTTAAATGTGCTCATCAGCTCATAAAACTCAAGAGCCTCCTCAGTATTTTGACTTAAGCCCAAAGCTACCCGCATGTAAAGCCATTGTGGGCGTTCAATGACTGTTCTTTGTTTGGGATGTCTTAATAAGTAACGATCATATACTGTTTGTAAGCCAAAATACTCAAATAAATCATCTCTTTGGTGAGCTATACTGTATTCTAAGCGGTCAAAGTCTTGGCTGGCTAGGTCATAGACCGCTTTATTGAGTAAATTAAGGTCATATGCGTTTTGAATGTATTCACGAAAAGATGTATCTCGCCCAACTTCTTTTCTAATCATGTCTGCTAGCATGCGCGCTGCAACTTTTGAGTAAGCGGGTTCTTCAGCCATGAGCATCACGGCATTATGAATGGACAGTTTGTCTAATTCTTCTGTGGTGCTGTTTTCGTGCAAGCCACTGATGGTTTTTTTTGCAATTTCAATAGATTCTACATTGGATATCCCACGACATGCCTTATCTACAGCATAAAGAATCTTTTCTATTTTTACTTCTTCAAATGAACCATCACGTTTAATAACTCTCATAATCCTACCTTCTGAGCTAATAATAATTGGGAAATAGGGCTTAACAATAAACAACAGAACTGTTTCAAGCTTCCTCCTCGGGACTTAAGGTTAAATCAATCAACGATCGGACTTTCACATTTACCGTTGCGGGACAGCGTTGGAGTTTCACCAAACTTCAGTCAACTGATCAATATCTTGATTACATAAATTTAGTGCAGCATCTTGTCAAAGAAATAAAGTTAATTTTAAACTCTTCAATTAAAAATGACTTAATTCATTTTTAAAAACAGACTGGCAACATAACAAATTAGATTTAAAAAGACTGAGGCTGGGAGAAAGCTTATATTTTTACCCTAAATAAAATTTAACATAATATACATTATCAGAAGTAAAGTCTATAGTGATAATTAATCAGTATTTGATATCAGAATACGTACTTCTTGGTGCGTTCTTAATTATTTTAGATCTTCTAGCATAGCCAATTTCGTTAATCCTTGGATTGTAATTTACCTCTTCTGCAATAAGAACACCTTCATTTGAACAAAAAAATTGATCATGAGTCATATCAATAATATAATTTTTATTATTGTACTTTACAGTAACCACAACATGAAAAATTTGCGTTTCTTCAACTTCACCATTGGGATGATAAAAAAGCAAATTGGCTTGTAATGTTGTCTCATCTTGTAAAAATTTATTCAATTTCTGACTGGTTGTATCACAGTGCTTTAAGTGACCCGATGTATATGCAACCTCTCTGTATTCATTGTATATTTTAAGAATGGTATCTTTTATGGTTTTAGCCTTAGAGCTAGACAAATAGTCAATTAAATCATTACTTTCAGCAAAATCAGAATATATCTTAGCATCACTTGAGGATGCATGCTCGCATATATTTTGGCTGTAGCCCCATGAAGCTAAAAAAGCCGTTAAAAAGAGTATTTTTATAGAAAAAAAAGTTTTACTCAGATGATTAATAATAACCTCCATAATAAGGTGTTTATAGCGATATGAAGTGCTATTATACCAAATATGATATAAAATCGTAACTCTGACCAACCCTTATTGGTTAGTTCTTTAGGGTTTGAAGGCACAATCATTCTTTCGCTTTATAAACTAAGCCCTTCTTTGTATCTATGTTTGATGATGCTTGGGATTTTGCCGCCTTTTTTCTGGATCTGTTCTAAAATTTTCTGTTCCTCAACCCATGGCCATAATTTTTGTGGAACTTTATTGATTTGAGTAAAAGCTTGGTTAATTTTATCGTCCCAATCATCTACATAAGTTTCAAAATCTTTATCTTCAATTTGTTCTCTGCAGTGACCTATGCCACAAGCACAGTTTAAGGTTTCTTCTAAGTTTAAAGAACTGTAATCCGTGGTTATTTCTTCACCAGCTTGAATATCTTTAATGGCAATATCAAATTTTAAGCCAGGACTCAGTGTATTTGGATCACAACTGTGATTCATGTATTTGGCCAGATCCCAGCATACAATATAGTGACCTTTTGCATTTCTATAGCCATATTTAAAGATTTGTTGCTGATAGTGATTATCCATTTCTTGGACTTGTTTAGCTAGATAGACCTTGTCCATCTTATCTAAGGCCCAAGTGATGGTTCCTTTAGGAATAAAACTACTTGCAAATAAACCATAGCCCTTTTCATCATTGAGCCATTTAATATGTATGGATGGGTGCAACATAAAACACTTATATCTAGTTTTTACTTGGCTTAAAAATTTTATTTAAAAAAAATAATTACGGTTAAAAGAGGTTTTTATTTACTTATTAAAACTATAAATAATAGATGAAATGCCCTTTCTAGTCTGAAAATTTATGGTAAAGCTGTAAAGGGTTATTTTTTTTACTTTCTGGATATATTTTTAACTGTAAACCGTAACCTTTTTTATAAAAATCTTTTATGATGACATGGCAAACTTTACTGTTTTTTGCCTCTAAGTTTTTGCAATTGCTTTTAAAATCTCTAAAATATTTAATATAGGTAGGTTTAAGGGATAAAATTCCTTTCCTTTTAAAGGTTGCTATTTCAAAATCTAAACTTTGAATCATGCTACGCTTTTTATTTTTAATATTAAGTTCTAGAATTAAATGGTGATTTATGTATTTTAATTGGATAAGTTTTACCAACAGGTCCTGGTTTATTGCTTCTGTAGAAGATATTTCAGTATTAAGTTGATTTAAATGGATACGAGTTTTTTTCTGTTGTTTAATGATAAGTGAACAAGGTTTTTTGATCATTTTATTGTATTTATAAAGAATGCTGTGACGTCTATATCCAGCAACAATAACCATTTTTGTTGTTTGATGAATATTTTTAAAGTTAATCTTCAAGGTTTTGTATTTTTTTGTGTCAATATCTACCTTATTATTATCAGACTCATTGTATTCAACAGAATCAATAGCTTGATTAAGATGTACAATACAGGTTTTACTGTTTCCATATTGTAAAATATAAGTTTTTGCTTGCAACGGATTACAACATAAAACACTAAGAAATAAAACTAAACGCAAGGCTATCATGGTTAAAATTCAATCATTGCTCCTAATTGAAAAAATTCCCAAATAATATCATTGGGCTTTTCAGCCATGACTATGACTTGGTTGGAAAACCTTAAAAATAAAAAAGGTGATATTTTTTTTAAAGGAAAGATAAATCCTATTCCCATGTTTGCACCATAATTGCGTTCTGGTTGAAATTGAATAATTCCGCCACAACTAAAATACGGTTTAATTGAATACTGATTTGAAACTATATTAAGTTTAGGTTGTAACCAAAATTCATTTAGGCCTTCTATGGCATATGAAATATTAACTTCTAGCTGAATATTTTTTTGCCATTGATTAATATAATTTAATCCAATGTTAAAATCACCGGCTTCTTTTTTTGGTTTAAAATAATAGCTGTCTGCTACTGTTATTCCATAAAACTTTTGATTTATATTCTGAGAAAAAACTTTAGAATAAAAAGATATACCAACAATAAAAATAAATTTAAAACTAAATCTAATGATTATATTTGTTGAATTATTCATCTTTAAAAATTTTAATGTTTATTATAGATGGGGTTTGCCAATTTCCTTGACTATTAGATTGTACAAATAATAAAAATCGTTCTCCTAAATTATTGGTAATGGGTAGAAATAATGCTTCCTCATTTGATTCCCCTAAATCTAAACTGCTTAAAAAATTTAAGGTTTCATTGTTATAAGCTAACTGAACATCAAAAAAGAGTTTGTTATTGTTGGGGTTTCTATTTAAAAAAAGATAATCCAATAAACCATCTCCATCAAAATCAAATGATTTAACGGCAAGGTGAAACGGGTCTTGCTCAATATAATGGGTGCTTGTATAGACTATTTCTTGATTAGATGTAATTTGATTAACTTCTAAATAGTTAAAATCTAGATAGTTACACGAATTTTGCGAAGTAATACATTCATTGTAAATGAAATTGTAATCTAAGTGATTATCCTGGTTCACATCATCTAAAATTGAAACCTTTAGTTTTGGAAAAGTATTGTTGCTGACTAAAGGATTAATATTATCATTTAAAATATCATCATAAATATTACGGGAATGAATAACAGGCCCTAGGTAATACTGTTTGTTTTTACTTCCATACAAAATGCTTAAGTTTTTTACTTGGTATTGACTATCTGGACCATACCAACCGTTAATTATAATATCCTCATGACCGTCGTGATTGATATCTTTTGGATTAGAAAAGTATGTGCTAACATCACCTTCTATTGCATTTGGATACTGTGAATGCAAAAGACTGTATTCTGTATAAGCGTTTTTATTTAAAGTATTTTCCGTTTCATTGTATGAAAAAAAATCTAACTTTGAAGGTAAAACAGTCAAGCCATTTTGCTGAACATTGGCGTTAAATTGCATAAGTGTGTTTTTGTCGTTTCCTTCTAGATTTGCACATCCAATGCTTGCACCAGCATATTCAAAATACTCACCTGTTTCAGGCGCATATGTGTGAGTACCATGATATTCAACTGTTTGAGTAAACGTTTTATTGCTTGTCATTGGCCCAAAATAAACCTTTATTTTTCCTGCAACACCATAATATCTATTCCCTAAAACTAAATCCTTAATGCCATCTCCATTGATGTCGCAAGTATAAGTAGAACTAAACCAATCATCATTAGAAACATCCCATTTGGTTTGAAAATCAGGACCCAACAAAATTTTTGGCTTACTATCTATATGTAAAAACGCATCTGCAAAACCATCTAAATTTATATCCCCCACTGAATAAAATTTTGCTTCATGTTGATCAATATTTTCTTCTTTTGCGTATGATAATTGATGAATATGTTCATATTGACGCACGTTTTTAAAAACTTTAATTGTTTTTTGTAAGACATGATTGTTTTTATCGATGGCAATAATATCTAAATTGTATACACCATCGTCACCTAGGCTTTCAAGATCAACCCAATATGAACCTTGTTTTACCGGTTGATGACCGGGATTTAAAACAATATTAGCCAGTTTAACAGTGAGATGTTTAAATGATTTTAAAGAATTAATTTGATAATAAAGATTAAAATTTTTATGAAGTCGAATGCCATTAAAAACAGGAACTGCTGAATGGGTATCACTCAAATTATAGTCAAAACTAACTTCAATTGTGTCTGGATTTATAGCTTTTTGCGCCCTGCTTCCACAGGCTTGACAGGCCAAACCCAACAACATTATTCCAATTACAGCTATACTTTTATTTACACTATGTTTGAGCATGTCCTCATTGTGCATGCTTCGTGCCAACAAAAAAACTGTTATAATCCTGTATTTTACAAAAAGTATTTAACTAACTGTTCATTTTTTATACAACCTGACTAAAACTTAGACATTGTAATGAGAGAAATAAGTTCTGATTGTTTTTTAAAAACTCTATCAGTATCAGTTTTATATTAAATTTTAGGTGTATTTATTCTTTCTTAAGTTCATGGCTTGTGCAGCGTTAATCAAAATTAATAATGAAATCAAAAAGACCAACCCTAAAGCACTTTGATTAGAACTGATATTGCCACAGGCTTGAGAACTGATAAAACTGGTAAAAACTTCATCTGGATTCCCAGGAATAACTTGCCCACCACCACTGATCGTAAATTGTGTACATGCGATCATGACTTTGTTCTGTGTATCCTTAAGCAATGCACAGGCTTCATAATCACCATCAGCATATGTATGCTGTTTATTTGGAGCGCAACTTTCATTGCTGCTATTATCACCAAATTGCATATCACAGGTTGATAAAGCGCTAGCATTACCAGAGTTAACATTAAAAGTAACTTTACCGTTAGCACCAAAACTTGCATTTAAAACAGCATTGTTAAATGCATCGCTGGGTTCACCTGGTTGCAAGACCTTAAGGGTTACGGTTCCTTCATTGGAGTCTTTATCATTGTCGTTCATGGTCCATTTGTAGGTGTCTGTTCCAATAAAATTATTGGCCGCTTGATAGGTTTTAAATACCCCAGAACCTGATTGAGTTCCTTTAACAACATTTTCTACAGTGCTATATGTGTAAGGTCCAGGACCATAGTTATTATCGTTATAATCCAATGAGTAAGAAACTTCATCATTATGTTTTACAATCACAACCTGATCATTAGCTACCGGTGCAGAATTGTTTGCATTGCTTGCTGGAACACCATTAACAGTGACTTCAACCTTAGCCCAAGCATTTCCTGGCCCTATTTCATTCACTTTCACACTTATGCCATTAGAATTGGTATAGGTTTGACCTTGTTGTATTGTTTCTTTAATTTGTGAATCAAAAGCTAAGCTTGTGCCTTTTTCATGGAAACTTACTTGATTGAGGTATGAACTGGTTAGGTTGGCATCAAGACCAACCGCTGTTCTAAAAGATAAATAGATGGTTTTACTTAATAAAAACCTAAGTGCTTGCGGCCCATCTGACATTGCTGGATCAACTCTTAATGGATAAAGTGTGTAAAACCCAGATTGTACCGTTCCAATTCTATTTTGATAATTTCTAAATCCTTGTAGCTCATCTACATTAACGGCATTCATTGACATGGTTTTAAAGCCGATACCGCTACCGTTGCCCATAACAGAGGAATCATCACCGTAGGTTTGGCTATTGTTAGCTGCATGCGCTAATCCCATGGTATGACCCACTTCATGCGGTATCACAACGCTATGATTTCCACTGGCAAAAAGTCTGACAATTATAGAGCGCATGGTTTGGTTGGTTGAGGGTGTCCCAAACTCTGCATAGCCTCCTAAACCACCACAAATACTTTGCATATTGGGTGTTATTAAAATGATATTATCAAAGGTATTGATATCCACTCCATGATCACTTAAAACTTCTTGTCTTGCTTGAGGGACAAATGTATCTAGACCTATGCCTGAGTTGCACCACGATGAGCTAGAATCTAAAGTGATGGCATAGATTTCTGGATTACCATCAGCATCTGGATCATTATCAAATTGTAAATAGCCCCAACTGCCCTCATAATATTGTTCATTCATACGGTTATGGTGCTCTGTTACACCTGATGAACTGAGTTGGCTTTGTTGGCCATTGGAAAAGTGTACTCTTACATAAACAATGCTTCTTACATTAACTGTAGAGGCCACCATAAATTGATTCATCAAACTTTGCTCATCAATATTTAAATTATTAATCAGCAAGGATTCATCTTGTAGTGTTCCTTGAGCTTGAATGTGTAAGGTAGAATTTAATAAATCTTTATTGATATGATCGGCAAACTGTACATCTTTATACTTTTGAGTGTCTGGGTCTAAAATTCTGAATTTTTTTTCATGCGTATGCTCTGCAAAATTATCTGAAATTAAAACTTGAATGGGGCCTTCATAGGAAAACTCTGAACCTTGCTGAAAAAACTGATGACTTTGGTAATGATTCCCCTCAGCTTTATGATTTTCAACAGGATTATCCTGATATGAAGGGTCTAGAATTTCAATGAAGTTTTGTGATTCTAAACTACTGCACGCATTCAAAAACAGAAAGCTGCATATCAAGAGCAATAGCTTATATTTGTTATGTTTGGCTGAATTCATCAAACATAATTAAAGCAAATTTCAAACCAATTATAAGTCCAATTAAAACAAGTACTTAAAAATAAAGTTTATGTAAATTTACAGCAAAACTGCAAACTTTGCGTAGCTTGCAGTTTCAAAAGCTTAATAAAGTAGTCTTACAATTCACAAATAGTTTTTAAAAGTCTGGTTGCAATTTGATAAGGGTCAGCATTAGCGCCAGGGCGTCTATCCTCCAAATAGCCACAACCATCCTTAATTACTTTTATAGGAATACGTATAGAAGCACCTCTATCAGATTCACCTGATCTAAACTCATCTATATGACAGGTTTCATGCTCGCCTGTTAATCTTTGGGCTAAACCATCACCATAAACTGCAATATGCTCTGCGTGTTTTTTGGATAAACGCTCAATAACCTTTGCTATGGCTTCTTTTCCAGTTTTTTCATCGCGCATTGATTTTGTAGAAAAATTGGTGTGCTGTCCTGCACCGTTCCAGTCACCTCTAACCGGTTTGTTATCTAAAGTTGCAGTAACATCATACTCTTCACCTGTTCTGTAAAGTATCCAACGAGCAAACCAAGCATGGTCACAAACAGTTAGAGGGTCCGCTGATTCGCCTTCTACACCTCTATAACCCACTTGAAACTCCCATTGACCGGGCATAACTTCCGCATTAATACCATACAGCATTACACCCGCCTCTAAACATGCCGCAGCATGATCTTCTACTAAATTTCTGCCAAAAACTTCATCTGCACCAACACCACAATAAAAAGGTCCTTGAGGTGCTGGATAACCCCTATCAGGCCAACCCAAAGGAGTGCTACCTTTGAATAAGGTGTATTCCTGCTCAAAACCTATCCATGGATCGTGATCTTGAGCCCCTGCCAATAAAACTTTTCTTAACTCTGCTCTGGTATTGCTTTTATGAGGTGTTCCATCAACATTGAATACTTCACACATAACCAAAAAGTTACCTTCACCTCTAAAAGGGTCATGTACAAAATTAACGGGTTTTAGGACTAAATCAGAACTATGTCCGGCAGCTTGATAAGTACTTGATCCATCAAAGCCCCACTCTGGAAAAACTTCAATGCTAAATTCTTCATCATCAGGTATTTCAATAATACGTGTTTTAGAACGCAGCTTTTGTGTTGGTCTTGCTCCATCCATCCAAATATACTCTGCCATTCCCAACATAAAAATTCCTCCTTAATTATTAATAATACTGTATAAAGCGTGTATATATGGACAAAATAAAATTGTCTCGATTTTTATTACAAGAACTTTGATTTATTAACTCAATAAAATTTATTTTTGGTTCTTTAAATAGTGACAGCCTTGACTATACTTATTTCTTTGAGCCGCAGTCACAATAAGTTGCGCCACTGTAATCGCATTCCTAAGAGCCAATAGGTTTTGAGTTAGTTTTCCATTAGCGTAAAACTTAGCTATATCATCACTCAAAGTTCTAATAATACCTTGAGCCCTATCTAAACGTTGTGGTGTTCTAACCAAACCCACATAATTCCACATGGTATGCTGTATGCTAATCCAATCTTGAACAAGCAGTTCATCCTCAATAACAATATCACCGTTTTTCCATTCAGCAATATGATCAAAATGCTCTGAAGGATGTTTCAATTTTTCTGCGATAGCTTTTCCACCACGATAACCAAAAACTATATTCTCTAACAATGAGGTACTGGCTAAACGATTTGCACCATGAAGTCCAGTGCAGGCTGTTTCACCGACTGCCCATAACTGTTCTATGCTCGTTTGAGCATTTTCATTAGTGTATACCCCCCCACATGAATAATGGGCAGCTGGAACAACTGGAATAGGATCTTTACTTATATTGATTCCTTGCATCAAGCATTTTTCATAAATATATGGGAATCTATTTTTTAACCATTTTTCATCTTTATGGCTGATATCAAGGTAAACATTGTTAACATTTTGTTTTAACATTTCATTATGAATACTTCTTGCCACAATATCTCTAGGAGCTAAATCAGCCAATGAATGGTAATCTTTCATAAAAGCATAGCCAGCATGGTCAATAAGAACACCACCCTCTCCTCGCAATGTTTCACTGATTAAAAATTTTTTACTCCCTTTTTTATAAAATGCAGTAGGATGAAATTGAATAAACTCTAAATTCATGACCCTAGCGCCCAATCTATAGGCCATGGCAACGCCGTCTCCCCTTGAAAGCTTTGGGTTGGTGGTATTTAAAAATAACCTTCCTAATCCACCGGTAGCTAAAACTGTATGATGAGAAAGAATTGTTTTTACCCTTTGTGCTTGTTCATCAAAAACATAAGCACCCACACATTTTTGAGCGGCATAACGGTCTAATTGATTGGTAGAATGATGTGACGGTGTTAACAAATCAATAGCAGTATGAGAGTTCAATAAGCGAATATTTTTATGTTGTTTAAGATATTGAAGAAAGTGGGTTTGGATGCTTAAACCGGTCTGATCAGCACAATATAAAATTCTTGGGAAAGAATGTGCCGCCTCTTCAGTTAACTTATAGTCACCATCGTCTTTTTCAAATGGAACTTTAAGGGTATCTAATAAAATATGCTGAGTTAATTCCGGCCCTTCTTCTGCCAAGATATTAGCTGCTATAGGATTAGAGAGCCCTGCCCCAGCATTTAATATGTCTTTTACTAAATCGCTGCTTTGTTCATTAGGGTTTTTATAAACAATTCCACCCTGAGCCCAAGCGCTTGCACTGTAGTCTAAATCTCTGGCACTGCTTAACATGGTAATTTGAATATTGGGATTTTCTTCTAACAAAGAAAAGGCTGTTGTACACGCTGACAAGCCGGTGCCAATGATTAATACATCGGTTTTTTCAATTAAATCCTTCATTGTATGCTGGCTATATATACTGCATTTCCATGCTTATGTCAGCTGCTTTAACTGTATGTGTTAATGCGCCTACAGATATATAATTGACTCCCAATTCACATAAACTGGGAATTCTTTCTAAAGTAATTCCACCAGAAACTTCAACAGGAATTTTATCTTGCAAAATAACCAATGAGGCTTTGATCATTTCGTTACTCATATTGTCTAGCATAATACGCGTCACTTTATCTGCAAAAGGTAAAACTGCTTTAACATGTCCCAATTGAGTTACTTCTATCACCAGCTTTTTATCTGGGTGATGGGTATTGGCAAGATCTATGGCTTTAGCAAAGTCATATTTTAAAACTTCTAAATGATTATCTTTAATCATCATTTCATCAGATAAACTAAATCTATGATTGTATGCGCCGCCTTGTAAAACGGCATACTTTTCTAATTCTCTCATTAAGGGTGTAGTTTTACGGGTGTCCAAAATTTTTGTCTGACTACCTTTACATGCATTTACGTATTCCTTAGTTTTACTAGCAATAGCACACATTCTTTGTAAGATATTTAAAGCTATACGTTCAGCTTTTAATAAGCTTCTTGCTTTACCTAAAATCTCAAGAATATAATCGCCTTTTTTATAAGACTTTCCATCTTCGGCCAAAATTTTAAACTCAATTTCTGAATCAACTTTTTTAAAAATTCTTTGTGTTTGTCCTATGCCCGCTAAAACCAAATTTTGTTTACATAGTAGCAAAGCTTTTGCTTTTTGTTGTGAAGGAATAATAGACTCTGAGGTAATATCACCTTGTGGGCAGTCTTCTTCTAATGCATATTCAATAAAACTTTCGAAATCCACAATAGCATTAGAATTATGCTAGTTGAGTGCTTTGGTCAATATTATCAAACAATATACTATTGAATTAAATACTGATTCTTTTTCTTATACGTTTACTGCCAAAAACCATCTCAACTTCAACATAGTTAGGCATACCATTCACTTCTTCATCAAAACTTACTTCTTTTTCAATCATACGAGAACCCATTTCAAAAAACATTTGAACTTTAGGGTTGTAACTACCTGTTACCGCACTTATATCAGCTTCATTGATATTCATGGTGGTATTGAGATTCATGGTATCTTCATTATCATCATCTTTGCGGACAGCGCGCTTTGCCTGAGAATTTTCTACCAATCTTAAAATATAACGCCCAAGCTCTATGCGATCACCCAAGGCAACAGGGGCTTTATTAACTTTTTGGCCATTGAGATATGTTCCATTTTCGCTGGCTTGATCTTCAATTCTGTAGCCTCGCAACTCATCAAAAATGATGCACATGTGAGATCTAGAGACTTCTGGGTCATCCAAAACTATATGGTTTTCCGCTAAACGTCCAACATATGTGATATTGGGCTCTAACAGAATGCTTTCTATAACTTTACCTTCAAGTTGAATTTCTATGGCTAATGATTGCGACATATATTCAGTATCAGCTAAACTTTAAACAATTTCAAGATTTTGCGTCACATTTGCTAAATCTTTTATAGACTCATCTAAGTTATTATCCATTTGTTTGAAGTTGTTTTTTATTCTTTGGTGGGCTTGTTCGCAAAATATTTTTGTCATTTTTAAGGCATTTTCAACTTGAGCGTCTTCTTGTTTAATTTGTGTTGAACAATGGGAAACACAAGCTATCATTAGGTATAGATCAATTGTAATGTCTGCCAATCGTTTTTGAACCAATTGCATTTCAACAATTTTATTACCATGACGCTGTAAAACTTTTTCAACTGTATTTGCTAAAGCAACAACATAACTTTCAATGAGAGAAGTTTCTTTTTTTAATTTAACATCCGCCAACCTAATACTATCTCCATACAAATTGCGTGATAGTTTGTTACTGACATAATCATACAACAGTCCAAAAGATTTAATAGGTTTATTCAACAGTGATTTTTGCAAAAGTTTAAGCTTTTCACCGGTTTCTTTAATACCAGACAAAGCAATAAAACAACGAAGAATCTCATTGGTTCCTTCAAAAATCATGTTGATTCTGGCATCACGCAACATACGTTCATAAGGATATTCTTGCATATAACTTGATCCACCGGCAATTTGAGTGGCTTCATTGGCTATATGCCAAAGTTTTTCTGAACCTGCAATTTTGCAGACTGCCGATTCTATTGAGTAATCTTCTATCCCCTGATCCACCAAGTTACAGGTCAGATACGTTGCAGATTCAAGGGCATAAATCTCACTTTGCATTAAACCTAACTTTTCTTTAATCATACCAAATGATCCAATGGTACGGCCAAACTGCTTACGGGTATTGGCTTGAGTAGCCGCCAATTCTAAAAGCTTTTTTGACCCACCTATACAACCTGCCGCCAAACCTAAACGGCCTGAATTTAAAATTTGCATAGCCAATTTAAAACCATGACCAATCTCTCCTAAAATATTTTCTTTGGGAACATGCACCTGATCAAAATGTAGCTCAACCGTTGATGATGCTTTAATACCAAGTTTTTTCTCTTCTGGACCATGACTAAAACCCGGCATGTCTTTGGTAACAATAAATGCGGTTACTTTTTCTTTACCCGTTTCCTTAGATTTTGTTTTTGCAAAAACTGTAAAAAAGCTGGCAAAGGCGCCGTTGGTAATCCAAATTTTATTACCGGTAATTTTGTAAGAGCCATCTTCTTGCTCTTCTGCCCTTGTTTTTAAGCTGTATGCATCAGAACCTGCTCCAGGTTCTGTTAAAGCAAAGGCTGCAATCATTTCTCCGGTGGCCAATTTGGGTAAAAAGCGTTGTTTTTGTTCTTCATTGCCAGCTAACAATAAGCCTTTTAAACCAATTGAAGCATGCGCACCCAAGGTTACCGCAATTGAAGCATCTATCCCACCAATACACTCAAAAACTTTGCCATATGCCATTTGGCTTAAACCCAAACCTCCATATTCTTCAGGTATCATTAAGCCAAATAAACCTAATTCGGCCAATTGACTTAAAAACTCAGGTTTTAATGTACCTTCTTTTTCTATTTTTGCTGAATCAATATGATCTTTAGCAAAACGTTCAACTGCATCACAGATCATGTTAACTGTTTCTTGCTCTTTGTTTTCTGGATATGGGAAAACCATATTTTCTAAAAGTCTTCCTAGAAATAAAGATTTTGCAAAGCTTAAGTCTGTTTGATTTTCTTTTTCAATAATTTCTGGCATAGTCTTTGGAGAATATCAGGTTTTTAAAATAATGCTTAAATTTTTACAAAAAAGAAAATTTCACAAAATACTCAACTCGCTTGTTGCTCAAGGAGATTATAAAAAAGCCTTAAATCACATTGAGCAAGCGCCTGAAAAGTATGGATTTGATGAAGATGTAGCACTTTATAAAGTATGGTTACTTCTTGAATGCAACGCTCTACAAGATGACTCAAATATTTTGTATGATTTAGAAAGCAAACATCCTGACCACCCTATTGTTCTCCTACTCAAAGGTGAATATCTATTTCAACAGAAACATTACCCCCAAGCACAAGCAACCCTAGAAAAGTCTCTTCGTTTAGATCCACACAATTTAAGAACAGAGTACAGTTTAGCTAAAGTTTGTTTGGCTTTGGGTGAAATTGATAAAGCCACCCAGTTAATGAAATCAACAGTACAATACGACCCTAAATTAGTGCAAAGCAAACTCTTGGCCCTTACCGAGCTACTGTTAATGAAAAATACAAATCAAACGTCTTAAATATTATTGATCCATACTTTATATCATGTTAATGCAGGCCGCATGAAACACCTAAAATACTGCTTAAGCTTGATTGTTCTAATCAGTTTTACAAGCCGTGCACAAGACATTTTAGAGCTTACTGAGAGTTCTTTGAAAGATTATCTAGGAGAAAAAAACCTCAATAGCTTTAATACAATAATTGCTCAGGAACAAGCTACTGTTAATCAAAAAGAATTTAAAGATCAGTACAGTGCTTCGGCCTTTGCTAACGCAACCTATATTAATACAAATGAAGAAGCGTTTATTGCTTTTCAGCCCATTATATCACCACAAAATATTGTGGAGTTTGGTGTACGTAAAAAAATTCCTTATGGTTTAGATGTTGAAGCCTCTATTGGTTTTGACAACCGACAGTTTGACCTTGGGTCTGGTAATGAAAACCCTTCTATTGCCACTTCTAGCCTTAATATTAACATGAATTTATGGAAAAATTTTCTTGGGAAGTTAGACCAAGCCAATTTAAATAGCTTCCAACTGCAACAAAAACGTGCAGATATTCAAAATAAAATAAACCATGCCCAACAACTTTATACATTGAGATCAATGTTTTGGAACCTTGTTGCGGTTAATGAACAAATTAAAATATCACAATCTATGGCCGATTTAGCTAAACAGCAGCTCAACAATGCTCAAAGCCGGTACCGCCAATCTGCAGCTGATTTAGCGGAGGTCTCTTTTTATCGTTCACAGCTGGCTTCACGCAATAATGCTGTGATAGTGTATAACTACAATAAACAAGTGATAGTGGATCAGTTTAAAAAAGTTATTCCTGAGTTATCACAATACAGTGATATTCAAGTGAAAGACTTTGATTCACAAAAAACCCGTAGCGATGTTTTACAATGTGTTAACTTTATTCAACAATCTGTTTCTGTTCCTGAGGATCAAACACTTTACTCTGAATTGATTAAAGTGGTGAAGGATTTTTACACCACTCAAAATAAAATTCACAAAACCTATGATGATATTGATATTAATCTTAATGCCAATATTTATACCCGAGCAGTGGACCCTTCTGCCTTTGATGCTTTTGAAGAATCATTTGCAGAAAATAGACGCGGCCTTATGGCAAGCTTGAATATCAATGTACCTTTAGGCAACTCAAAAACTGAAGTCAATAAAACCAAACTTAATCAAATGATGTTGGATAATGAAATTAAAACATTGCGGCAAAACTTTTTAACACAGTTCCAATTTGTCCAAAAAAATGCTTCTTTACTTTTGCAATCTATTGAACAGCAAAAAAATAATTTAGATAGTTTAAAAACGCGCAGTCGAGAAATTTTAAAAAAATTCAACCAAGGCCGTTTGTCTATCAGTGATTATATTTCTGATCAGGACAGATTGTTACAAACAGAACTACAGTTGGTTGATAGTCAAAATTTAATTATACAAACCATGTTGGACTATCTTAATATTTTTAGTAAGAGCCCATGCGCTTTTAATCAGGTGTCAGTATGAAACAGATCATTCAGTTCTTTATAAAAAATTATAAGTTCACTTACATTTTAATGGCCTTTACCATTATTTATGGCTTGATGGGTTTATCACAGATGAACTCTGAGTCCTTTCCCAATGTAAACTTTGCAACAGCTACCATTACTACTATGTATCCAGGAGCAAGCCCAGATACCATTGAAGAGCTGATTACCAAGCCCATAGAAGATGAGATAAGAACGGTTAAAGGCTTAAAAGACACCAAGTCTACCAGTCAAGCAGGAAAAAGCATTATTGTAGTTAGAGTTGATATGGATCATTATGACGTAGACACTGTTATGGATGATTTACAAAAATCAGTGCAAAGAGTCTCTAACCTACCCGCTGATTTAAGAGAAAGACCCAAATTTGAAGAACTTAATTCAGAAGAATTTCCTGCCATTGAATTGGCTATTTTAGGTGATAATACTAATAGAAAACGCGATGCATTTGCTGACTTTTTAAAAGACCGTCTTGAAGATAATAAAATGGTTCGTAATGTGCGTTTGGTTGGCTTTTCTCAAAGAGAGTTTAGTGTAAAACTGGATGCAAAAAAATTACAAAATAACTATGTCAGTATTGCGGAAGTTCTGACTGCATTAAAAAAACGCAATCAAAATATTCCTGCTGGAAATATTGAATCAACAGATCAACAATATTTGGTCACCTTAGATGGCAAAGTACAAAACATTGAAGAGCTTAAAAATATTGTAGTACGAGCTAACTTCTCTGGAAAAGAAATTTTACTTAAAGATATAGCACAAGTTGTTGATGGTGCCGCTGAGAGTGAAGTCTTGGCTTCTGTTAATGGTGAAGAAGCTACTCTTATGGTGGTGACCAAAAAAGGTGGTCAAGATACAATTGAATTGGTTACTGAAATTCAGGAAGTTTTAAAAAACACAAAAGTTCCTGATGGCTTAGAAATTAAGGTTTATAACAATGAGTCTGCAAAAGTTAAAAACAGAATGAACGTCCTGCAATCCAATGCTTTAACGGGTTTGGTCTTGGTGGTTGTATTTTTACTTATTTTTCTTCCCGGTGTGATCGGTGTTTTTGCCTCATTATCTTTACCTATTGCCATTATGGGAACATTTGGCATGATGTACAGTTTAGGTATGAATCTAGATGCCATTACTATTTTAGCGATTGTTATTGCGCTAGGTATGTTGGTGGACAACAGTGTGGTAATTAGCGAATATTTTAGTCGATTGGTGCAGGATGGAATGGATATATATGAAGCTGCTTGGTCAGCGGCTTATCAATTCTGGCTTCCAATAACTTGTACAGCTATGACAACCATAGCCGCCTTTTTACCCATGCTTGTTACCAAAGGCGTTATGGGCGAGTTTATTAAGTTTATTCCCATTATTGTCACTATTTCATTGGTTCTTAGTCTAATTGAGAGTTTCTTTTTATTGCCAGCAAGATTAATCTTTTCTACACGGCAAAAAAGTCATCATCTACAAAATGCAACCCACAAAAAAAACAGCGACTGGTTTATGCGCGTCTCAGATAAATTTGAAAGCTTGATGGCTATTCTGGTTCGTAGACGTTATATCGTATCTGTTTTTTTCTCACTCTTAATTATTGGTTCACTGTTTATGTTGGTTAAAGTGAATAAATTTATTTTATTTCCTGCTGAACAAACAGAAATTTATATTGCTCGTTTAATTGCACCTACAGGTACCCCACTTGAAAAAATGCATACGATAACACAAGAGGTTAGCCGCAAAGTTAAGGCTGAGCTGGGCAAAGATCTTGAGAATATTGTTGCACGTTCTGGTGTTTCTCAAACTGATCCAGGAGATTCCAAAGCTCGTGAATCTGACAATGTGGGTATGCTGGTCATTTATGTCACACGTGATGCTTCCTTTAATTTAAAGTACACCGATGCTTTACGCCGTTTGCGCACCATTGAACAAGAAGGTTTAGATGAACTTAATTTTGAAGTACAAGTCAATGGACCGCCTGTGGGTAACCCAGTTGAAGCAACGTTTAGATCTAACAATAAAAAACAGTTAGAACATGTCACTCAGACTGTAATCAGTAGACTAAAAGAAATTCCAGGTATTATTAACCCGCAAACTGATGATATTCATGGTGATGATGAAATTAAAATCATGCTTGATCATGAAAAAGTAGCTCGGCATGGACTTAACTTACAAAGTGTAGGTGATGCAGTGAAAACTGCTTTGGAAGGCACTTTAGTAACAGAAATTACTTTGGATAATAAAAAGTTTGATTTACAACTTAAGTTTGCAGAAAACTACACCACTAAAACTTCCGACTTAAGTAACATTAAAGTGATGGATAACAATGGCAACCTTGTAGAGTTATCTAAATTAGCACGTTTAGAAGTGGTTCCAGGCAGCCCAATCATTAAACGCTTTGACTTTCAGCGTTCAAAAAATGTTGTTGCAGATATTGATGAAGAACAAATCACCAGTATTGTTGCCAATCAAAAAGTACTAGAAATCTACAATGAATTAAAAAAAGAAGATCCTGAAGTCAGCATTGTCTTTGGTGGAGAGCAAGAAAACACCAATGAATCTATGGAGAGTTTGGGTAATGCCATGGTTTTAGCCTTGATAGGTATTTTTGGTATCTTGGTTTTCCTATTTTCTTCTTACCTGCGCCCTGTCATTATCATGTCCACCATTCCTTTGGGCTTATTTGGTTTTGCGGTAGCCTTTTATTTTCATGATAGACCTGTTAGCTTTTTAGCCATGATTGGTGTTATTGGCTTATCTGGGATTATTGTAAACTCTGGGATTGTACTGATTAGTTATATTGATGACTTAAGAAAAGAAGGACAAATGAACTTGGATGAAATCCTGGTTAAAGCCTCCGGTATGCGTTTAAAAGCAGTGCTAGTTACCTCTTTAACTACAGTGAGTGGTTTATTTCCAACAGCTTATGGTATTGGCGGTAGTGATTTAATGTTGATCCCAATGACCTTGGCCATGGCTTGGGGCTTAACCAGTGGTACCCTACTTACTTTGATTTGGGTTCCTTGCGCCTACAGAATTTTAGAAGATTGGACTAACTTTTTGGACCGTTTGTTTGGTCGACAAAAACCAAATTCACCGCAAAACGATAGTGTATTACCGCATGCAAAAAGTGCTTAAAAAATGTAAAGCTTATTATGCGTAGAACTTAGTAAGGCAACCTGCGATCTAATGTCCCCATGCGTTATCTTTCCTATTGTTAACTACCGAAAATTATTAAGGGTCAAAGGTATTTTTTATGGCATGTTTATTGAACAGTAATGTTTATGACTAAAAAAGTATTAAAATTTTCGGCTTTTATATTATTATTATCCACCATAGTTGTTAAGGCACAAATCAATGATGATGATGTGCACACGCTACGCATAACTAAATCTCAAATAATCAATGCACATATAGATTTTGACAATGATAAATCAGCTATTTTTTCAACAGTTGATATGCATTTTTTAATAGGTGAATGGCAATTGGTGTATGGTGTTGACAGAAGCTCTATTATTTTTCCAAATCCTAATGGTGAAGGATTTAGTAGAAGCAGAGGGTCACTATCAGTTACAGTTTATGCAAACAAGAGGTGGATTAATATTATGGAATATTCTGATATTTTATCTATTAAAGAATATGCAGGAAACTGGGACAGCGAACATATATGCTATGATTACAGCCCACTTATTCAAGAAAAAGACAGCTCATTTATCATGGCAAAACGTAGTTACAGAGATTGCAACCTTGAAGAAAATTTAGGTTATGTAAAGTTTGATGCCTCTGAACAAAAAACATACAAGTATCGTTATTTTTTAATTAGTGATGAAGAATACATCATCCAAAAAGTTGATGAGAATAGATCCCTGATTTATCATCGTCCTTTTGCTTCTTAAAAACCAATTGTATTGTTATTGGCACAGAAGATCAAAGTCAATATGATAATGATCATCATGTCTTACCCATACTCTGTTTTTTTGAAAACATGATTTTGTTTGATATTTTTGGCCAGTTGGATTCTTGTTTTAGAAAACTTTGCAACTGCGGATCAAAAATAACTTTTTTTATCAATACCAATGGCTTCTTTCCACTCATCCGTTGCATGGATTAATTTGCGTTTTTGTGTATCCCAAAAACCCATGGTTAAGATAGCATCGCAGCATAGGTCACCTTTGTCATTTTCTATCCACTGCCTTAACTCACCTATTTTTGGTTTAAAACTCTGCATTTGCGATTTGATGATTACTTTATCTCTGGCTTTGAGCTCTTTATGATACTTAATGTTAATGGCTAAAATAACAGGACCTGTTTTCGTTTCTTGTATTTTTTCAAGTCCAAAGCCCCTTTGACTGATAAACTCCCAACGGGCGAATTCAAACAACTGTAAATAAACCGCATTGTTTAAATGACCAAAGCTATCCAGTTGTGCTTCTTGAATGGTTGTAGGGTATTCAAAGATAATATGATTTGACATAATGGCTGTTTATAACGGAATTTTACATTGATTAAAACTTTAGATTAGTTTTTCAGGAGTATCTTTGCTGAATATGGAGGAATCAAAGCACAATTGTTGTAATTGTTACCCTCTGTATCTTGCATGCTTTTTTGATTCAATTTTACGGGTAAAGGATACACAGCATTATTAACTACAAATTGAACATGACTTTGTATATTTGGCCAAGAAACATTGGCTGCATGGAATCTAAAATTATCAAAATAGAGTTCTCCATAAGCTTCATCCACCTGAATCCAAATTCTAGCACTGGTTTCAGATTGTAAGGCAGAGAAAACAACTTCATTTTCTGTTCGGGTGTTTTGTATTTGTAAAAAATGTTCTTTAGCTAATAAATCATAAGGAGAACCCGATTGTCCTAAATACACTTTTAATCCAGGCGTGTTACTTTCTCCCAACATACTAAATCTTAAAACATAATCTTGGCCAGCTACAATTTCTCCAATAGGAAAAGAAACCAAGGTGGGCGTTGTAGATGGAGTCCCTTGATAACTTAAACGTAATGCATTGCCATCTAAAGGACTGTTGGTATCAATGGTCAGTTGATCTGTACTAGCAGCATTGTAGGACTGAGCTGGAGAAACGCCCGCATCAAAAGAGGCATTGCCAAATTTATTGGCCCCATTGAGAGATTGTACATCAGGTAAAGGTATCCCACTTGTCAATACTTCTGAATTTGTCTCTAGTTGAGTCAGATTTTGCCAAGGAGCCAATTTGAGAAAATTGTGTGACTCTTCTGGGATCACTTTTAAGGTTTTAAACAGTGGTGTTGCTAAACTGGGTGAAAAATATTTGTTTTGCCCGCCAGTGCCTGTTCCAGCCAGATGTATATCATCTGCAATCGTCCAATAGTAAATCCAGGGTTGCGTATTATCCAATGAAAAAAAGGTATTGTTTTTTATTTCTATATCTCTGATACCCACTGTTTGGTTATCTCTACGCATTTGAATGTGTGACTCAGCATTGTTATAAAAAATATTGTTGGTAACGCTAATATCGTAAGTATTATGCAGGTTCATACCATCTTTCTTGGAGCCATAAAAAACATTATTGTCTACGGTTATGCCGTTGGCTAAATCATCAAGGTAAATACCTCTAACCACATCAATATGATTGATGTTGGCACTTTCTGGGTCACTGGCTGTAATATTTTCAGAAACGGTTAAATTAGAATACAAAGTGTTACTTCCATTATAGGTATAAATGGCACCCCCATCATGTTTTTGTAGGCAATAATTTTTTACGTGATTCCTGTAAACGTGGGTATTATCACCACCAGCAAAACGAACTCCAATATAGCCCACATCTTGAATGTCATTGTATTGAATTTGGCCATTGGGACCCCATAAACTGATGGCTGTACTTTGATTGTCACCACTGACACCCATTCCAGGAAGCAATGCAGTTCTATGAACTTTGTTGTATTCAATCACTGCCTGATCAACCGAGATTAATTTTATTCCATTGCTGTTTGAATCATAGATAGTATTTTTGCGAATTGTTTTTTCTGGCCCTTGCCCGAGTTGAGTAATGTGCTCGCCGTAAATGGCAGTGTCCCCGGTAAACTCAATCAACATGTTTTGTACAATAATTTTTTCAGCACTGGCTACATCTATGGCAAATTGGTTGGCACCTTTAAGATGTAAACCATCCACAATAATGTTACTTCTATCACGTAAGTTAATTAAAGTATCAACACCACTGACGTAAATATCATGATCTTGTAAATTGCTGTTCCCCAAGTAGATATAAAACTGGTTACCGTCCGCATACCACTCTCCAAATTCATCTAAGGTATCAAGATGGTTTTGAATAAAATAACCATCGCCAACACCAGCATTGTAAGCTGAAGTATCCGTATAAGTTATTGTTTGTCCTGTGTGGCCTGTAATTGCATTTCTATCAACAATCCATGGGTTTTTTTGAATCACCACTTCTCCGCCTTGCCAATTGGGATTGCTGGCCAAGTCTGAATCCGTAAAGGCTGTATTGCCTTGGACGCTATCAATGGTGAACCAACCAGAATTGGGTTCACGCCCCATGGCTGTGTTTTGGTCATTGACAACAACCATATTTAAATTACTGGCCATGTTGATGGTTGAACTGAATATGCCATTGCCTTCATTATTCCAGTTGCTTACTTTTTTTAACCCGGTGATGATGGGTCGTTTACCCTCTCCATAGGCACCCAGATGAATGGCTTGTTGATTCTGTCCATCTTGAGTGATATTGAGAGAACCATAAAATGTGTTCCCTCTGGCAAAGAGAACTGAATCCCCTGGATTAAAAGAGGCAATCTCAGCATTCACTTTATCCAAGTTTTCCCAAGCTTGCTCTGGCGAAGTTCCTGAATTTTGGTCATTGCCCGTTTGACTATTCACATAATACACGGTTCCTTGTGCTGAATAAGACCTGCACTGACCCTCTTTTTCAAAGTAACCATCATCACAGGATACAATTTGACAGCTTGTAACGGCATTACAATCGCCGCCTGTACATAACGAGAAATTTTTCCCCTCACCATGGGCGATTGAACAGCTTTTTTCATGAACGGAGTAGCTTCCACAGGATGCAAGGCTGGATGTCCCTGTGCTAATAACTGAGTTTTGACAAGATAAGCTTATAGCTAATAAAAGAAAATAAACCATAAAAAACAGAGTGTTAAACAGTTTATTTAAAGTGATTTTTATATGTGTTTGCTTAAAATTCATAATCAGTAAAATGACAGCGCTATAAAAGTCTATTTACTATTTTACCATAACCCTATGCATATAAAACTAAAAAACTAAGGCCATTTAACAAAAAATAGATTGCCATACTGAGTGGCTAGCCCTAGAGTATCTAAATGCAAAAGCCTTATTCAGCAGCTTGCGAACGCAATAAAACGGTTATTTTTGATACTTTAAAGCCCTATTTAAATGGCCTTAACGGTGACCTTTTAGAGGTAGGAACCGGCACAGGTCAACATGCCGTTTACATGGCTCCGCAGCTAGAGCACATCACCTGGCACACCTCAGATGTTCCTGGGAATCACATGGGTATAAAAAGCTGGTTAAAAGAATCTAAAACCCAAAATATTAAAGCCCCTATCAATTTTAAGGTGGGTGTGGATAAGTTTCCCAAAAAGACCTTTTACCAAGCGGTCTATTCAGCTAACACTTTTCACATTATGTCTTGGAAACAGGTTAAAACACTCATTAAACTTCTAGGGCACTCTTTGAGAAGAGATGCCCTGGTCTTTATTTATGGCCCGTTTAAATATGCGGGTCAATATACTTCTCCTAGCAATGAAAGCTTTGATCAAAGTTTAAAAGAAGCCAATCCGCAACAAGGCATACGTAATTTTGAAGACGTGCAAACCGCTTTTGAAAAATCTGGCTTTACTCTGGTTGAGGATCATGTCATGCCAGCTAACAATCAGCTTTTGGTGTTCAAGCGTTTAGAACATGTATAAATTAATCTTTTAAGCTCTCTTGTGTCCCTTGTGAGTTAACAAAAACTTGCCTAAAATGCTCCAAATACGTTATGAGCTGAGCTGTGAATTTACGGATCAATGAAATATTTTACAGCATTCAAGGTGAATCTTCATTTGCTGGCAGACCCTGCATATTTATTCGTTTAACGGGCTGCCCTTTAAGATGTTCTTACTGTGATACTGGCTATGCTTTTCATCAAGGCCAAGACATGAGTATTGATGCTATTTTAGAAAAAGTACAAAGTTATACGTGTAACTTGGTTGAAGTTACTGGTGGCGAACCCTTGGCTCAGGAAAACAGTATTAAATTGATGCAAGCTTTGATTGACCATGGTTATGAAGTGATGTTGGAGACCAGCGGTGCTTTGTCTGTTAAGCAAGTGCCCCAACAGGTCAAAATTATCATGGATATCAAAACACCCAGCTCCAATGAGATGGATAAAAATATTTATGACAACTTTAATCATCTAAAGCAAAACATTGATGAAATTAAATATGTCATTAAAAATAAAGAAGATTTTGATTTTTGTACCAAGGTTTCAGATGAGTTTGAACTGTGGGATAAATTTACGGTTTTGGCCTCTCCTAACTTTAAACATTTGGATAACTTAAAACTGGCTCAATGGGTTTTAGCTTCCAAAAAGCCGTATCGCATGCAATTACAAATGCATAAATATATTTGGGACCCTGAGGAAAAAGGAGTTTAATATGAGTCATCATGATGTTCGTTTAGAATTACAATTCAATCTAGAAGTAGCGCACTACATGACCAATGTGCCTAAAGATCATTTTAATGCACAAATGCATGGGCATTCCTATTTAGGTTTGGCTATTTTTCAAGGGCCCATTAACCCAGAAACCGGTATGCTTTTGGATTACGATGATCTTAAACGTAATTTGAGCGAATATTTAACAAAATACGATCATAAAGTCCTCAACGATCTACCAGGCTTAAAACATCCCAGCAGTGAAAACCTGGCCAAAGTATTGTATGAGGACTTATCCACAACGTTTGATCATCTCAAGGCTATTCGCATTTGGCGCCCTACTTTAGGCTTAAATATTCAATATCCGGGTGATTTTTAATGGCTTCTGATGCTGCCTTGGTTCTTTTTTCTGGTGGCCAAGATTCTACCACCTGTCTGTTATGGGCCAAACAAAAGTTTAGTCACGTTGATGCCATTTGTTTCCACTATGGACAAAAACACAGTGTTGAGTTGGAATGTGCTCAAACCATATGTAAGAAACACTCTGTTCCTTTAAAAATGGTAGACCTGTCTTTTTTATCAAGCTTAAGTCACAACGCTCTAACCGATGAAAACATGGAGCCCACCGGCGAAAAAGGAGAAAATGAACTGCCCACAACCTTTGTACCTGGAAGAAACGCCCTGTTTTTAACCTCTGCGGTATGTTACGCTATTCCTAAAGGGATCAATGATTTGGTTATTGGTGCCTGTGAAGTTGATTACTCTGGTTATCCTGACTGTAGAGATGACTTTATCCAATCCCAGCAACAAACCTTAAGTCTGGCTTTAGGGCAAAACATCATAATCCACACCCCTTTAATGCAACTTGATAAAGCTGAAACCTTTCAACTGGCAAAAGATTTAGATGGCCTCAATGATGTCATTGAGTTATCGCATACCTGTTATAGAGGTGATCGAAGTCAACGGCATCCTTGGGGCTATGGCTGCAACAATTGTGATGCCTGTCACTTAAGAAAAAATGGCTTTGAACAGTTTAAGCACATGAACACTATTTCATAAGGAGTAAACATATGGCAATAGCAGAAGGTAAAGTTTTAGAGTTTAAATCCCCGGATACCGTTGATAACAGCATCTTAGAAACATTCCCCTACTCTGGCCCAAAGCAGCGGGTTCAATACAGCACCAATGAGTTCACGGCAGTTTGTCCTTTTTCTGGTCTACCGGATATAGGTAGCGTGACCATTGACTATATGCCGGGCAATAAATGTGTAGAGCTCAAATCACTTAAATATTATTTATTGAGTTATAGAGACGTGGGTATTTACCAAGAGCATGTCACAGCCAAACTTTATGAGGACATCAGCAAAGTCTTGCAAGCCCAAGAAATGACTTTGACTGTCGTGTATCAAACCCGGGGTGGTATTGATACGGTATGCAAAATTGACTCGAACGAGCAAAAATAATTAAAATATATTATTCACACGAAAATCATCTTCTGCAATGGGAAAGTGCTCCACTGGTCCCAAGCACTCAGGATCACGCCTGATAGATGCAAAGTGCTTACCTTTTGGATCTAATAAGGCTCCTACTTTCCCTGGAAAAGTAAATCGCGTGTTCATATCCTGTGGATTAGGCGTAATAATCTGATATTGAACATTTTTACCATCCTTGAATGACCAAGTTTTTATTTCCATGACTCCTAGGGGATAAGCTTTACTAGGCGGAAGTGCTGCATTATGAACAAGTTTTGTTGCGTCTTGAGTAACGATAACATACGTTTGATTTTTATTTTGATCATACTCGCAAAGCACAGAAATAACTGGCATGCCAGGTTCAAATGCTAGCATATGAATGTATTGGGCAAAACCTTCTGCCAGGGTAAAGTTGTGCTTGCTGGCATAAATTTGTGTATAAGCAATAATATCATTGATCATTTCTTCCAGCGTAATTGATCTGGGCAAGTTTTGTTTTTTTAAAATACTGGACATCACCCATCGAATACCAATTTTGCCATGCCCCGTTTGCGCAAATTCAATGGCATTTTCTACACTTTTGAACAACCAAGCACCTTTACTGTAAATATCATTGCCATTAGGCAGATCAAAAATAGTGTTCTCTGAACCTTGTGAATTAAGTTTTAAGGTTCCGTGCACAGGATCTCTTTTTTGAATATGCTCCTTTTGATAAACTCTATGTCGTTGCCACTGCCATTCACGCTCAATTAAAGCCAGTTTGTTTGGAAAAAACTCATACAAGAGCTCATTGTCAAAGTAAGCTGTTGGCCCTTCATTCACAAACAAATCTTGCCAGTTCTCAGTGGTTAACATGTTGCCAAACCAGGTATGAATCAGTTCATGCGGTAAGGTCCCTTTTCTATAAAAAGAATCAGAATATGCATAGCTTTCATTAAAAATAATCATGCCCATATTTTCCATAGCAGCAAAAGGCCTTCTATCATCTCCAGGTGGAACAAAGATTAAACGCATGGTGTTGACTGGGAATGGAACGGCAAAAAAACTTTGGTCTGATAAGATTTCAATATAACTGGCGGCACTTTCTGTATACCTAAGCGCTGATGCGTGTAATTGTTCTTGATTTTCAGTAATCACAGAAAGATCTACAGAACAAGATTGATCTGAACAAACAGAAATTTGAGTTTGTTTAAAATCACCCACAATCAATGCATACAAGTATACCGGTATACTTTGATTGTATTGGAAAATATAAGTAGATTGATCATCTCCATGCAACTGAGACACAGGATCTCCTGTTGCTTGAGCCATCATACCGCTAGGTGTATGAATAATAGATTTAAAAGAAGTTCTGACTTTGGGTGTATTTTGACACGGAAACATTCTAGCGGCTAAATGCGGTTCAAACTTGGTATAAGCCAAACCTTTTTCCAGTTGGGTATCTTCTGGGTCAACAAACCATAAGCCTGGCTTAACTTTAGCTTTAAAGTTAGTTTTACCTTCTTTTTCATAAACACTGTAATCAATATGATAATTGATGCTTACAGAAAAAGTATCTCCAGCTGAATACTCATGCATAAAATTAAGCGTGTTGCTGATATTTTTTTGTGCAAAATCAACTTTTTTATCATTAACATACAAAGAATTAACTTTAAGCAGCTCTGCATCCAAAATCACTTGGCTTCCATTTTTTAAGGCCGTAAAATCTAAAGTTGCCTGAGCTTTAAAGGTTTTTTGATTGGGATCAATCCACATTTCAAGTTGATAATGTCTAACGCGCAGCTCGGTATAATTGGACTCTGAGGTGAAGTTTTTTCCTAAAAAACTTAAGGTATTGTTGTGTAAAAATGGGCTTGCACTGACATACCTGACTTGAACAGCCACAAAGAACAGCATAATACAACGCAAAAAAAGTTTATTCCCTACAAGTTTTAACATTCTCAAGCTCATACCAAAATAATATTACTTTTCAAAACATTTATTGCGTATTGCATTAACCGCAATCAGCTTAATATTTTTATAAGTACGCATATTGACTTGATAAATATGCTTATGCGTGTATAGGACTACTTATTATGGCGACAACGTCACGGTTTCAAAAAAAACCGGAATGGTTAAAAATTAAAGCTCCTAGTGGCAAATCTTATCAAGACATTGCAAAAATGTTGCGTGAAAAGAAGTTGGCCACGGTCTGTCAGGAAGCACTTTGCCCCAACATCAATGAATGCTGGAATGGTGGTACTGCTACCATCATGCTTTTGGGAGACACCTGTACCCGCGGCTGTCGATTTTGCGCGGTTAACAGTGGTAACCCAAAAGGCGTTTTAGATGAAATGGAGCCCTTCAATACTGCTGAAACCATTAAAACCATGAATCTCAACTATATTGTACTGACTACGGTTGACAGAGATGACTTACAAGACGGTGGAGCAGCACATATTGCAAAAACCATTCGCTACGCTAAAGAAACCTGCCCCCAAACCATGATTGAATGTCTTGTGGGAGATTTTAGGGGTGATCACATGGGCGTAAAAACAGTTGTAGACGCCAAACCTGAAGTCTTTGCCCATAATATAGAAACGGTTGAACGTCTTACCCCCACTGTCCGGGATAGAAAAGCCGGTTATGATCAATCTCTAAAAGTTTTAAAAGCTGCTAAAAGCTTTTCAGATCAAATTTACACCAAAAGCTCTATTATGTTAGGCTTGGGTGAAACCTTGGATGAGTTAAAACAAGCTTTTGCAGACTTAAGAACCCATCAAGTTGATTTTTTAACCTTAGGACAATACTTGCAGCCCAGTAAAAAACACTTGGCTGTTGAGCGTTTTGTTCATCCGGATGAATTTAAAGAATTACAAGCATTGGCCATGACTTATGGTTTTATTTATGTTGCCTCTGGTCCCTTGGTTAGAAGCTCATACAAAGCCGCGGAATTTTTTATTGAATCTCATATAAAATCCAAGCAAGCGCATGGCAAAAACTTAAACAAAAACCCAAATCCTGTTGACATTAAAGCTGAGCAATATAAATCTCTGCCGGTTATTCAACAGGTTTAATAATAACGAGAAGGAGAAAGCTCATGGCAAATCATATGTTTAACTTACCAGATATAGGTGAAGGTGTTAATGAAGGTGAAATTGTTCAATGGCTTGTAGCCGAAGGTGATACCGTTAAAGAAGACCAGCCTTTGGTAGAAATTATGACTGATAAAGCAACTGTTGAAATTGCGTCTCCAGTTTCTGGTACCGTGGTTAAACATGCTGCTCCTGAGGGTGAAAGCGTAAATGTTGGTTCACTTTTGGCAGAAATTGCAACCGATGGTGCTGCGACTAGTCCTGCTAAAGACACTGCTAAACAAGAAACTGCTTCAGCAACTCCTAGCTCAAATGCTTCTTCTCCAGCTAAGACCTCCTCTGCTCCAGCAACAAACTCAAATGTTATTTCTATGCCTGCAAGCACAGCTCAAGATGGCTTGGTTTTGGCGTCTCCTGCCACTAGAAAATTTGCAAGAGAGCAAAACATTGCTTTAGCCTCTATTCCTGGCACTGGAGAGCATGGTCGAGTTTTAAGATCTGATGTAGAACAATTTGTTGCCAGTGGTGGAAGTTCTGCAAGTGCTGCAGCTGTACAAACTGTTCCTAACTTTGTGCCTCAAGCATACAATGGCCCTCTTGAAGAAAGAATTAAACTCAGAGGTATTCGTAAAGCGATTGCTAAAAATATGCAGCTTTCTAAAAATACCGCTGCTCACTTTACCCATGTTAATGAACTTGAAGCCAATGAATTGGTACGTGTTCGTGGCATGCTCAAACAAGAAGCAGCCGATAAAGGTGTGAAACTGACTTTCTTACCTTTTATCATCAAAGCCATTTGCAGTGCTCTAAAAGAATACCCAAAATTAAATTCAAGCTTAGATGAAGACACTCAAGAAATCGTGATCAAGCATTACTATAATATTGGTATTGCGGTTGCAACCAAAGACGATGACTTGATTGTGCCTGTTATTAAAAATGCAGATCAAAAAGGTTTATTACAAATTGCTGCTGAAATTACTGAACTGGCCGATAAAGCCAGAAACAATAAACTGTCTCCAGAAGAACTGCAAGGCGGTACCTTTACTTTAACCAGCATGGGTAATGATGGTGGATTACTGGCCACTCCCGTGATCAACTATCCGCAAGTGGGTATCTTAGGTTTTTATAAGATTGCAGACAGAGTAGTTGTCCGTGATGGTCAAATGGTGATTAGAAAAATTGCCAACTTATCTGTATCCATTGACCACAGAGTGGTTGATGGCATGATGGGAGCTAACTTTATGACCAGTGTGATACGCAATTTAGAAAACCCAAGCAGAATGATGTTGTAAGGAGATTTAATTTAAAGTTTAGGAAAATCATATAAACAAACCCAGAGGAAGAAAGGCCCTGTGCCGACTCTGACCTGGGTGGGGCACCCTAAAGGGTATAAGTTGTACTAGATCATCGCAAGGCAAAGGCCTTGCGCTTCACAAGTACAGCTTTATGAATATGAACCAAAACCACGTTTTTGGTTGAAGAAGGGGGTAAGATCCCCCCTTAGAAAAGGAAGATGATGAAGAAAACTGAAGTTGTTGTTATTGGTGGAGGTCCTGGTGGTTATGTGGCTGCTATTCGTTTGGGACAATTGGGCAAAAAAGTTTGCTTGATTGAAAAAGAAAACGTTGGCGGCGTTTGTTTAAACTGGGGATGCATCCCTTCTAAAGCCCTTATAGGTGTTGGTAAACTTTATGAAGAAATGCAACAAGCACATGAAGTTGGTCTTAATGTTGGAACAGTGACCGTTGACCTTAACAAAACACAAGCCTGGAAAAACAGTGTTGTTAAAAAGCTCACCTCTGGTGTTGCAAGTCTAGCAAAAAATGTTGGTGTTGAAATCATTAAAGCCAAAGCAAGCTTTACATCTCCCAATGAGCTAAAATTGGAAAGTGCTGAAGGAACAAGTGCTTTGACTTTTGAACAAGCAATTATAGCTGCCGGCTCTAGCCCAATTGAAATTCCTGGTTTTGCCTTAGATGGTAAAGCTGTGGTTGATTCACGTGATGCTTTGGATTGGACAAAAGTTCCTAAAAGAATGTTGGTGATTGGTGGCGGTGTTATTGGTTTAGAGATGGGCATGCTGTATCAAAAATTTGGCTCGCATATCAGCGTTGTTGAAATGACAGATCAACTTTTACCGGGCACTGACAAAGAAATTGCTAAAGAAATTGCCAAAGTTTGTAATAAGAAAAATATGGATATCCATCTAAGTTCTAAAGCCTTAGGCTATGAACAAACAAAAGATGGTTTACAGGTTAGTATTGAAAAAGATGGCAAAACTGAAAAAGTGGCTTGTGATATTATTTTGTTAGCTGTAGGTAGAAAGCCCGATGGTAGTTCTCTGAACTTGGACGCAGCTGGAGTTACTTTTGATAGAAAAATTCCAGTCAATGAGAAACTGCAAACCAATGTACCGCATATCTATGCCATTGGTGATATTGCTGGCCCACCTTTGTTAGCACATAAAGCTTCTAAAGAAGGCGTAGTAGCCGCTGAAGTCATTGCCGGCAAAAATGTTGTCTATGATGTAAGAGCAATGCCAGGTGCTATTTTTACAGATCCAGAAGTGGCCAGTGTCGGTATGACAGAAGAAGAAGCTAAAGAAAAAGGTATTGACTATTTTACCGGTAAATTTCCAATGATAGCTTCTGGAAGAGCATTAGCTTCAAGGCATACTGACGGTTTTGTTAAAGTGATTGCTGAAAATGGTAGTGAAAAACTTTTAGGAGTTCATATGATTGGAGCGCATGTTTCTGAACTGATTGGTGAAGGAACCTTGGCCATAGAAATGGGTGCAGTGATTGAAGATATTGCTTTAACTGTCCACCCTCACCCAACTTTATCTGAATGCTTGATGGAAGCTGCTGAAAACGCTTTAGGTCATGCCATTCATACTGTTAATAAAAAAACCAATAGAAAAGCATCGTAGGTCATTATGTTAGATAACGCATTAAAAAAACAATTATTTACCAACATGGTTAGAACTCGTGCCATGGAAGAACGATTAATTAAAATGGCAAAGTCTGCTGACGGTCATTTTTGGATTGGAGGTCCTGGTGAAGAGGCTTTTAATGTTCCTTTAGGAACTTTAGTCAATAAAGGTTATGGCATTGACTATGACTATACTCATCTGCATTACCGCAGTTCTGGTTGTATCATAGGCATGGGCGAAGAACCTATTAACCTTATTCGTCAAATGGCCAGCGTTAAGACTGATCCATACTCTGGTGGTCGTCACTTTGTGAACCACCCTGCCATAAAAAAATGGAATGTGTGTCCAGTCAATGCGCCTATTGAAACTCAGTATTCTTTTGCAATTGGTACAGCCAAAGCCCAAAGAAACAGTAAAAAAGGTATTACCATTGTCACTGGTGGTGATGCAGGTACCGCCGAAGGCGATTTTGCAACTTGTCTAGTCTGGGCAAGCCGTCCACAAGAGGAACTACCTATTTTAATTGTTGTGACCAACAACCGCTTTGGTATTTCTACTCCATACAGTGAAGTTAATGGCACCAAGTCTATTGTTGCAAGAGCAGAAGCCTTTAACATGAAAACGGATGTTATCAATGGTAATGATCCTGAAGAATCTTATACAAGATTAAAGGCTGCCATGGATTATGTGCGTAAAGAAAGAAAGCCCTTCTGCTTAGAAGCATCTGTTTCTCGCTTACATGGGCATTCTTCATCTTCTGGAGCCAATAGAATTTATGATCAGGAAGATTGTATTGAAAATTACAAAGCCAAACTTTTAGATGAAAAAGTATTAACAAAAAAAGAAGTGGATAGCATTATCGATGCCGCTCATCAAGAATGCAAAGACGCTTTGGACCAAGTGAGAAAAGAAGAAAAACCTTCTTCTGACTCAGTATACATGCATACCTTTAAGGAGGAATAAGAATATGGCATCGATAGCACAAGCCATTAGAATGGCACTTCATGTTGGTGAAACACAATTGGGTGTTCAAGATATTTTTGGTGAAGACGTTGGACCTCCACTTGGCGGTGTTTTTACCTGTACACAAGGCTTAGAAAAGGCTTGGAACTCACCTTTGGACGAACGTGGCATCATTGGTATGGCTATGGGTTTAGCTTTGGCCGAACAAAAACCTGTAGCTGAAATTCAGTTTGTTGACTATATCTTTAATACCATAGATTTAATGAAATTGGCTGGTAACACCTGTTGGACGACCAATGGCGAATTTAATATTGATATGGTTGTAATGAGCCCAACCGGTTCAGGTGTACACGGTTCTGTCTATCACTCACACTCATTTGAATCAATCGCAACCCATATGCCTGGCTGGAAAGTGATCATTGTATCCAATCCTTTAGATGCTTATGGTTTATTGATCTCAGCCATTAAAGATCCTAACCCTGTTTTATTTATGTATCCAAAAGCACTGATTCGTACACAAACAGATGATGTTATCCCAGGTGCACCAACCGATCAGAAAGAACTTTCAAGAATGATCGACGCCCCCTTAGGTGATAGAAGTAAATGGAAACCTGAGTGGCCAAAAACAGAAGTGATGGAAATTCCTATTGGTAGAGCAAAAAAATATACCAGTGGGGATAAGCTAACCGTAATCAGTTATGGTAGAACTTTACCTTTATCTGTTAATGCTGCAAAAAAAATCAATACTGAACGTGGACGTCAAGATATTGAAGTGATGGATTTACGTACGATATACCCATACGATTGGGATGCTATAAAAACATCTGTAGAAAAAACAGGTAGAGTCTTGGTTGTTAACGAAGATACAGAGGTAACTAACTTTGGTGAACATCTTATTCGTAGGATAGCCAATGATTGTTTTTATCATTTACAAGCCCCACCAAAGCTATTGGCAGGTGCCAATACACCGGGAGTTGGTTTAGCTTGGACTTTAGAACAAGTACAAGTACCACAAGAAGATGGCATTGAAAAAGCCATGAATGAGCTTTTAAACTTAGAAGCTTAAATATTTTTAATTATAATCTAAAAAGGCGCATTAAAAATTGCGCCTTTTTTTATTTTTACTTGAACAAAGCTAAAACTTTTTAGGTGCCGTTGAAGGTTTGTTAAGCCAATAAGTACCCTTGCCGTTTGCTTCATTTTCTAATTTATAAATTGAATCAACTTCTTCAAACTGAATGGATATTTTACTTCCCGGTAAACGTGTACAATTGAGTTGGTAATGATGATCTCCAAGAACATCAATAATATTATATTCCTCATAGACCTGAACATGTTCATAGCTTCCAGAATTTAAGTGAACACCCCAAATAATTTGGTCATCTTGTAGATTCAATTCAATGCTCTCTGTCCGATTAAGTTGCAAAAACTTATTTTGTCCTAATGCCAATAGACCTATAAAAACAATATCTTCAGCTTGGGCAAGCATTGAATTTACCTTTAATAAAGTACAATGCACCCATATATGATTAACTGTCTGCGCTTTTAACCCTGAACAAAATATTAAACAACCTACAACAATAAATTTTTTATCCCATCTCATGATGGCATTCATAGCGAATACACTTAGGTAAAGTCAATATTATTTTTTTATCTTTATGTTGAGTATTATTATTCTAAATAAATTTATGTTAAGTTGTTTTATATAATGAATAATATTCAACACATATTTTTATTTTTTCTAGTTTTGTTTATGTCTTCATGTGATATTCAAAAAAAATATCAAAAAGAAAAACATAAACAATACGAAGCTATGGTTGCTACTCCAGTATATAAATCTATTGGCACTGGATACGAAGCATTGCCAAAAAGTTTAAGTTCTCCTATACTCAACCAACGCCAACATTTTGCTGAATTTTTACAATCTTTTCATGATGAATGTTTAACTTTGATTCACTTGTATCATCCAAGCGATGTAGACATTGAGTCCGTTGCATTATGCATAAAAACTGAAGAAAAAAATGTGGGTATATATCAAAATAAAGCCTGTGTTGTGGCTATGATTGATCACATTTATCAAAAGCCCATGCCCTATTATTCTGAAAACAATACTCATTGGGGAATACAAAAGGCTTGTGAATCAGACAGCATGCTAAAAAAAATCAACCAAAAAGATACCTTAACCACCGTCAACCCAATCACTTATGCCCGAATGAAGGTTAAAGATGATGGTTTTAACATGCAAATTATTCAAGATCGCTTAGATGTTTCCTCAGTGATAAAAAAAATACTGAATCCATAAAAAATTACGGAACAATTAAATCAAAGGTTGTAAAACCATTGCTTTCAATATGACCGTTTGAAAAACCTTCTGGAGGTGCCATCATTTTTTGATTTCTAATTCTGAAATGTATTCTCTCACCTGAAATGTAATTGCTTAAGTCTTGCTCATTCAAATCATTAGAATTAAAACTAACACTGCCTTGTGACTCAGATGGTGTGTCATAATGATTAGAGCACTCTCCTCCACCTACATTAATATTGGTATCCGTATTCACTGCCGGCAAGTAATTTAATGTTAAAGTATTACTGAGTAAGTCTGGCGCCATGTCATTATGATTGTATTGAGTTAACTGCACTCTTTCTGCTAAAACAATGACTTCATTGTTGATTGAGCCATTGGACTTTACTGTGGTTATGGTGATGGTTGTAGCGTTGTCATCCAAAGGAATAAATTTACTGTAGCGCATATATCCCTCAGCTATGAACGGGAGTTCAATGCCATTGGCATAAATTTTTGTTCCTTCATCATACCTTAACATTTGGCCATCTTTACTGAACCTTATAATCACAGCAGCTTGTCGTGTGTAAGGAGAAAAACCATCATTGATGGTGTAATAAGCAGAAATCTCAGAAGGATCATAATAAGATACATATGAGTCCGCAGACAATGTGGATATATTACTTTCACCGCATGAACTTAGATAAACTCCAGACAAACCTAAACCCATCATCAAACTCAATACTTTTATTACTTTCATTTCAACCTCGTGCACAAATATTTTGGGAGAGTCATAAAATTGACCAAGACAGAATAAAGCAACTTATATGCCATAGCTATAAGTGTTGATAATTATTCAATGCTCACTGCTTATTTATAAGCAGTGAGCAAAGATGTGTACGGGTTTTGAGTCAAATTTAAGCAGAAGTTTATAAGTTTAATAAATTTTTTAGGCTAGGCGTGGTTTAGCAGATCTATATTAATTTCTAGGATCTTCACTTTTGGTTAATTGAGAAAAAGACACATTTTAAGTCTAAATGCAATTATTAGCTTTTGCAAGCGCATACAAAAACATTAAAACCTTTTTTTTCACATTAATATCGGACAAAGCTTGTTCACAATATTGATTTGTATCACCATTTTTTTGTTTTCCGTAATAAACATACAATTGCGAGGGATCATTTTGTATGCGCGATATATGATCTGGTGATGTACTCATGAATAATAGACCCAATAAGTTTTTAGCGCCTCTAAAAACAAATGAAAAACCATTACCATGGGTTTGTTGAATTTGAATATTTCTAAAACCTTGTGGATGATTTATGTTACCAATATTTGCTATATGCCTTAAGACTTTAACGTCACTTAATTTACCACCAAAATTAAAGTTTATATTTTTATCTATAATATGCTCATAAATTTGTTCTGCACCATGTGGAGTAAAAATCATCCAATGGTGGTCTGTAAAATATTCATTTCTAGTCAGCATAATGTTATTATCTTGCGCTAAAATAATTTGCTCCTGCATTGCCTTTAAAATAACATTGTTTGGAATAGCCTTAATTTCAGCCAAGCTCATTCCTGGAATTACTGCATAATCCAGCTCACTGGGAACAACAACAAAATTATTTTGTACATCAAAATCTTTTGATGGATCTATACTTGGTTTTGGTTGAAAAGTTTCATCTTCTTCACCATCAATCGGCCAACAACCCGAGCCTGTAGGATCTTTAAAACTCATTGTTCCAGCAATTTGCAAACTAACAACATTTGCCAAACCTGTTGTAGCCAGTGTACCCAGTTGAGATTCTAGTTGTTCTCCCCAAACAGTACATTTAGTTGTTAATTCAGTAGTACAGCTTTGTTGACTATGGTGTATATTGCTTGTTGAAACAGTGCTTGATAGCATATGGATGCTTCCTCCATCGATATTATACATTCTTGCCATAGGATGTCTTGCCAATGTTCTTCCTAACAAGCTTTCTACTGATGCAATAGTTGACGATATATTGTTTCCTTGAACATAAATTGTAGCAAGACAGCCCGCAGACCCTGTCCAAAATGTTTGATCGTAATTAGACGCTTTAGAAATGCTTGATAAAAAAATACAAAAGAATAATAAAAGGTATTTCATAAATTTCCCCTTGCCAAGATATTGACACTTTGTATCAAAGCCATGCCCGATTGTAAAGCAATAAAAAAATTAAATATGTAATAATTACAAATAATTATAAAAACTAGCTTCTATTGGCTTAGTTATTTTTAATGGTACTTACTTGATCATGACAAATCAGATAAAAAGGAAATGATAAATATGGCTTGTATGTATAAAGCCAATCAAATTTAAGCAGAAGCTAAAATGTTTAATCTCTAAAGTTATTAAACTGTAGTGGAAGACTAAAATCTAAACTTTTTAATAAAGTAATCACTTCTTGCAAATCATCGCGTTTTTTTCCGGTGACTCTGACGGTTTCCCCTTGAATAGAAGCCTGAACTTTAAGTTTTGAGTCTTTAATGGTTTTGATTAATTCTTTGGCTTTATCTTTTTCAATGCCTTCAAGGACTTTTATATTTTGTTTAGCTCTACCACTAGCAGCGGGCTCTATTTTACCCAGCTCCAAAGATTTTAATGATACGCTTCTTTTGGCTAATTTTGCTTGTAGCACATCAACCGCTGCTTGAACTTTATAGTCATCAGCAGAGTTCACCATAATTTCTTTGTCCTTGCGTTCAATAGTCGTATTACTGCCTTTAAAGTCAAAACGTTGGGTTAATTCTTTATTGGCTTGGTTTAACGCATTATCAATTTCAGCAAAATCAATTTCATTCACAATATCAAAACTTGGCATATATACTCCTTAAATTATAAATCTCTTTCAGTCATTCTTCTTGGATCTAAAGCTTCATTCAGCTTTTCTTCATCCAAAACATTTTTTTCTAAAGCAATTTTACGTACGGTCTTGCCGGTTTTATATGCTTCTTTGGCTATGGCTGCCGCTTGATCGTAACCAATGAGAGGAGCCAAAGATGTACACATGGCTAAACTTTCTTCTATTAGACTTTCACAACGTTCTTTATTGACCTTTAAGCCGTCCACACAACGTTCAACAAAATTGTGACAAGACTTGGCCAACAAGTCACTGCTTTCAATAAGATTATGAATCATCATCGGCATCATAACATTCAATTCAAAGTTACCTGCTTGTCCACCCATGGTTACCGCCGCATCATTGCCAATCACTTGCGCACAGACCATACAAACTGACTCAGCAATTACAGGGTTAACCTTACCCGGCATAATCGATGAACCCGGTTGCGTTTCTGGTAAAATCAACTCGCCAATACCACAGCGTGGCCCTGAACCAAGCAATCTAATGTCATTGGCTATCTTCATAAAGCTGACCGCAAAACCTTTTAAAACAGCACTCGCTTCAACAATGGCATCTTTACTGGCTTGGGCTGCAAAGTGATTACGTGCTTCAGAAAATTGTAATTGGGTATGTTTGGCAATTTGAGCAATGGCTTTCTTGGGAAATTCAGCTTTGGTATTCAAACCCGTTCCAACTGCAGTACCACCCAAAGCCAACTCACTGATTGAAATTAAGGCTCGTTCTATTCTTTCAATGGCTTCTTGTACTTGGAAAGCATAGCCAGAAAACACTTGTCCCATTCTGATTGGTGTAGCATCTTGTAAATGGGTACGACCAATTTTCACAATGTCATCAAAAGCTTGAGCTTTTTCATCAAGTGCTTGATGCAAGCTGCGCATGGCGGGCAACAAAACCTTATTAAAATGCAAACTGGTCGCAATATGCATGGCTGTTGGAAACACATCGTTGGAGGATTGGCCATAATTGACGTGATCATTGGGGTGAATCAGTTTACTGCCCTTTTCTCCACCTAAAATCTCAGTTGCACGGTTAGAAATCACTTCATTGGTGTTCATGTTGGAAGATGTTCCAGAACCAGTTTGAAAAATATCAACCACAAATTGATCATCAAATTGCCCGGCAATCACTTGTTCAGCCGCTTCAACAATGGCATTTGCTTGCTCAGAGCTAATACAATTCAATTCGGCATTGGCCAAGGCTGCCGCTCTTTTGATTTCTCCTAAAGCTTGAATCATCACTCTAGGTAATACGTATCCACTGATTGGAAAATTTAAAACAGCTCTTTGCGTCTGTGCCGCATAATAAGCATTTTGAGGAACTTGCATCTCACCCATAGAGTCTTTTTCTATACGGTATTCAGTATTTTTTGACATATGAGCTAAGTACTAAAGCCACTTAAAAAGTAAAGTTTTACTCTAGCCTTATGCAGGAATATTTTTATTTATGAAATTAATGACTTTATGTAAGTTTTTTATGTTTTGGCTGATCGCAAGGTTTTCCCGTTCACAAAAATAAACCAAAGTTTCTGTGGCTAAATTGCCTTTAGCACCGGGAGCATAAGGGCAACCCCCTAGCCCGCCAATAGATGTATCAAAAGTGTGTATACCCTGTTGCAAGCTTTCATAGACATTACACAAAGCCAAGCCATATGTATCATGATAATGACCAGCCAAATGTTGATTGATTCCCAGTGCAGCAGTTAGTTTGTACAAAGCCTTCATTTGTCTTGGACTGGCTTTGCCAATGGTATCACCTATAGAAACCTCATAACAGCCCATATTTAATAAACGTTCAATGATTGGAACAACTTTATTTGGGTCAATATCACCTTCATAAGGACAAACAAAGGCAGTTGATACATAGGCTCTTATTTTTATCTTGTGTGATAAAGCTTGTTCACATACAGGTTTAAAGCGTTCAAAACTCTGCTCAATACTGGCGTTGATATTTTTTTGATTAAAAGTTTCTGAAGCCGCTGTGAATATTGCTATTTCTTGCATACCACTTTCAATGGCCAAATCTAAACCTTTTAAGTTGGGTACCAAAACCGAGGTCTCTATGCCTTGAGTATATTTTCTAATGGTATTAATAACTGCTTGTGTATCAGACATTTGTGGCACAGCTTTAGGTGATACAAAAGCCCCAATTTCAATATAGTCTAAACCTGCATCTACCAAAAGTTTAATAAGTTCAACTTTTTTTTCTGTCGAGATACTGTCTTTAATATTTTGCAAACCATCTCTAGGGCCCATTTCTTTAATTTTTAAGCTCATGCTTTTGTTTCACTTTCTAACTCAAGCAATGGTTGCTCTTCTTCCACTTGTAGACCATCGACCACCATGATATTTTTCACTACAGTATTTCGTGGGGCAACAATTTTATATTCCATTTTCATAGCTTCAATAATTAGCAGAAGTTCATTTTTTTTAACCTCTTGCCCTTGTTTTATATAAACCGCTTTCACCATCCCATTAAGCGGCGCTTTACAGTAATTTGAACTTTCTTCATCATCATCAGTCATTGATTTATAAATCTGCTTAAGAATAATTTGCTTACCGTGGTGTTGTATATGAAGCCAATCCTTTTGTTTTATCAAAACAATAAGCTTATCATCAGGTCCTATGTATTCTGTTTTGTTTGCAGTTGCTTCTATTGCCAATAGTTTTAAGTTTTTAGGATAAGGTACTTCATCATTTAGTATTGTTAAATAACGTGTTTGAGGATATATTCTTTGTCTTAACTTGTCTTGGATTAATCTTTGATACCAAGGATTGTTTTTCCGTTCCAATTGCAACTGTTCTATACTGTATAAAAGTTCATAAATCCCTGCTTCTTGTAAATACTGTTGCTCATATTTTACATAATCTTGATAGTTTCTATCAATCCATTGTATATCGTGTTCGCCCTCAATAAAATCTGAGCTTTCTAAAAGCCAAGTCACAAAATTTAGGTTATGGGCTAAGCCTAGAATATAACTTTCATGCAGGGCCTTTAGCATTTTCATAATTGCTTGATCTCGGGTTTCTGCCCAAACTAAAAATTTAGCCATCATTGGATCAAAGTTACTGCTAATCTGCGTACCCAACTCAACATCACATTCAACACGATCAAACAGTCTAGACTGTTTCATACCCAAGATTTTTCCTGTAGCAGGCATAAATTCTTTTAAAGCATTTTCAGCATACACTCTCACTTGAATAGCGTGGCCTTTGGCTTGCATATCATCGGCAATAAAAATTGCTTCGCCCAAAGCATGTTTGATTTGTAATTCAAGCAAATCTAAATCATAAATAAGCTCTGTTACACCATGCTCTACTTGTAACCGCGTATTCATTTCCATAAAATACGTGTTTTTATGCTGGTCAATGATAAACTCAACCGTTCCCAAGCTTTCATAGGCTATGGATTGAACCAAATCGACGGCTTGTTTACACACTTGTGCTTCTTGTTCAGCATTTAAAAATGTAGAATGACTCTCCTCAATAATTTTTTGATAACGCCGTTGCATGGTGCAGTCACGGGTTTTAAAATGATACGCTTGTTTTCCAGTAGAAAATACCTGCACTTCTACATGCCTAGCTTTTTCTAAATAAGGCTCAGCCAGTAAAGTACCATCTGCAAACGCTGCTTGAGCAATTCTTTTTGCTGAAGCAACGGCTTCTTTAAGCTCATTGCTTTGGTGGACTATGGTCATCCCTTTACCACCACCACCTAGCGCTGGTTTTAAAATAATTGGCAAGTTCATTTTTGTTTCTATAGCTTTGATAAAAGCATCTTTGCTATCAAAATTAGCTTCATTAATACTATCTAAAACCTTTAATCCGGCATCAACGGCAATGGTTTTAGCTTTGGCTTTGTCTGCAAAAAGTCTTATTGATTCTGGTTTTGGACCTATAAAGATAATACCCTTATCTTGACATTGCTGTGCAAAATCAGCATTTTCAGAAAGAAATCCCCAACCGGGATGAATAGCTGTACAATGATGTTTTAAAGCAAAATCAACCATTGATTTGGCATGGGTAAAGACACTTTGCATGTCTTTTTCTTCTAGCCATATGACCTCATCTAAATCCTGTATGTAATGTGACTGCTGACTTTGACAGGCTAAACCCACAGAGGCAATATTGAGTTTTTTTAAGGTTCTACAAACCCTAGAAACCACTTCTCCTCTATTGGCTATAAAAACTTTATGTTGGCTCAGATCAGTTTTCATACTTTCCCCCATTGTGGCTTACGTTTTTCAAAAAATGCATTTAAACCTTCCTGACCGTCATAAGAAACTCTACATTTTGCAATCAGCTCTGATGTGCTTTGTGCAAAATTTTCAGGTTTAAAAGATAAATATTTTCTTGATAATTGTTTAATTATTTTAAGTGCATAGGGTGAGTTATTTAAAGTATCTTCACATGTAACATCAAAGACTTTTTTACTCTGATCTTTTCCAGTAATACAGGAATGAATCAAACCATAGGATAATGCTTCTTGAGCTGTAAACTTTCTAGCCTGCAAAGACAAGGCTAAAAACTGTGAGTACCCCAATTTTTGAATTACAAATGGTGATATCGTAGCTGGTACAATTCCCAGCTTTGCTTCACTTAAACTAAAAAATGCGTTGTCTTGGGCAATCACAATATCTGAACAAGCCACCAAACCCAAAGCGCCACCCATAACAGCACCTTGAACATGGGTGATCACGGGTATGGAACAATTGTATAGAGCCAAGTACATGTTGAATAACAATTGGGCAGAGGCAAGGTTTTCTTTTTCACTTAAATCTTTGGCTTGTCGCATCCAGTTCAAATCTGCACCTGCACAAAAATGCTTTCCGTTTGCAGAAATTGTTAATATTTTTGATGTCTTAGGAAGATTATTAAAAGCTTCACTTAACTCTATAAGCATTGACTCTGTTAAAGCATTGCCCTGTTCGGGTCTGTTTAAAATTATGTTACTTTGTTGTTTTGTATGTTGAATATCTAACACTGCAATTAACCTTTCTCACATTCTAAAAACGCCAAATGTAGTGTCTTTGATTGGATTTTCTAAACTTATGTTCAGGGCTAAGGCTAAGGTATTTCTGGTTTGTCTTGGGTCAATAATTCCATCATCCCACAAACGAGAAGTACTATAATAAGGTGAGCCTTCAGCTTCGTATTTATCCAGAATTGGCTGTTTAAACGCCGCTTCATCTAAAGACCCGTCTTTGCCTTGCATTTGTTTAAGCGTCCACAGGACATTGGCAGCTTGTTGACCTCCCATCACAGATATTCTGGCATTGGGCCACATCCATAAAAAATTAGGACTATACGCTCTTCCACACATGCCATAATTACCGGCACCAAAACTACCGCCAATAACAACAGAAAACTTTGGAACCTGAGCGTTGGAAACTGCCATCACCAACTTAGCACCATCCTTAGCAATACCACCTTCTTCATAGCTTTTACCGACCATAAATCCTGTAATATTTTGTAAAAACAACAAAGGTACTTTTCTTTGACAACACAACTCAATGAAGTGCGCTCCTTTTTGAGCACTTTGTGAAAACAACACACCATTGTTGGCAATTATACCAATGCTTTGCCCAAAGATTTTAGCAAAACCACATACTAGCGTTGTACCATACAAAGCTTTAAATTCATCAAACTCACTACCATCAACCAAACGGGCAATGATTTCTCGTACATCATAACTGCTATTGGCTGACTTGGGTAAGACACCCAATATACTTTCACAATCATAGGCTGGCTCATGATTATGCATGACAACCTTATTTTTTCTAAGGTTTAGATGATTTACAATATTTCTTACTTTGTCCAAGGCATCTCTGTCATCTTTGGCCAAATGATCGACCACGCCTGATTTTTTAGCATGGACATCGCCACCGCCCAATTCTTCTGCCGTTACATCTTCTCCTGTAGCTGCTTTAACCAAAGGTGGGCCACCCAAAAAGATGGTTCCTTGCCCCTTAACAATCACAGTTTCATCACTCATGGCCGGCACATATGCGCCTCCAGCAGTACAAGACCCCATGACACAAGCAATTTGAGCAATACCCAAAGCTGACATTTGCGCTTGATTGTAAAAAATGCGACCAAAGTGCAACTTATCTGGAAAAACCTCGGCTTGCAGGGGCAAAAAGGCTCCGCCAGAATCAACCAAATAAATACAGGGCAATGCGTGTTCAAGCGCAACTTCTTGTGCACGCAAATGTTTTTTTACGGTTTGTGGAAAGTACGTTCCACCTTTTACGGTTGCATCATTGGCAATAATCATCACCGAAGATCCATTCACTTTACCTATCCCACATACAATACCCGCACTGGCCACCGCATTATCATACTGGTTATAGGCCGCTAGCGGGGAGAGCTCTAAAAAACTGCTCCCTTCATCAATCAAATAGGCAATTCTATCTCTAACAAACATTTTTCCTTTGGCTTGATGTTTTTTTAGATAAGTTTCACCGCCACCTTGCGCAACGGTCTCAAGTTTTTGTAGATGCTCCTGCCAGAGTTGATGATGATAGGTATAATTTTCTTTAAACTCTTTTGACTCTGAGTTAACTTTACTTTGAATAATCACAATTTATTATCAAAACCGCAAAATCACAGCTCGTCAACTCTTAGCAGTAAGAAAAACAATAATTTTATTTTATGTTGGCTATGATTGCATTATTTTGCACTTTAAACAAAATGGTATAAGGGATTCTTAAATTCAACTTATTCTTTGGAGGAACCATGCTTAAAGAATTTAAAGACTTTGCTGTTAAAGGCAATGTTGTAGATATGGCTGTAGGTATTATTATTGGTGCTGCCTTTGGTAAAATTGTAACGTCTTTTGTAAATGACTTAATTATGCCTGTGGTAGGTCAACTGACCGGTGGTGTTGATTTTTCAGACATGTTTATTGCTCTTGATGGCTCTAGTTTTGACACTTTGGCTGCAGCAAAAACAGCGGGCGCTCCAATCATTGCTTATGGCTCTTTTATCAATACAGTTGTTGATTTTGTAATTGTTGCATTTTCAATCTTTATCGTTATTCGACAGATGAACAAACTCAAAAAGAAAGAGGAAGCTGCTCCCTCAGCTCCACCTAAACAAGAAATTTTACTTGAAGAAATCAGAGACTTATTAAAAAAGTAAATATTCAAATTAAAAGCCTAGTCCGTTCTCTATATTAAAAAATGCGCACAGGCTTGGTTTGAATAGACAATAATAAAAAACTAGATAGATTTGCCAGAGCACCCATGAGCAACATAGAGCACATTCTTCAACAACGCATTCTGCTGCTTGATGGCGCAACAGGAACCGCTATTCAGGACTTAAATCTTAGCCCATCTGACTTTGGTGGTGAATCCTATTACGGTTGCAATGAACATCTTAATTTAACCGCTCCTGATAAAATTCTCCAAATTCATGAAAACTACTTAGCTGCCGGTGCAGATATTATTGAAACCAATACTTTTGGCGGTCTTGCTTTTGTTTTAGATGAGTTTTCATTAGGTCAAAAAGCTTATGATATCAACTTTAATGCTGCACAAATTGCCAAAAAAGCTGCCATGGCTTTTTCTACATCTGAGCAACCCAGATTTGTTGCCGGTTCATTGGGCCCTAGTACTAAATCTTTATCGGTTACCGGTGGCATTACTTTTGATGAGCTGAATCTACATTATAGGGATCAAATCAAAGCTTTAATTGAGGGGGGTGTAGACTATCTTTTATTTGAAACAGTACAAGACATGCGCAACCTAAAAGCGGCGTTTACCGCCGCCCTGGATTTGTTTACAGATGAACCTTCTCTTACTCACCCTATTGCTATCAGCGCAACCATTGAAACCATGGGCACAACCTTGGCAGGACAAAGCATTGAAGCTTTCTGGTCTAGCATTGCTCACCTACCTTTGTTATACCTAGGCTTAAACTGTGCAACAGGGCCTGACTTTATGACCGATCATTTGCGTTCTTTGCATGCTTTATCACATGTGCCTTTAGCATGCATACCAAACGCAGGTTTACCTGATGAAGAAGGTTTATACACACTTGAACCAAAGCAATTGGCTGATAAGCTGGCCTTTTTTATCCAAAATGGCTGGATCAATGTTCTTGGTGGCTGCTGTGGAACCAACTATAAGCATATCAAAGCCTTAAGAGAGCTTATCAATCAACAGCCTCAACCTAGACAGCGGCCAAACCATTCAATTCACCACTTGTCAGGAATCAATTTTTTAGAAATCACCGATGATCAACTGCCTATTTTGGTAGGAGAACGCAGCAATATTATTGGGAGCAGAAAGTTTAAAAAACTTATTGAGTCTGAAAACTTTGAACAAGCTGCAGAAATCCCAAGACAGCAAGTTAAAGCTGGTGCTGACATTATTGATATCTGTTTAGCAAACCCAGATAGAGATGAGCTATCTGATATGAAAAACTTTTTGATCTATGTCAATAAAACCCTCAGAGCTCCATGGATGATTGACTCAACCGATGCCACTGTTATTGAATATGCTTTAAAACAAAGTCAAGGTAAGGCTATTATCAACTCAATCAACTTAGAAGACGGTCTAGAACGCTTTGAAATGGTTGTACCCCTTGCAAAAAAATATGGTGCCGCATTAATTGTTGGAACCATTGACGATGATCCCAAGCAAGGCATGGGAATAAGCCTTGAAAGAAAAATAGAAATTGCACAAAAATCTTATAGCATTTTAACCCAAGATTATAATATCAGTCCATATGATATCTATTGGGATAGCTTGGTTTTTCCCTGTGCTACAGGTGATGAAAACTATTTAGCTTCTGCAAAAGCAACAGTTAGTGCAATTACTGAACTTAAAAAACGTTTTCCCCATACTAAAACAGCTCTTGGAATATCCAATGTATCTTTTGGCTTACCTTCTGCGGGTAGAGAAGTGTTAAATGCGGTTTTTTTATACCATTGCAGTAAAGCTGGTTTAGACTTGGCTTTGGTCAATACTCAAATGTTGCAGCGTTATGCAAGCATATCTGTCCAAGAAAAAAAATTAGCGGAAGATTTATTATGGAGCGGTGAACAACGTTACATTGATGCCTTTGCAAGCTTTTACAGACAAAAAAAATCCTCTACAAATACAATCACTCAATCTAAGCGAAGCTTAGATGAGCACTTATCTTATGCCATTATTGAAGGCAGCAAAGACCAATTGATAGAACGACTTGATGAAAAATTAAAAACGCAAAAAGCGCTTGATATCATTAACGGACCGCTTATGTCTGGAATGAATGAAGTTGGACGTTTATTTAATAACAATGAACTGATTGTGGCTGAAGTCTTACAAAGCGCTGAAGTCATGAAAACAGCGGTTGACCATCTTGAACAATATATGGATAAAACAGACAGTATCAGTCAAGATACCGTTATGCTTGCTACGGTTAAAGGTGATGTTCATGATATTGGCAAAAACTTGGTAGATATTATTTTATCCAACAATGGTTATAAAGTGATTAATTTGGGAATTAAAATCACTTCACAAGAGTTAATTGCTGCCTACAAAAAACACAAACCTTCAATTATTGGCTTATCTGGTTTATTGGTTAAGTCTGCCCAACAAATGGCCATCACAGCTGCTGATTTACAGCGAGAGAACATTAATATTCCACTTTTGGTTGGTGGTGCAGCTCTATCAAAAAACTTTACCACTGCAAAAATTGCCCCATGTTATTCAGGTCATGTTTATTATGCAAAAGATGCTATGACTGGCTTAGCGCTTTGTAAAAAAATTTTAAATCAAGATAAAAATACTCCTTTACCGGTTAAAACAATAACCCAAGCGAATGCCCAAAGTTTAAATACATCCAAGAAAAATGCTGTTGAAGGAAAAAGCAATGTTCCTCCGGCTAAAACCATACCTAAAATATACCATGATGGAACCGTGCAAACGGTTGAGCAGCTAGATCATGTAAAAAACTTTATTAATCCAAGAATGCTGTATGGTCGTCATCTGGGTTTACCCAACTCACAAGTAGACTTGTTGTTTCCCATATTTAAATCAAGAGCGGGTGAAAATGATTTGCTAAAAAAATCAACTGAACTCAAACAACAAGTAGAAGAAGTTTATTGTTATGCAAAAGAACATCACTTGTTTAACCCTCAGTATATTGTTGAGGATTTTTTATGTTTAAAAAATAAAAACAGCATTGAGCTGTTTAATAAGCAAGAGCAGCTGATAGAAACTTTTACATTTCCTAGACAAGACAAAGCTGATTATTTGTGCCTGTCTGATTATGTTAAAAATGAAAAACCTTATGATATCTGTGCCATGTTTATCTGCAGCTTAGAAAACAAAGCTAGAGAACAAGCCTTAATTTGGAAAGATGAAGGAGAATATTTAAAATCACACATCTTGTTTGCCCTCAATTTAGAAATGGCAGAAGCTTTAGCTGAGTATGTTCACTGCATCATTAGAACAAACTGGAATATTGAACATAAAGCTTACAGTCTAAAAGAAATGTTTCAGGCAAAATATCAAGGCAAACGTTATTCATTTGGCTATCCTGCTTGCCCAGATCTAGAAGATCAAAGAAAACTTTTTAAACTTCTTAAACCTGAGCGCATTAACATTGAACTAACCGAAGATTGCATGATGAACCCAGAAGCCAGTGTTAGCGCCATGGTGTTTCATCATCCACAAGCAAAATATTTTTCTGTTTAAAACTCTTTTCTCAAATTATTCATTAAGTCACCTTTTCTACCCAATTGAATTGTTTTTAAATTTAACCATTGTGACATTTTTTTTAACTCATGACTAAGAGAGCTTGCTACTTTCTTTTTATCCACGTCTTTTTCTGCATAAGCAGCCAAGACTTGCAATGAATGTGTTGTACGATCAGCTTTAATATCAACTCTGGCCACCAAGTCACCTTCCATCAAAAAAGGTAACACGTAATACCCCCACTTTCTTTTTTCTTGAGGAACATAAATTTCAATTCGGTAAAAGAAATCAAACAATCTCTCGGTTCTTGGTCTATGCCAAACAACTGGATCAAAAGGAGATAAAAGTGCCGTAACATTATCCATTGAAATATTTTTAATAGCGGGTAGTTTTGGCAAAGAAAAAGCTGGCTTACTCCATGACTCAACTTGCCAGCGTTCTAACTTTTTATCTTCATACAGCTGTTTTAAATACGGTTTAGCTATTTTAGGCGGCAACCTAAAATAATCCACAATCTCATCTTCTGTTGCAACACCAAGTGCTTGTACAGAAATAAGCAATAACTGTTTCATCGCTTGTTCTATGGTAGGTGTTTTTTGTTGATGAATTTTTTTGGGTACAATATTTTCTATGCAATCAAACTCTTTTTCAAAATTACCAACGCGTCTAATCCCAACTTGTCCAATACGAAACAACCAGTCTAAGGCTCTAGATGCATAGGAATAATGCCCCCAAGTGCTTTTTGGGAGTTTTTGTTGATCAAAAATATCTTTTGCTTTTAGTCTTCCTCTTTCTTTTAATTCTAAATATACACTTTCAATGTATTTTTTTTCATTTGTTGCAAATCGGTAGAGTGATTTCCATGTGTACCCCTGTTTTACTCGCTCTTTTGACCAACGAAATAGCGGTTCATACTCAACTGGTACCAGTGAAGCTTCATGCGCCCAGCATTCAAACCAATGATCCATTTCATAAGCAATCTCTTCTAATAAACGGCTATCATAAATGCCTAAACGAGAAAAAGCAGGTAAGTATTGTGTTCTTGCTACAACAGGAATTGCATCCAGTTGCAGGACATGCAGTTTGGACATCAAATTTTTAAGATGATTATGTTTTATTATCTTCGTTTGATTGCAACCAAAGCCCTGCTCTATTAAGAAGAGTTTACGAACTTCAGCCTTAGATATGTATTGAGAGTTAGATTTTGTCATCAATAGAGAAGTCTCAAAAATGTTCTAGAGCATTTAAAATACATTTTTAAAAACATATAATGTAACAAATTTTTACGCAAAAAATATACAGTATTATCTATAACAGTCTTATCAATTCCTATAAACAATAACTTAGAACAACTTTCTTTGGCACTTGTTTTGCTTAAATCATCTAAGTGTTAATATTTGAAAATCAATTAAAGTTTTTAGCCTGTGCAGAACTTTGCTATAATCAAGTGGTACTATGAAAAAACAATCTACGGCGTTCAAACTTTTTTTCTCATTGATATTTCTTTTTTCATTATCTGTTCACGCAGTTACCTATGTTTACATTAAGCAGGCCAAAGTTTATGTAAAAAGTGCTGCCAACAGCCAAGCCAGAAATATTGCGGCTCTTAGACAAGGGACAAAAGTAGCTTACAGAAAAACCCAAGGCAATTGGTATTTGATTTCATACAAATCTTCTAATGGACAAGTTAAAAGTGGTTGGGTAGCCAAAGGAACTTTATCAAAGCAACGTCCAAGCACTGCTCAACCAAGATATGCTGCTCCACCGCGTAGACCTTCAACTGCACCAAGATACTCTCCTCCGCCAAGAAGAACAACACCACCTCCAGCTTCCAGGCCTTCAAATTATAAACGGCCATCTGCCTCAGCTAATAGTGATTCAAAAATATTGGTTCAAGCCGGTTTAGGCGGCTCTTATTACACTTATAATGTAAGCTCTGATACTCAAGCTTTTGCCTACTCGTTTTTAGGGCCAAGCGCTCAGGTTAACTTAGAATACAACGCTTGGCAAAGCGCTAACGCAGATATGCGAGTAAAACTGTTATTTGATGGTAACTTTGCGTTTTATTCTTCTAAAACAAACTTACAAGATGGCAGTGGTAGTGTTTTTAGTAAACGCACACAAAACAATATGGCCTTTCATGTTGTTCCCGGCTTACAAGTAGAAAAAGATCTTAATCCACAAAGCAGTGCCGGTTTATTTTTAGGTTATCGATATTTCAGTTTCATGGGCGATGATATTTTTGATATCAACAATGATCCGCTTGGACTGTACAATAGCTATACGGCTACAGGTATTGTTGTTGGTCCCTCTTTAAGTTATAAAGCGTCCCCTGAAATAACCGTTAACCTAGCAGTCAATGCTGTCTTAATGCAGAACTATGCTGAGGACCCAGAAGGCACTTCCGGTCAAGTTGACGCCCAAGCAATTGGTTATATGCCAAAATTGGATGTCATGTACAATGCTGATTTTGGCAGTCTATCCCTACGCTACAGTTTTCACAGAATTGAAAGTGCATTCATAGGTAACGTAAGCAGAGTGGAACAAAGTTTTACCAATATTACAGCTAAAACTGACACCCATTTTATTGGTGTAATGTACAATAAACGGTTTTAAAACAATTATTTAGCGCGTTGATAAAACATATTAATTACTTGCTCTATTGCTGTATTTTGCCTACAATATAAGTAGCGATGAATGCTAAAATTATATTAAATTCTTTTATTTTCAACATGTTAGAAAAAATCTTTTTTTTCTTTATGGTGCTATTAATGACAACTTTTATTGCCTGCAAACGCGAAGCTTTAGTTATCGCTCAAGACCCCAGCAACCCTGATAACGCTTCATTGTATGAAGATAGAGAAGTAGAATGGACTCCACAACAGTTGTATCATGCCCTTGAAACAGCAAGCTCAAGGATGACTGACGGTTTTGCACCCATTGATTTAAATATTGATAGCAGCCAACTGCTAAGCCAAAACAACCCGCAATCAGCAAGAGACTTGTATGAAACCATGGTTGAACAAATTTTTACTCATCCCAGCTATGAACAAAAAATACGTGAATATTTTAGAAAGTTATTGTTGGTTGCCCAAAATGAACCAGACTTCCTAGAAGTTAGACGCCTTGAGCTTGCCATGTACATTGTGAACAACAACTTAAGCACAGACCAGCTTTTTCTTATTCAAGGCAGCGTTGATCAGAACAACTTAGATAGTCTTGTTGCTTACAATCAAGCGGACTATGACTCATCTTCACTCACAGTTACTCCTGATGGTGAACAAACCGGTATTTTTTCTGATCCGAAGTTTGTGCGCTTTTTACAAAACTCTGGAACCAGTTTACCAGCGATTCGTTCGTACATGCAATATTTAACTTGCCAACCCCCACCTTATCAAATTCCCAACTTTAATAACTGGTCACTTGAACGCCTAGATCAAGCTTTTCATGCGCAACCCACGTGTCAAGGCTGTCATGTCTATCTAGAAATGTTACAAGGTGCTGTTAGTCAGTACAACGCTGATGGCTATCAACCTAATTTAGATCCCCAAAATACGTGGGGAAAACTTTCAGAAACTGAACCCGTTTTGGTTAACGGACAACCGGTTCCTATCAATCAACGAAACCAATACTATAATATTTTTCTAGGCCGGCAACCTGTATTATCGCTTAGAGGTTTTGTAAATGAGATGTTAAGTCAGGCAAGAGATACTGTAGATGAATGTTGGAGCAGACGCGTTGCTGCCATGGCTTTATCCATCAATAAAGAATCGGCTGGCTCTGGGTTTGTTGAAGAGTATCATTTTACCAATACTGCTTCTGAACAATTGTATTTAAGTCGATTCACTGAACTTTACATTGAAAACAACCGATCAATCACCGATACCTTAAGAGACTGTTTAAAATATGACTGGTGCTTTATTGGTCCATCAATTGAACCATTTATTGGAGACCAACCATGATAAAGATGCTCACAGGTTTTATTTTGTCTGGTAGCAAGATAACTTTAAAAATCTTTTTGTTTACATGCATTTTTCATTTATCTGCTTGTTTGCAGCAACCAAAACTTAAAGAAGTTCCAGCTGATCACCCTTCTCTTCCTCCCTTACAAACATTTGATTCTGATCAAACCAATTTAGAGATGATTTCTTATGATGCACTTAAGGCTAAAGTCAAAAGAGTGTTTAATTTAAATGATGGTTCAAACACCATAACAATTTTAGAAAATTTAGAGTCAGAGTTTAAAAGCACAACTCAATTTTCTTCTGGTATTTTTAGGTCATTGTTAACTGTGTTTGATGAAGCTTGTACAGAGGCAGACCTTTTAGCCATTGGTTTAGCAAACTCTAGCCAACCAGGCGTATTTTGGAAAGCTTTAACAGGTTTAGATATAACGCAAGAACAACTTGATAGTGTTGCAACCATGCTTGCTGACCCAGGACTTTTAAACTCAGTTCAAAGAAGAGAAATGGTCTGCTTAAACCTAGCTTTGCAAGCAACAGTTTGGTTGAAGAGGTAAAGAATATGAATAAAAACGACAAAAATAATATCAAGCATTGGATTAACAATAATCCACCCAAAAAAATGAATGACCTAAGCAGAAGAAAATTCATTCAATCTGTAGGTATGTTTTTAGGTACTCTGGGCTTACCCAGTTTGGTTCGCTATGAAGTTATGGAAGATTTTTCAAAAAAACTTTTTGGCAGCTCCTTGGCTTTTGCTCAAACGGGAGCCTCAACACCTGTTATGTTTTGGTACAACATTTCAGTTACCATTGCTGGCAAACTTGATGCTTTAATGACTTTTAATTCTGATGCAGGCACTTATGGAAGCAATGATCTTAATAGAGACACTCACTTTGCGGCCAACAATGCCATTGTTAGTCCGGGCAGTCTTATCAATGCCCCAGGTGTTTTTTCACCAGAGATGAGTAGCGTTGCCAATCAATTTAGCGATTATATGTCTTATATGGTTGGTGATAGAAATACCAGTCACGCTTTTTCTGGTTCTACCATATCTATTATGCAAACTGGCCAAAGCAATTTGTCCTCAACTTTTCCAGTAGCCTTCATCAACCAACGCAATGATATTGTAGCAGATATCAATAGTATTTTTGATTTTTCTGATGTTTGGGAAATCAATGGCGCTGGCCCCTATTCTTCTGGTTTTTCTACAAAAGTTAGAACCTTGGAGCTTTTATTAAAGCAGTTTGAACAGCTTAATATTGTTACTGATGCAGGAACTGTTTTAAATGAACCTTTTGTTAATGCTCTTAGTGCAATTAATCTAGGTTTTAAAGGCTCTGTTTTAAAACTGATTGAAGAAAAACATCATAGCAGTTTTAATAATATCATTAGCAATATAGAAACACTGTTAAGACTGAATAAACGTACTTTACTAGAACAAAACCTTGCCGCAGCTCAAACACTCAGTAATAGCATTACAAAACCAAGTTTTGGTACCATCAGTGTGGCAGAAAGAAACATTGACCCTTTTGTTGCTGGCCGCTTAGCCGCCAACATGGCAGCCAATAAAGCTTGTATGGGGCTCAATGTTGAAATTGATAACTTTGACCCCCATATTTTTGTTGATAGCACGCAAGGCAATGTTGCTTTTGGCCAAACAACCCGTGGAACTGCTGTTAGAGCTGGTGGTGTAGCAACGGGTCGCTTTTTCCAAATGTTTGCTGATTATATGGCACAGGTTATTTTTGATACCTTAAGCTATGCTGAATCAATCAATGACCCGGATGTGCCTGGAAACTCAGTATTAGATAGAATGCTCATAACCATTACCAATGACTGCAACAGAGGGCCAGATTTGGCAGATGACCCCAATGCAACAACTGGAGATAGCTTTGGTGGTGGCACCGCCGCCAATGTTGACCAAAAAGGCATAGAAATGATTGTTGTTGCTTCACCTACGGCCTTTAAAAACGGTTCTTTGGCAAGCATGGATAACAACTTCAACTACCTCGGCTTTGATCCAGTTGCACAAAACTTTATGAGCTCAGGCAATACAGTGGCACAATTACGTAATTCATTGGCAGATTTATTGGGTGTTGATATTGTTGCAGCCGGAGGTGAATTAGCCAGTTCAATTATGGTCCGTGTATAGATAGCTTAATTATTATTGTGAAAAAAACCAGCACAATCATTATTTTTTTTAACCTGCTCTTTTGCGCAAAGCTATTAGCTGCTACAGTACAGCGCAACACCTATATTTATCGGTATCCATATAAAAATTCAGAAAAAGTTGATCGTGTCTATAGAAACCAAAAAGCCAGCATTAAAGGTTCTACAGGTGCATTTTATAAAGTAAAAATTATTTCAAAGCGGAACAATAGAAGTATTGAAGGTTGGATTGCTAAACAGGCTTTTGTCCCTTTAAAAAAAGCTGCTGCTCCAGTAATATCACAAAAACAAAACAAAAAAACACCCTATAAACCGGTTAAAAAAAGAAAAAACAACTACCCTTATAAAAAAAGATATTCACAAAAACCTCCTGTATTGTTTTTTTCCGTTGGCCCCAGCTACTCTGCAATAAACTATTTGATCCGTTCAGAAGATAATTTTCCATTTTACAGTTATTGGACTGGTGGTCCGGGTGTTGACTTTTCATTAAAATACAAGTTATCCAAATCTCCTCAAGCAACAAAACAGTACTTTTTTCAGATCAATAGCAGCTATCATCTCTTTAAACCCAATGCTAACCTTAATGATAGCGCGGGAAATACTTTTTTAAAACAAACTCTCAACCAAAACATGTTTCAAATTCACCCCAGTCTTCATTATATCAATCAATCTTCTAACACTTTAAACTGGGGCCTTAATTTAGGTTATCAGATACAAAGTTTTAACAGTGATGACATACAAAACATCAATCAAGCGTCACAAAATGTTTTTAACAGTTTTTCTAGCTCACAGCTTACATTGGGACTTTCTATGCAAAGAAAAATTGCCAATAGACCTTTTGGTATGAATATTCAGTATGCTTTTGCGGGTAATTACAAAGACAAGAGTGCTAATAATATATTGGCAGATACGCAGTTAAAACTTGGGCTAATTGGTCAAGTCTATTACGACTATACTTTTAATAGAAAGCATAAAGTTCGTTTTAACTACTTATTAGATTACAAACATTACACCAATGACAATAGCTTTGATCTAACCAATGAAACTTACAGCAACAGTGCATTTGAGTATTTACAACACATAGCTTCTGTGGAGTATCAGCTATCATTTTAATTTTTAACAACAAGGGGTGATAAAGATGAGGTATTATAATAATATGCAACAAAAACTTTTAAAATACATAAGCTTAGGATTGTGCATAACATTTTTACAATTTTGCTCAGTTGTAGAAGTTAGTCAACTAGACCCTCAAAATTATCCTGATGAAGGAACCAACCTTAATTTTGAAGATCATATTTATCCAATTTTTTCCGATTCCAGTGTTGGACAAAGATGCACCAACTGTCATTACAACAATACGCCTCTGGATGTTAATGGGCTTATCTTACAAGAAGGCAATGGTGAAACTTTGGTTACCATTTATGAGTCCTTGTTTATTAACGCTGGTCAAGGCTTAAGAATTGATCTTAGCTCTCCAAGCAGCAGTCTACTTGTAACCTATCCTGCTGGTCAATCCCCGCATATTCAGGCTTTTTCTGGTGGATCAAGCAATAGTGCCTACCAAACTATTCTAGCTTGGATTCAAGCAGGAGCTCCCTATTAATGTCTGAATTGACTCATGATAAAACTTGCCCAAGTTCTACTCAAAGGTGTGCATTTTAATAAAAGTGTTATAAAATAGTGATATCAATGGAAAAAATTAAACTTCAATTTGGTTGCTTATTTTTATTGGCTTGTGTTTTTTGCGTTCAAAATTCTATTGCACAAAGTTTTCTTGACCCGGAAACCTATGCTTTGCAAAACAGAAAATATCATATGAAAAATGAGTTCTTTTTCAGTGCTGCTTATTTGCCTATAGATGCATTTGAAAAAGGTTATGGCGCCAACTTCTCATATACCTACCACTTTAATGATGCTTTTGCCATAGAACTTCCACAATTTACATGGATCTCCAGTCAAAATACTGGCTTGCAAAATGATTTACAATTGCTATTTGGTCTGGAAGCAACGGATAGAGACTCAAAAAATTATGTTATCACCAGTAATATCGTTTTTAAACCGGTTTATCGTAAGATGTTGTTTTTTAATAAAAAGATCATGTACGGTGAAAGCTATACCGTTTTAGGCGGTGGATTTTTTAAGCTTGATAGTGGCTTTAAACCCACAGCTGACCTTGGGATTGGCCTAAGACTGTATTTGAATCAAAAGCTTTCAATTAAAACTGAGCTTCGCAACTACTTTATCTTTGATGAGTTGAACCCAAAAAATGAGCCCAGTATTATTATAGGTCTAAGTTTTAATCGCGGTGGAAATGGACAAAAAAAATAAATGAAATTTATACAAGTAAAGTTGTATCATTTGTTTTTAATTTTCTTTTTATCTATGGGCTTATGTTTTATCAATGGCTGCAGTAAAAAAGTCAGCAAGTCTCCTACGCCACAAGGAGATTACCTTAATGCTAGAAAATATTTTAAAAAGAAAAACTATTTAAAATCAAGCGCTTACGCTTGGCTTTTCATTCAAAACAATCAAAATACGGCTGAAAACTATGTTGGTGCAGAGTTTATTTTTGCAAAATCTTTAGAAAAGTTAAAGCTCTATACCGTTGCGCTAGAGTATTATGTTGAAGTTATTCGGCATGGGGCAAACAAAGAGTTTATTGGTGAGAGCCTAAAATCTATTTTTAATTTGATTGAAAAACTGCCATATGATGCACATTTAATTGAGCAAGAGCTGTTAGCAAGCAGTGAGTTTGCAGAATTTTCAGAAGCTTTGGATGAACAAATTAAGTTTTTTCAAGGTAAAGACGACTATATCAAAGATGATACCCAATGGGGTGACGATAAATTTAACTATCTCAAAGAAGGCGGCCTCCCCTATCAAAAAGTTGAATACACTAAAATTATTCGTGGTTTATCTGAATCAGAAGAAGAAAAAATTGCTCAAGAAAGTATAGATCAATTGGTTGTATTGTTAGAAAAAGTTCCAGAACAAACCCGTTTAAAAAACTTAATAAGAAAAACCTTAGCAAGACTTTTGTTTGAACAACAAGAATATGAAAACAGTCTTAAGTTTTACAATGAAATAGACAGTAATATTTTAACTCAAAGCGATGTTTTTTTAGAAAAAGCCTGGAATCATTTTTGGCTTTATGACTATCAAAAATCTTTAGGCTCACTGCACGCATTGCGCGCACCCCACTTTGACGATATCAGCCAACCTGAAAAATATTTACTCTACGGCATGGTTCTGCGCAATCTATGTCGCTACAGCGATGCTAGAAAAATTATTGACCTGTACAGAAAACAATACTCAAAAACCATTGAAAAAATAAAAGACGGTGACTCATTAAGTAAAATCAATGCCCTTTCAGATGCTGCAAAATATCACCCCTTGATTCAAAACATCTGGAATCATCAAAAACTTATTGGCTTTGAAAAAGAACGCTTGGTTGCGATTAAAGATAAACAGTGGCAAGAGTATGGCTTGATGACTCATTTATCTATGATTTATTCTTTAAAAGAAAAAGAACTAAAAGCTGAAGTATTAACTGTACAAGAAGAAGCTTTAAAAGATGTATCGTCAGAAATTATTCATTTTAATGAACAAATGAACATTCTAGAATATGAAACAAGAATGGACGAGTTTAAGCGCGGGCAATTTTCTGATACCAAAAAACCCGTTGAACATAAAAAACTCAATGTGATCAATGCTGATCCTCTCCATTGGAAGTTTGATCGGGAATTTTGGATTGATGAGTTAGACCTATATTTGGTTAAGATGGAGAGTTTATGCGAATAAATTTATACCATAGTGTAAAAACCATTATCCTAGTTTCATTACTTTCTTTATCTATTAACTCCCGTGTCGCTGCCTTTGAGTTTCCAGAAAAAAAAGATTCAAAAACATTTATCAAAGAGCTTAACGATAACTTAAAAAAAGTTGATAGTGCAATTGAGGCGGTGAAAAATCGTTTAAAGACCTTGGATGAAAACACCAATAGGCCTGACTTATTGATGCAAGAAGCTGAATTGCATATTGAGAAATCACGCTATCACTATTTTATTGCTAGAGAAAAATCACCCGATAGCATTAAATCTTTCAAAGACGTTGAGCAATCAATGGCTGAAAAAGAATTGGCTATTGGCGTATATCAAAAAATTATTGATGAGTTTCCAAACAATTTCAATATTGATAAAATTATGTTTTTTATGGCGCAAGAAATGCAGCAAATTGATGCTACCGACGCTGCCATGGAACAATATAAAAAGCTTGTTTCTCAACATCCTAACAGTGAATTTAAAGATGATGCTTTGATTATTTTGGGTAATAAAGCTTTTGATGAACGTGATTTTGCTACTGCAACCGACTATTACATTCAAATACTGGATATGCCAGAAGGTCCCATGCATAATGTTGCTCGCTACAAACTGGCCTGGAGTGAAGTGAATCAAGAAAACTGTGATAAGGCTTTAAAACTTTTTGAAACAGTTGCGCGCAATGCCAAAGAAGAAGATGCAGAACTTAAAAAAATATCTGCCACTGGAAATATTCAAAGAGAAGCTTTGGTTGACAGTGTTTTATGTTATACAAAAGTGCGTAAAAAAGATTTACCTGAGACCACCATTGCTTGGTATAAAGAATTATCTGACTCAAACCATACATACATCACTGTTTTAGATAAATTGGCCAACCGTTATTATATTCAAAAACAAAACAAAAAAGCCATTCCTATTTATAGAGAACTGATTAGACGCAGCTACGATTTAGAAACCAAGATTGATTATATTCAACGTCTTTTTGGAAACTTAAGACAGTATGGTTATACCGGTCCTATTGATGAAGATGCAAAAATTTTAGTAGATACCTTAAGACGATATTTTTACTCTTGGCGCCAAGAAAAAAGTGACCGCCTTGAAGTGGCCAAGAATTTAGAAAAATATTTACGTGATGCCGCCACACGATTGCATGCTTATGCTAGAAAAGAGAACGACCCTGACATCACTCTTAAAGCGGCCAACACTTATAAATATTATTTAATGGCTTTTGGTAGACACCCCAACGCCTTAAAAATGAAATACAACTCTGCTGAATCCTTATATGAAGCTAAACAATACCTAAAAGCTGCAGAAGAGTACAGAGAGTTAGCTAAACAAGCGCGCAGGCCGCGTGAACAAGCGGACCTTTACCATTCATCGGTTGTTTCATATTTGGAAGCTTTAAAAATGAAAGATGACTTAAGTAAGTTAGAGTTGGTGCAAGCTAGATCTGGCTTTTTAAGATCAAGTGAAGCCTATCTCAGACTTAATCCCAGATCCAAAAAAGCCCTTGATATTCGATATGCCATGGGTAAAGTTTATTTTGACCAAAATGACTGGGATCAAACCATTGATTACTTCTGGAAGTTTGTTTTTCAATATCCAAACACATCTAAAACCGTTGACGCTATCACTTTAATTTTAGAATCTTATCATTTAAAGGATGATAAAGATGGGATGGTTAAGGCTGGAAATCAACTGATTCAAAGCCGTCGTTTTAATGGGCGGATTGTTGCAGAAATCAGAGATATGGTATCTAGAGCTGAGTTTAAGCGTTTGGAAGAACGCTACGCTTCTAACCCTGGTGGTAGCAATCAAGATCTAGCGGCCGGCTTTTTTAAGTTATCCGCAAAATACAAAGGAACAGAAGCCGGTGAAAAAGCGGTTTATAATGCTTACGTATCCGCTAAAAAAACCAATCAACCGGATCAAATGATGGCTGCTGCTGAAATGCTGATGCAGGATTACCCAAAATCAAAATACTTAGAAGATATTTTACCTAACATGAGTCAAACCATGTTTAATGTTGGCTTGTTTGATCTTGGAGCCAAAGCATCTGAAATTTATGCCAGTAATTTTAAAGGTAAAGAAGCTTCCGTTGATCTATTGTTAAATTCGGCAAAGATCAGATCTGCTTTAAATAATCATCTTAAGGCTTATGAAAACTTTAATCTGGCACTCAACTTAGCCAAGAGTCGTGACCAACAAATTAGCATCATGCAAACAGCCGCTGAAACATTTGATGAATATGAAAAGTGGTCATTTTTAGAAAAACAAGCCAAACGTTGGCTACAAGTGCAAAAAAACAGTTCCAAGGCTTATTATTACCTAGCAAAAAGCTCTTTTAAGCGTAAACAATTTAGTTCCGGTTTTGCGTATGCAAAAAGAGCCAAGCAATACATTGCCAATGCAGGCAGTGACAGAGCTTTTGTTTTATCACAAATTACGCTTTTAGAAACCCAACCCATTTTTAAAAAATACAATGCAATTACCATGAATAGTGGCGGCTCAGAAGAACAGTTGATTGCACAAAAAACACAACTCTTGGAACTCTTATCACAAAAATACACGCAAATTGCTCAATCTGGAGAAAGCACGGCCTCTATTGCTGCTTTGGCACAGTCAGGTCATTTGTATAAAGATTTTTCAAAGTTTCTCAGTCAAACCAAGATTCCTGGTGGCTTAACAGCTGCTCAAAAAGCACAATACAGAACCATCATGCGTAATAAAATTAATGAAGTACAACAAAGTGCTTTGGGACTCTATCAAGCTTGCCATAAAAAAGCAGAACAAATTAAATTGTTCACCCATGAGGCTTTAGAATGCTCCAAAAAACAACTGCTCCCAAGGCAAGGTCAGCAATTGCGCAGCTCTATGCGCAATTTCAAAGGTCAGTTACAAAACAATGTTAAAACCTTGATGAAAAATCCAAAAGACATTCAAACTTTACACAAAAATGCAAAAATGTATTTGGATAATCGCTGGAACTATTCTTCACTTTTAACCTTATCCAGAGCCAAAGAAATAGATGCCAACAACTCTACAACCTATGACTTGCTGGGAAAAACTTTAGAAAACTTAAACCGCGATGACGAAGCTTATAAAAACTACCGCCAAGCTTTAAGATATGATGCCAGCAACCGTTCAGCTGCCTCCCATGTTAGAACACTCTGCAGAAAATACAGCTATGCATCCTGCAGTCGCTAAGATTTCTTTATTGCTTTGGATAGTTTAAGCTATGGTACGAAATACCATCTTCATCAATGGCAATTGCTGCTAAACCATTTCTCAAACGTTCTGAACCATCTTTGGGGTATTTACCAGTTCCATCCCAGGCAGAAACATCAGAAGCATAGATATCTATAGCATTGCACTCTGCCCGCTTTTGAAACCATGTCCTGGCTGCATAATCGCCATGGGGATCATCATCCCAATTCATTTGTAAAATTAAAGCATCTACATCCCCTCTATAGGCATAATCACGATAACAATATTCTCCATGATTGATATTGGGATCTTGTAAGGTTCCTTCATCATAAGTTGCATCCATGCATATCATTAAACCAAAATTGCCATAGGGGGACTGCCAAACTTTAGCTTGCTCTCCTGACTCAGCATAGGCTTGATCAACTTTATACAATACTCTTTTGCGATAATGCAGTTCATAACCATTGGGACCAGTAATAACCATGGTGTTGTAAAATTTATTCTCGGATTGATTTTTTTCTATGATTGAAAAAATTATATACACTTGATGTTCTCTGGCAAAGCTAGTCCAAAACTGGGTTACTTTGCCGTCTTCAATGCTTTCTGCCACGGTTAAAACATCTGCACATTGTTTAATATAGTTGCGACTCTCACTGATGACAAAGGCTTGTCCATCACTGTCATTCATTTTTTCAGGAGAACACCAAACATGCGTATCACTGGCATAGCCATAAGCAGAACCTTCTGGCATAACAACAATATTAGCCCCCGCTTCTACAGCTTCTGTTGCCATTTGACTTAAGTTCGTTAAATTGACATTGACTCTACCAAAATTTACATCTGCGTTGTATTGAATCAGAGCAATTTTTCCCGGTTCATTGGCATAAACCATGGTCACAAAAAAAATGATCATCAGTGTAAAGTGTTTTTTCAACATAACTCCCCCATATAAAAAGATATTAAAGTCATTTTAAATAGCTTACTTTTTACAACAGATCAAGAATTGTTATGCTTGTAATATGTTCATGTATAAATAAAAAACCCCAGCCAATGGCTGGGGTTTTGTGTTTGAATTTTATAGCGTTTTGCTAAATTTTTATGCTTTTTTCCTTTGTCTTAAACCGATGTTGGCCATGATCATTAAGGCAAAGAGGATAAAGTAACTAGGCATACCACTGCTGTTAGCTCCTGCGCTTGCACAACCTTGTACTTGTGTACCTTGTGCACCTGTATCTTTGTTTAAAACAGGACCAGAGTCACCTGTGTTATAAGCATTACATACAACCATTCCATTCTCTGAACCTAAGGCATTACATGCCGCTTGAAAAGTTGCAGGAGAATCTGTTACCGTTGGATTTGTACCTAACATAACTTCATCAAAGTCAGATACTTCATCTTCATCAGAATGTGCAGAACGTGCATTTGTACCCAACTGTACTTCTTCACCATCTTTTAAACCATCAAAGTCCATGTCATCATTGAGTGCATCAAAGCCCATGCTTACTTCTTGGCCATCCAATAAACCATCGGCATCGGTATCAGATAATACAGGGCTGGTACCAATTTGATTAAACTCTTGGCCATCGGTTAAACCATCGCCATCGGTATCTGCTACCAATGGATTGGTTGACTGTGCATCTTCTTCTTGGTCTGGCATATCATCATTATCTGAATCTGGATTACATGGGTTGGTACCATTCTGTTGTTCTTCACCATTGGTCATACCGTCCCCATCATTATCTCCATCAGGGTTTGAGATATCACAACCTGGACCACCTCCCCATTGGGCATAGGCGATGTCAGATGTAAATAATGTAAAACCTGATAATAAAATTATACAGGTCAAAATTCTTGCTATCATTGATTGATTGATCATAATTTTGCTCTCCTTTAGCTTAGCTATAAAATTTAACATGCCATAAGTAAGAGCAAACATTGTACCAAGCTTAAAATACATTTAAGTTGTTGATTTTTTTAAATATTAAGTTTTAAGAGATCTAAATACCTGCAATTTTTTTTTACACATTCAGAAAAAATTGCGTAGTCCAGTTAAATTTTTAAAAACTTAAACACACAATGATGATTGTTAGTCCTAAATATCATTAAGATTAAATTCGATCAAAACTCATTTTAATATCTACTACTTTAGGGTAAGCAACAATGCAGACAATAAATTATCGTCTTTGCTTAATTTAGAGTAAAGTAAGCATCCAGTACAAATTTATAATATCTTATACTTCTATTCACAATTGAGAAATTGATCGTCGATCAATAATTAAAATAAGTTTTATTTAAGTTATATACCAGCCAATCCTTTTTATTATGTCTATAGGATAGCACCGTCATCAAAATCTCATGCATCCAATTGTATAGAACCCCCAAAAGCTATGAAATTTTTGCAGTATGGTAATAATTATTTACGGTATTTTTATTAATTTAGCCCATGAAACAACAGATAACTACCTGAATATATTGATTATCTTGATATTAAACATAATGGCATCAAGCTTGCTCTTATAAAGCCTGGAATTAACAACACTTTAAAAGGAGCATTATATGTTAGCAATATTAAACAAGGGTGGAATTTTTATGTACCCTATTCTCGCGGTTTCGATCGTGGCCTTGACCATTATGGTGGAAAGAGCTTATTACTTGTTTTTTGAACTCAGCTTAAACACCAAAGACTTTAGTCAAAGAATTTTTAGATCAGTTGAGTCTGGTGATGTCAACGGTGCCATTCAAGCCTGTCATTCATTTTTTAATCACCCACTTCCTCAAGTTCTCAATGCAGCACTTGTAAAAGCCAATAGAGGTGACAAAGAAATTGAAAGAGCTATAGCTAGTAAATACATGCAAGTTTCTCCTACAGTGAGTGAACGCACCGGTTATCTGTCTATGTTAGCCAACGTTGCTACTTTGATGGGTCTTTTAGGAACCATCGTAGGTTTGATTCAATGTTTTAAAGCGGTGGCAAATGCAGAAGCGGCTGCAAAACAAGAAGCATTGGCCAATGGTATTTCTGTAGCGATGTTTACAACCGCTTCCGGTTTGATTGTAGCTATACCCTGCTTAATTGGTTTTAACATCTTAATGAACCGCCAAAATAAAATTTTAGATAGCATTCAAGAGTCATCCATTGAACTTTTGAATATGATTTCAGCATCCAATAAAGATTTGCGCGTGGGACCTCAAAGGGTTATCCGAGGTCAAAACCATTAATAGGGGCAGGAATTAAAGGAGAATCACTATGTTTGGACAAGATACATTTCCAGTAAGAGAAGCTGCAACTGAAGAAGAAGTAAACTTAACACCTATGATGAACTTATTTGTGGTGCTAATTCCCTTCTTGCTGATGAACGCAGCATTTATCAAACTAAGTATCATTAATGCTTCAGTACCAACCATAGCTGATGCTCCTTTAAAACCTGGACAATCAGAAAAAGTTTTAAATGTAAGCTTAAGAGTAGAATCCGATGGATTTCATATCAGTGGCAGTGGTGACAACCTAACTGCACAAGAACTTGATAGCGTACGTACAAGCATTAGAAAAAGAAGCGGTGAATTTGATTATGACCGACTAAACATCACTTTACAAAGCATCAAGGAAAGATTTCCACGTGGAAAAACTGTGATGATGTTTCCAGATAAAAGTATCAACTATCAAACCTTAGTTAATGTCATGGATACAGCTCGCTGGTCAAAATCAAAAGAAACAAGTGATCGTAAGTTGCTTTACAATGAAGTTGTCTTAACCAGTACTGTAGGAGTAGAGTAAAATGAACTTCCCTAAAAGAAAAATACCACAAGATACAATCATGTTAACCTCAATGATGGATATGTTTACAATAATTTTAGTTTTCTTATTGTTTAACTTTTCTTCAGAAGAGCAAAAAGACATGAGTATCCCAAAAGATATCAAAGTACCTTATTCAACATCAGAAGTAAGCCTAGATAATGCTGTAAATGTAACTGTCAGCAAAACCGCTATTATGGTTGAAGACAAAGTTGTTGCAAGATTGAGTTATGGTAAAAAAATTCAGGCTGAAGTTGAAGGTCAAAAAATATTACCTCTGTATAGAGAGTTAGTACAAATTAGAAGCAAACAAACCAACTCTGGCAAAGTAAAAGAATCCGATGAAGGTGTTGTTTTACTGAAAGCTGATCAAAGCATTTCATTTGAAGTTTTAGATAAAGTTTTAAAATCATCAGGCATGGCTGGATATCCAAAATCTCGCTTTGTCGTATTTAGGAGAGAATCATGAAAACAATTACCCGTATAAGTTTAATTTTAGTTTTTGCATTGTCCGGCAGTTTATTTGCAAAATCAGGACAAACCAAAGTTAACTTTGGAAACATGCAAATTAAAGGACAGACAAAAAATGCAGATTCAGTCTACATGTCTGATAGAGGTCAACTTAAACAAAAGAGTCAACTCCAGCCTCGTTTAAGTTATAGAAAGGAAGTTAAAAAAAGCGCTCTATATTAAGACGCATTTTTAAGGAAGCCAAAAAGCAAAGGAATCATTATGAAACCATTCAACACAGTCATAGCACAAGTCAACCACGGATTTAGATTTCTTTACATAGTAAAGATATCTCTTGCCAATGGAAAGACTAAACAATTTAAATTAAGTACTCCAGAAGCAACCATAGGTAGATCAAGTAAAAATGATATCGTTATAAAAGACAAGTATGTGTCTCGTCATCATGCTACTTTAAAGCTTAATGCAGATGGTACATTTTCTCTTGAAGCTGTTAAAGACTACAATGGTATTGAATATAAAGGTGAAGAGTTTTTGAATATTGACCTTAAACCTAATCAAGAAGTTACTATAGGTAGCACTCAATTTTCTATCAAGATTCCTTCTTTAGAAAAAACTGAAATGGCCAATGTGTATGATGGGTCTGATTTATTCCTACCAGAACATAAAAATGATTCTTCATCTTCAGCAGAAGACAGTGAAGAGTATATTATTACTGATCGTTTGACTCCAGAAGATTATGATGATGATGAAGATGATATTTTCACTGCACCAACTTTTTCAATGCGAGATAAATTATTAAAAGAAAATACAAAAATCCCTACTCAAGGTGAACTGGTTTGGGAAGTTATCCGCTACAATGGAGAGCAAGTTTTTGAATGCACACCCATGATAGCAGATATGCAAATGAATATTTTTGGTAAAAAAGGTCCAAAGATAAAAATAGATTCTAAAGGAAATCTTTTCATTTCAAAAGATATCAACCTTCTATGTGGTGAAGATATAGATAGCGATAACTATGAAACAATTGTTAACAAGCTTCCATTTGATGGTAACGGTTGGACTCAGCTCAATCAAAGTAGCATCATTTTACAATACAACGGTTTAAACTTTTTTATCAGACAAACTCGTTTAAGCCCTATTCAATTGGCTAAACTTAAGAAAAGCTTACCAAAAAAATATTATGGCTTAAGCATTGCGTTAACAGCATTGCACTTAATTGCCATCATGGGTTTAAGTTTTTTCTCAGCGCAAACACCGATAGAAAAAAAGCTTTCACAAGAAGAACTCAACCGCTTTGCACAAATTGCAATAGCAACACCTCAACCCACACCAAAACCTAAAAAAGTGGTGCAAGAAGTTAAGCCTGAGAAAAAAATCACTGTTCCTTCAAAGACAAAAACTCACAAGATTACTAAACGAACAAGCAAAAGTACTGTTCGTCATAATCAAAAAGTGAGCCGTCAAGTGACTAAAGTTCCTGATATAAGCCAAGTGGGTGCCTTAGGAAAATTAGGTGGTACTGGTATGTTTAGCAAAACCAACAGTGCTTCTAACCAACTTTTGGCTGCTGTTTCTAACGTCAGTGCAGTAAGAGCCAACGGCGGCATGCAAACTTTTTCTGTATCAGGAAACATTGGTGGAATGCCAGGTAAAGATGTTAGAATGGCAGAAATTAGCCGCTTTAAAGGTGGAAAAGGTGGATCACCACAAGGCAATGGTTTTGGTAGCACTTCGGTGGGTGCAAAAACTGGCCGTAAGATTCAAGGTAAAGTTGTGGACATTTCTCCTCCTCCCGGTGATGTAGGTGTTCGCGGTGGTGGCTTAACCAGAGCAGAAATTGCAAAAGTTGTGCAAAGTCACTTATCAGAAATACGTTACTGTTATGAAAAAGGCTTACTGCAAGATCCAAGTTTATCTGGAAAAATCGTAGCCAAATGGACCATTAATCCATCTGGTAGCGTATCAGACAGTGGTATTAAATCATCTTCAGTTAGAAATGCTAGCGTACACAGCTGCTTAACTGGAGAAATAACGTCTTGGGGATTCCCAAAGCCAAGAAATGGAGCTTCGGTTTTGGTTACATTCCCATTTGTATTTAACTCATCTAACTTCTAGGAGGTATGTTTGGCTTCTTTACTTCTGAAAGTAAAGATGTGTTAAATCAACAGAAGGCGCGCTAAGAAGTGATTCCCCTTAGCGCGCCATTCTTTTTATTTCAAAATATTTTCTAACAATGCAATAAACTTATTTTTCAAACTAAAGTTAATTCGATGTAATACTTCTCATCAAATTACAAATAGCTGCCGTAGCCGCTTTATGTATACCTAAAGTTTCGCATCCAAACAATGGGTCTTTATGGTCAGTTTTTCTATAGCTCCCAATAATATTACTATAGTAGTAGCTGTTCCAATTATAAGGAAAACTTGTATCAAAATTTATAACATACATATGTTTTTCTTCATCATCAGTCGGCACACTTCCATAAAAAGTATATTCTTCTGAATATTTGGAAAGTTGGTGAAAAATATAGATGTTTATATAATTGCCATCTTTTTTTTCAAAAGTCACTTGATTAACTGAGATCGTGCTATTATCCAAAGCATAATTAATGAACATCATTCTGAATAAATGTGACCCAGGCCACCCCATAGTTTCATGCAAACTGTGTAAACCTTGCTCAACAATAGTATTAATCTCTCGACCTTGATCAATGTAAATGGGTATCAATTGATCCATTTGCTCGCGCAACTTTTCTGTTAGTGATTCAACTTCAAATTGTTTTGGCAAAATATTTTGATCAATTTCATTTAACAGCTGCTGAAACTCAACTGATTCATGAATAAAGTCTTCAACATTTTGTGCTTTTAAGCTTAAAGGTAACAATAAAAATAAACCCATAAACCCTGTATAAAATATGATTTTCATACCATGACATAACATTAAAGATGCTTTGCATCAATTACGTTGTGAAATTTTTTCTTACTTGTAACTTTTTTTGCATGCACCAGGTTATAAAATAATAAAAAAATACAATAAATTCAAATATTTAAGCAAATAAGCCTCTTGGCTTAAAAATTGCTCTATATATTGCATATGAAGCAAGTAGTTAAGATATTAAACCGTCTCACACTATTGTTGTTCATAATGCAACTGTTTGCCTGTGCCAATGAACCTTTACAAACTGAACAAGGCCTTACCCCTCCTAACAATCAATATCAAAATTTAAGCGCTAGCCAAAGCTGTCAAAATGGCGAAATCATGTTTTTACCAAAGAAAAATTCAAATTTTATGAATAATGCTAGTATTCATCAGTTAACAAGCCGTAATTCTATTAGCATTAAAAAGCTCAGCAAAGATCCAAAAATTAGCTCTAAAAATGAAAACAGCTTACATCCTTTTAAACGCATACAACGCTTGGAAATAACTGATGTTACTGTTGATGAAGCAGCGATTTTAAATGATTTAAAAAACAATCCAGATATTGAATTTGCAGAAATGAACTGTAATCAGTATGTTCCCACCGCCAACACCAATGATCCATTATTACCAAGTTTATGGGGTATGGATTTTATCAATGCACCAGAAGCCTGGGACACAGAGCAAGGTGAAAATGTGGTTGTAGCCGTGATTGACACTGGTGTGATGACCAACCATGTTGATTTAAGCAATAATATCTGGAGCAATCCTAATGAAATTGCCAACAATGGTATTGATGATGATAACAATGGTTGCGTTGATGATGTTACTGGCTGTAATTTTGTCAATAACGCTGCCAACGGTAATATTTCTGATAGCAATGGCCATGGCACCCATGTTTCTGGAACCATAGCGGCAACAGGCAACAATTCTACGGGAGTTGTGGGTGTAGCCTACAAAGCTAAGATCATGGGTATAAAAGTATTAGGTAGTCAAGGTGGTATTGATTCATGGATAGCCAATGGCATTGAGTATGCTGCAGATCAAGGCGCACAGGTCATCAATATGAGTTTAGGATGTAACCAAGCTTGCCCTCCCAGCCAAGTTACCTGTTCAGCCATAGACTACGCTAAATCACAAGGAACGGTTGTTATTGTTGCTGCTGGCAATAGCAACGCCAATGCGGCCAACTATTCTCCTGCAAACTGTGGAACACTGCCTAATACAGATGGAGGCATTGTTGTTGCTTCACATACATCCAGTGGAAGTAAAAGTGGTTTTTCAAACTTTGGTAATATCATTGATGTATCAGCCCCTGGTTCAGAAATTTTATCAACATGGAATAACAATTCTTACAACTCAATCAGCGGTACAAGTATGGCTGCGCCGCATGTTGCCGGTGTCGCTGCCTTAACTTTTGGAAAAAACCCCTTCTTAACAGTAAGTCAAGTTGAAGATATACTTAGAGACAGTGCCACTGACTTAGGAACACCAGGCTATGACACCAGTTTTGGACATGGTGGCGTAAATGCCTTTGAGGCTCTAAATCTAACTCCAGAAACCGATGCTGATCCTCCATCTTTAGAAATTGGTGGTGCAACTTTACTTGCGGGTAATGTTATTGAAGTTTTGGTCAATACCCAACTCAATTTTGTTGTCAGCGATGCTTCTGATGATCAAGTTCCCGTAACATTTTCAGCTACAGGTTTACCCAGCGCAGCTAGCTTTGAAACCGATACCGGCGTTTTTTCTTGGACACCCAGTGTTCTTGATTTAGGCGATCATCCAGTGAGTTTTATGGCAACAAGCATTGTTGGCAGTGATCAAATAGATGTAATCATCCGTGTTGTTGAGGAAGTTATTGCTCCTACACCTCCAGGTGAAATTGTTTATGAACCTTTCATTTCTTCAGCGGTATCGGGTTGTGGTTCCAATTCACATAACGCAACACTAATCATGCTCATTTTAGTCAGTGCCTTAATCCTTTTTCAAAAATCTGCTCGTAGAAAACAAAGCGTATAATTGTTTTATCCCGTTAAAAAGAAGTCTTTTTACGCAAAAAACCTAGATATAAAAAACTTAATTCATCTTTAAAATATTAAACTATGAAAAACTTGCATGATCGTAACTTTAATAAGCATTTTTATAATGTTATGATATAAAAAACTAATTAAATTCAAGCTGTTATCTAAAACAATCTTTGGCCTAAAAATTGCTCTATATATAGGCATGAAGCGCCAAACATACAATAAACCTCTTAAATCTCTTAAACATATTATTTTAAGCTTTGTTTTAAGCTTAAATATCATCAACTGTGGAGTGAACCCTGATCTGAAGTTTCTGAATCAAAAGTCAGATAAGGTTTCTGTGGTTGGAGAAATATGTACACAAAATCCAAACTCTATCACGTCTCCAGTACGCATTACCCTTATTGTTGATACCAGTGGTTCCATGGCCACAACCGATCCGCAAGGATTCAGAGCCTTGGCTACGCAAGAAGTCATCAACGAATTTATTACTCCTGACAGACCCAACTATGAAATTATGATTGTAAAATATGCCAGCGGCGCTGAAGTATTAACCGGTGGGTTTACCCGTGACTTAACAATATTAAATGCTGCTGTTGGTGAATTAAATGAAGCCGAAGGTTGGACCAATATGCCACAAGCCATTAACACTGCAAGAGATGAAATTGAGCAAGAAATTTTATCCATTGAACAAGAATTTGGCTCGGCTGCCAATGCCTTTTTCCCTTCTATTTTATTAGCTGATGGTGCCCCCATTGTTGACGGTGTCACCAAAGAAGCTGAAACATTACTTGCCTTACAGCTATTCATGAATATTAAAAATAACTTTAGTATTGGCGATATCGTCATGAACGCTGCATTTTTAGGAAGTGCAGGTTCTCCAGGTTATAGCTTTATGCAACAAGTTGCTCAACAAGGTAATGGTATTTTCTTACACTTTACTGCTGCCAGTGACATTACCTTCTTAAACCAAGGTATTAACTTAGCTCCACTGGTCATTCCTTATATTTTAGTAGATATGTTTGTGGTCAATATGAATGCGTCGGTTCACAATACCAGCAACAATAACCCCTCTTACCTCCCTGATACAGATATGGACTTTGCAGCTGATTTATTTGAAAATACTGTTCTGAACTCCAGTCCTTTGGTTGCTGATACTGACGGCGATAAAGTCAATGATATGATTGAATACAGAACATTATCTATCCCTGCCATTGCAGAAGTTCATTGTACAGGTCCTGACGCTGATGATGACTTGGATCAAGATGGTTTAGATAAATGTCATGAAGAAAAAATATTCAGTGAAGATGACTTGTTTGATTCTGATGAAGACAATATTATAGATTATCTAGAAGCAAAATTTGGCACCGATCCTAGCATCAATGATGCTAACTTTGATAATGACGGTGATGGTTGGACCAACATTCAAGAAATTAAAGCCGGGACAAATCCAAATGTGAGTGATGTTGTTCTAAGAGATAACTTTGCCATTAGAAATAGCATTAGCTTTACAGAAATTAACAATGCTGGCTTGTACTGTTATCAAGTTAACCTTACCAATATAACCTTAACTCAAACTCAAGCAATTTCAGATAACATCCCAAGAACCAATGAAATTAGAGTTTATATGCTACAAAAAGAACTCAGCTCTACTGAGCCTAAAGATTACATTCTTTCTGAAGGTGTTGTTACAATTAATATTGATGAATTTTTTACCAGTGATGTCAGCAATGAAATTCAGATTTCACAAATACCGTTTGTCAATATTGAAAACCCAGAGTAAAATATAAGGTATGCTAAAGCCCTTGGAGAGATACCCTATGAATAATATAACCAACCATAAACATACTTTTAAACGTATCTCTTTAATCTTACTTTTTACGCTGTTCTTTTCTGCATGCGGCAAAGATCCTGTTAATGTTTTACGCGGCAGCATAGAGAACGTTCACTCTCTTGAATTTGATGACGTTGAAGTCAGATTGATTGACAATGAAGGCATTGCCATTGTTTATACCTCAGATATTCCCAATTCAGTTGAAAAAGAAAATGCTCTCAATTTATTGTATGATTATGATCAACAATCTGATCCACCCATACAAGAAGGCATTACCTTAAATTTATTAAACAATAGTACATTGTCTAGATTTAGATTGATTGATAACAATGGTATTCCAGAAGAAGATAGAGACCCTTTCCCAACCGTACAAAGCGGTAATCTTACCTTTGATTCATTTTCTTTAATTGAAGGTTCTACCATTCAAGGTCATTTTGAAATAACTTTTATTACCGGTGACACCATGTTTGGAGAGTTTAAAGCAAATTTAATTCACACGGATACCAATGATTAACAAAGGATTGAATATGAAAAGACATCCCCTATTTTTTGTACTATTGATATGCAGTTGTTTAACGATTTTTTCATGTGGGGAAGTTGATATTACCAACTTAGATCCTGCCCAGTTTCCTGTTGAACCCACCAATCCTGTGGGCAATAACAATGTCAGTTACAGTGGAGATTTAGTTCCAGCTTTTCAATCCGCTGGCTGTACCTTGTGTCACGGCAGTAGTTTAGCCCAAAACAATTTGCGTGTAGATGTTTATAGTTCAATTACAGGCAATATTGATGGACAAGCGACATCTAGAGTAGATTTAGCCAATCCTTCAAACAGTTATATCTTGACCTACCCTAATAGCGCTAGTCACACTGGCTCGTCATTACCTTCTGGCCTTGCCCAAGACATTTTATCTTGGATTACTGATGGTGCCTTGAATAACTGATTAAACTGATTTTGACTTAAATAAAAAGGGATATGCGTAGTCATATCCCTTTTTTATTGTTTTTACCTATCACAACTCTTTGGGTGAACCACATATTTTTATCAACTCATTAGAAGCTTCTGCAAGTTTATATAAAATATATCGATGTTCCATAGGAATATTGTCATAAAAATTTATATTTTTATCGAGAGATTTCACCTTTCTACTATCTGCCCTAAAGTTTTTGAATATCGCTCTAGCGTCTTCTAATATGACTCTATGACAATCAAATTGATAGGCAAAAATATAATCTTTATTGTAGCTTGTTTTAAAATCTACATCTATTCGTGGTGACCGCTCATGATCTTCTTTTGTGCCAATCACGTGCATCGCAATGACCAAATGGCCATCATCTCTATGTTTAGAAAACACTACCCTTTCAATATCACTCCAGTTTCTAGATAATCGTTCCACTAATTCTTGTTGTATGTAAGCATCATATGACTGTGCTTGTATGCTTGTCCAAGAACTCAATAAAAAAGTTAATGTTAATATTATTGTTTGTTTTGAAATTTTTTTCATATTTCTTCCTCCTAAACCAAAGAAAATCTTAGTTTAAAAAAATAATCTATGTTTAAAAATTTCATTATTTTTTATAACTTGAGTAAAAAAATATTTTATGGCAACACCGCTGCATAAAAAATAATATTTAACAATACAATTTATATTAGAAAAAAATATTTTTATTGATTAAATTTATTTTTAATATCTACAGTATGCAGTGAACAATAAAACTGTCTAGTTTCGTTTTTGATTCAGAACAAAAACACCTGCAGAAACAAATACAACTGTCAATATCATGACAAGTAAATTAGAAATTCCCAAACTTGGTATATTCATATTTAAGGGTTGGCCAATACTCATAGACCAGCGCATGGCTGCCAAACTGTAACTCAATGGATTGACTTTATATAAGAAAGTCATCCACATGGGCACCTTATCAAAGGTAAATAATGCCCCAGAAAACAACCACATTGGCATAAGTATAATATTCATCCATACATGAAATGTTTGTGTACTGTCACTAAACCACGCCAGTAAAAACCCAATACTGCTCATCAGCATAGACGACAAAAATAAAATAAAACTTATTTCTAAAAAATTAGAAAAACTAAAATTTAACTTAAAAAAGAAAGCACATAAAAGTAGAATCAAACTTTGAACAAATGCAAAAATACTACAACTCAGTATTTTTGCTAATACTATACTAACACTGGCAACTGGAGAAACCCATACACTTTGTAAAAAACCAGAATTTCTATCTTCTATAAATGAAATCATAGAAAAAATAGCACTGAACATCAAAGTCATTAAAATCATACCAGGAAAAAAATATTCAAAGTAATTAATGTCACTGTTATTGTTTAATACAAAAGAATCTTCAAACCCTAAACCCAGAAAAAACCATATCATTAAAGGTGTTAGAAAAGCGCCAAACAAGCGCCCTTTTTGTCTGGATAAACGTATAAACTCTCTATATAGCAAAGCTCTCATAACCTTATCCCATATCCCTTAGCATATAGTGGTACACATCCATCAAATTTGTTGTGCGCAATGATATAGATTGTACATCTGGTAAATTTAAGCGATCAAGTTGTTGTAAAGCTTGGCTGCTTTGATTTAAAATAAAGATAGATTGATCATGGATATACGTTTGTTTATTATCGTATATATCTTTTAATGCAGTATATGTTTGTTCACAATTTTTGCTTTTAATGTCTAAGAGCTGTTGTCCCATTTTTGCAATCAAATCTTTTGGGTTTCCATTTAAAAAAACCTGTCCATCTTTTAAAAAATAACATTGATCCACTTCATCAATGTCTTCAATAATATGAGATGTCATACAAATACCAATGCCTTTTTGTTTTATTTTTTTTAAAAAGCTCCATAGATCCCTTCTTGCAGATGGATCAAGACCCGTTGAAGGCTCATCTAAAAATAAACATTCAACATTTGGCAACAGTGCTTTGATTAACTCAACCTTTCTTTGCATCCCACCAGACAATTTAGAAACAGCTTGATCAACTTTAGCTTCCAATTGAAAATAATCTATTAGCTCACTGATTTTTTTCTGCATTGTGCCTTTGTTTAAATTAAACATGCGTGCATGACAGATTAAATTTTCTTCTACCGTTAACAAAGGATCTAAACTTGGAGATTGAAAACACACACCAATATTGCTTCTATAGTTTTGTATGTTTTTGGATGACATCAATTGTTTTTCAACTCTAATTTCACCTGTAGAAGGTTTTCTACTACTGGTCATGATTGAAAACAGTGAACTTTTACCACTGCCATTGGGCCCTAAAAATAAGGTATACTCACCCTTATTTAAAGATAAGTTAATATCTTTAAGCGCTGAAAAATCTTTATAGTTTAAATATATATTCTTTAAATCTAAGTAACTCATGAAAATACGGCGTCCACTATGATTAATAAAAACAAGATTGGCAAATAAACAACAGAAGCTAACAAAACTTTTTTTGCCTGTTGCTTGGTTTTTTTCTGATGTAAGATGATGCACTCATAAAAAAAATACACCCCAAGCAACAGTGCCCCAAAAAAATATATTTTTCCTGTTAACTTATACAAGGTTGTCATTAAAGATACAGGAACCAGAGCCGCTGCATACAAGACGGCTTGCAATGCTGTAAAATTTCTTTGTGGATCAAGACTGGTCACAATTGGAAAACCTGCTTTTTGATAATCTTCAGCATACATCCAAGCAATAGCAATAAAATGTGGCATCTGCCATAAAAATAGAATTGCAAAAACTATCAGGGCTCCGGTATCAAGTTGATTGTTAGCCGCAACCCAACCAATGACAGGTGGAAAAGCCCCAGGAATTGCGCCAATTAGAGTAGATAAGTGCGTCTTTCTTTTAAGTGGTGTGTACACCCATGCATACAAAATAATTGTGCATAAAGTTATTGCCATACTCAGCAAATTGACAAAATGCCATAACATAAAGCTACTGATTAAAGCTAAAAAAACAGCCAGTACCCAGCTTAAATAAATATTAATTTTTTTTTGGGGTAATGGACGTAAACGTGTTCTATCCATTAAACCATCTGTTTCTTTTTCTATAATTTGATTAAAAATACTGGCACTGCATGAAGCCAAGGCTGCCGCAACCACTGTTATCAGCATTTTTTGCGTCAAAAATTCTCTACCTGTTAAAAAATACCCCAATGCTGTGGTCAAAGCCACCATCAAGGCAATTCTTGGTTTTGTCAGATCATGCAATAATTTAATACTTTGGGCCATTGGCTTTTCTTTATTATTACTCCAAGATCAAAAACTCAACTAATCATTTAATTTAAAGAGTTTTGCTTTTAATTGAGAGGTGCGTTATACAGGGCCTATGAAAAGAGTCGCAATCAATGGTTTTGGAAGAATTGGTAGAGCTGTAACCCGTGTTCTTTTACAAAAATTTCCGGATATTGAAATTGTTGCTATCAACGATTTAGCTCCCAATGAAACTCTCTTACACCTGATGAAATATGATACGATTATGGGAAAATACCGTGAAGATCTATTTTTAGAAGGTGATACTTTACATACTCAAGGCCAAAAAATACAATTACTTGAAGAACGTAACCCTTCACAACTACCCTGGAAATCTTTGCAAATTGACTGTGTATTAGAATGTACAGGCATTTTTACAACCAAAGATAAAGCCAAACAACATGTTGATGCTGGTGCAAAAAAAGTGATCCTCAGCGCACCACCCAAAGATACTTGGGATAAAATGATTGTCATGGGGGTCAATGATGATTTATTAGAAAATAAAGATACATTTATTTCTAATGCTTCTTGTACAACCAATTGTTTAGCACACGTGGCAAAAGTCATTCATGAAAACTTCACCATTGAAAACTCTTATATGACAACGGTTCATGCCTACACCAATGATCAAAATGTCTTGGATGTCGCCCACAGTGATTTACGCAGAGCAAGAGCAGCCGGTCAAAATATTATTCCAACCACAACCGGTGCTGCCAGTGCTGTAGCAAAAGTGTTACCCGCTCTAAAAGGTAAAATTGATGGCTCAGCCATTAGAGTTCCTGTTGCCAATGGCTCATTGGTTGATTTTCACGCTGTTATAAAAAAGCCCGTATCGGTTGACTCAATCAACGCAGCTTTTATGCGTTATGCCGATCAAAATCCAAACTATATGTCAGTATGTTCTGATCCAATTGTATCTTCCGATATTATTGGCATGTCTCAATCCAGTATTGTTGATCAAGAACTGACCTACTGTCAAGACAACTTAATTAGAGTGGTTGCTTGGTATGACAATGAGTGGGGCTATTCTAATCGTTTAGCTGAGCTGTGTCATAAAACTTTTGAACTGTAATTCATAGCTAACTATCTGTGTTGTTATTCAGTATCAATTTTAACAATATCTCATTGCAAAAAAAATGAAGGATATGGTCTACCATAAAAAACGCCAGCTGATGCTGGCGTTTTAAAGCTTTTATTAAAACCACTCCATTGATTTTATCAATAGCACCCCTCTCCAGAGCTCAACCAGTTGGTTTCTTGTTCTGAACCATCTTGATATTGGGTAATAATTTTATAATAAATATTATGCATATAATCGTGCGGATAATTATCTGTGTATTGCATTGTTTTAGCAAACAATGGGTCATTGACATCAATCGTAGCTACAAACTCTTCATAGTCTTGCCAATAAGGCTGCTCATATGGTCCATAGTCCATTTCTTGATATTTTATTTTTATTTTAAAGCTTGCTTCGTTATTGGATAAATCTTCCCATACAATTACCCTTTGACAACCATACTCTTCTTTTTCAGCTGAAACAATCACTGCGTTGGCATACGCTTGACCCAAAGGTTGATCACAAGCATCACCAATACCATTACCATCGGTATCAGCCTGTGGTGCAGGGTTATACATATTAGGACAGTTATCATAAATAGAATCAACCCCATCCCCATCAGGATCTATCAAATAACTCTCCCCTTCATAGGTCAACTGACGCCCACAACTTTGCATCATTAAAACTGTAAGCATTAATAAAAACACAGTACCCAAACTTTTATTTTGAAAGGCTTTTTGTTTCATGCTTTTTAAATAGCAAAACAAATACCAAAACAAAAAAGTTAAGGTATTGATATTATTTAGTTATATTGCTGCCTATGTGGGCAAAAAATCGGCATGGTACAGACCTGACTCGTAGGAGCCAATTAAAAATACAATGGCAAAGCTATTCTTTTTCCCGCTCACTATCTGACTCAAGCATATGCTCGTGAAACACCAGTTTAATTGGAATGCCTTGCAAATCAAACATATGATACAAACTATTCTTCCAAAATTTTTTCAAAGCATCTGGAACGTATCTACGCTTATTACAACGGATAAAAAATGTTGGAGCCGGGTTTGGGCGATACGATAAGCGCCTAAACTCTAAAATATGTGCTTTGGCACCTTTGGGTGGATTGGCAGCAATAATGGCTTTATAAGCATCTTTAAGCTCATCTTCTGTGAACCTGCTATTGAGTTTATCATACAATGCTTTTATACCTGATAACAAATTACGTGTTCCTAAGCCTTCTTTTGCTGAAATAAATTTAACTTCAGCAAAACGTAAAAATGGAGCTCTATAATACAGTTCTTCTCTAAAACCACTCCTTAGCGAATCCCCTTTGGGTTGCTGGTCCCATTTATTAGCTAAAATCAGCAAGGCTTTACGCTGCTCCATAATATAAGCAGCTATTTTTTGATCTTGAGTGGTAATGTTATCTTCAGCATTTAGCATTAAAATAATAACATCGCTGGCATCGACCGCTTTTTTAGCTCGATTCACTGAATAAAACTCAATATTATCTTGTTTGAGTTTTGATGTTTTTCTAATGCCTGCTGTGTCCACAAAAGTCCAGTGGATATCATTTTTAATAAAGTCAGAGTTGATACTGTCACGAGTTGTCCCGGCTACATCAGATACAATGGATCTATCCTCACCTAACATACGATTAAACAAGGTTGATTTTCCAACATTGGGACGCCCCAACAAGGCAACTCTAATTGAAGTCATTGCTTGTTTATTCGTTGGCTGTGAATCATCTTGTTTGTTCTGGGTCAGTTTTAACTGGCTTTCAATTTCTTCTAAAACATTGGCTACACCATAATTGTGTTCAGCTGCTACCGGAAAATAATCTTTAAACCCTAAAGCATAAAAATCACTTTCTTGTCTGTGTGCTGCTCCAGGATCAACTTTATTAACCAACAAAATAATAGGGATATCCAACTTACGTAAATCTTTAGCCACTGCTCTGTCTTCTTCAGTTAAGCCTACAATACCATCCACCACAAATAAAACCAGATCACTTTGTTTAATAAAATGCAGAGCTTTCTCAAAAACTCTCGCTAACATGGCATCTTTGGGGCGTTTACTGAATGAACTTAATCCTCCCGTATCCATTAATTGCACTGTACGTCCTGCAAGATTAATGGTTTCCATAATCACGTCACGTGTAATACCAGGCTGATCATGGACAATAGAGCGTCTGGATTTAATAATCCTATTAAACAAGGTTGACTTTCCCACATTAGGACGGCCTACAATAGCTATTGAGTATGGTTTCTCTGTTGTTTTGTAAGGGGGAATCTCTCCCCCCTTCTTTGGCGAAAACGCGGTTTTCACCAAATTCATCCCACCCGGGTCAGAGCCGCTACAATGAGCTTTCTTCCTATCTTTTTTCAAATTATGCCTCTTTCCTAGACTACTATTGGTTCAGAATAGTTTAAAATACATAAACTAACTATCCTTAATTTTTTTAAACTGTCGCAAAGCTTTTTTAGCTGCATCTTGCTGTGCTTGTTTCTTACTATTGCCTTGTCCATCAAAGGTATATCCCTTGATATGAACTTTGATGGTAAACACTTTATCATGATCTGGGCCAGAACTACTCAAGGTATTGTAAATCGGCAAAATTTTAAAATGTTTCTGTGTCTTTTCTTGCAGCTGCGTTTTATAATCCTTATTCCACTCCAGACTATCTACGTTTTCCAAATTCTCTGCTAAGGTATTGTATACAAACTTTTTAGCGCAGTTCATTCCTTCAGACAAATATAAAGCGGCCAGCAAGGATTCAAAAACATCTGATAGAATTGATAATTTTTTGTGTCCTCCAGATCTTTCTTCTCCTAAACCCAGTTTAATGAGCGTATTAATGTTAAACTTTTCAATGGTTTGCCCTAACACAACTTCATTAACCACAGAAGACCTAAACTGAGTTAAATCACCTTCAGTTTTATCTGGATATTGAGCATAGAATAAATCAGAAACAATAAAATTTAAAACTGCATCTCCCAAAAACTCTAATCGTTCATAATCATTATAAGCAACTGTATTTTCAACCAACCAAGATTTATGACTCAAGGCTTCTTCAAACAAAATGTTCTGCTTCACTTCTTGTTGGCAAATATTTGATAATATTTCGTAAATTGATTTCATAATATATTACAAAACGTCGGCATAAAAAACCACATGCTCAGTATTTTGCTTATTTAATTGAGACAACTTAACCTCAACTTCTTTTTCTTGTAGCCTATCATGACCTTTTATTTTAACACGAACATATCGGGTTGTTTGACCTTGCAGATAACCTTGCGCATCTCTCTTTTTTTCAACTAAAATTTTCTCAGTGGTGTTTTCAAAACGTTTATAAAACTCCGTTTGTTTTTCAAAGCTTAAACCTCTTAATAACTTTACTCTTTCTTTTTTTATCTGCGGCCCAACATCATCTGCAAAAACTTTTTCCGCTCTTGTTCCCGGGCGGCCAGAGTATGGAAAAACATGGAAGTACTGAATGGGTAAGTCTCGCAAAGACTCATAGGATAACTGAAAGTCTTTTTCAGTCTCTCCACAAAACCCAACAATGACATCTGTCCCAATACACACATTGTCCTGGGTTTGTGATAAAGCCACAATTCTTTCATTAAAGTTTTGCGCTTTGTTTTTTCTATTCATGCGCTTTAAAATATCATCACTACCACTTTGCATGGGAATATGAAAATGTGGTGCTATTCTTTTGTTACCCTCCATCAACTTAATAAATTCAGATGTTAATGTTGTTGGCTCAAGTGAGCTTATTTTTAATCGAATATCATTGGTTTCTTTTAAAATTTGGTCTAAAGCTTTGGCAAAGGTCATGCGTGGACTTAAGTCTCTTCCATAACTCCCCACATGCGTACCCGTGATAATCATTTCTTTATAACCATGATTTTCGTAGGATTGGGCTAACTCAACTAAAGTTTTAATATCAATGGAACGACTGCGTCCTCTTACATAAGGCAGGACACAAAAAGCACAATATGCATTGCAACCATCTTGCATTTTTAAATAGGCGCGTGTTCTTTGGCTGGTTTGGGCCATGGTTTTAAAGGCATCGTTCTCTGTTAAACTGGGTAAACCTAAACTTTCATTGATCTTTACCCTATCTTTAATGGCAACCACATCGGTTACACCGGGCATTTGACTGATTCTTTGGCCATCCGCTTCAGCGTAACAGCCAGTAACAATAATTTTTGCTTGTGGATGTTCTCTATTGATCTTACGAATCAATTGCCTAGCCTGCTTGTCTGCTGACTCGGTCACTGTACATGTATTAATAACAACGGCATCAGGATTTTTGCTCTTAGGATCGATGTTCCATGTTTTAAATTGACTGACCGCCGATTCTACTTGTGCAGAATCAAACCAGTTGACTTTACAGCCAAAGGTATAGGTTTTTAAGGTTTTTTTAGAACTTTCTGCCATTGTCATGCCCTTTTATGCTTAGAAAACTTGGGAGTCAAGGCAAGATAAGGTATATTCGCAATATGAAAAAAATTAACATTACCTTATTATTTACAGTTTTATGTTTGGGTTTAACGTCCGCACAGGCTGGCTTTTATGTAAGACCTACAGCTGGTGCTGTTGTACCCTTAACTTCTAACCAAAGCTCACAGATCAGTCTGGGTGTTACGGCTGGATATCAGTTCATTAAAATATTTGCTGTAGAAGGCAGTTACAGCCGTTTTATAGAAAATGATCCCATTCCTGCTGCCAATGCATACAGGTTAACTGGTATTGCTCGCGTACCAACGGGTGTTTTTGCGCCTTATGTGTCTTTGGGTACCGGTTTTATTGACTATGATCCATCTGGCATAGATACCAACTACTTTACCAGTTTGGGTGCTGGTGTAACTGTGGTTAAACTGTTCATGTTTTCTGCCAATGTTGGTGTTGAGTACCTGATTCTTGATGGTGCTGATAACTTATTAGAGCCTAGGGCTTCAGTAGGCGTTCATTTCTAATCTTTTTTTTGTTAAGGGGGGATCTTCCCCCCTTCTTGGCCCAAAACGCGGTTTCGGGCCAATTCAACCCACCCAGGTCGGAATCGGTATAAAACCTTTCCTCCATTTAAAAAGGCTCTAAACTCAAATTTTAAAAGCTATTTTATGTCAAATAATATCAATAAAACCATTGGATTTTTTGGAGGAAGCTTTTCTCCGCCGCATTATGGGCATTTTTTGGCTGCTTGTTACGCATTTAAACAATACAACTTGGATGAAGTTTGGTTTTGCCCAAGCTTTAAGCATGCTTTGGGAAAAGAAAGCTGGGACTTTAATTTTCGCATGCAATTGTGCCAAGCTTTGATCTTGGGTTTTGAAAACCAGTTTAAAGTATCTGACATTGAAAGCTCAAGTGAAACCGATGGAAAAACCTATAACACCCTTCAATTATTAAAGAAAGTACACCCATACTATAATTTTAAACTGGTCATTGGGAGTGATATTTTACAGCAAAAGGATCTTTGGTATCGTTTTGAAGACATTGAAAAAGACTTTGGTTTGTGTCTTGTCCCCCGTGAAAAATATTCTGAGAATCAATTGGCTATTCCTAACTTTTCAAGTACAGCCATTAGGGAAGCTTTAGATAATAAAAATCTGAACGTATTAGAGCAATTTTTACCTACAAACATAATTCAACTTCTACAAAAGTACGTATAGGCCTAAAAAAAAAGCATTTCGATTCACTTCGTGCTACAAAGCGCCCATGAGCATACACATAGAACAATCCCCGTTTATTCAAGCTTGTTTTGGCCAAGAAACGCCCTATACCCCTGTTTGGATTATGCGCCAGGCGGGTCGTTACCAGCAAGAATACCGGGATATCAGAGCCAAGCATTCTTTTTTAGAACTGTGCAAATCACCTGACTTGGTCAGTGAAGTGACCTGCCTGGCCGTCAACATGCTTAATGTGGATGCGGCTATTATTTTTGCAGATATCTTGCTCATTTTAGAAAGCTTGGGCTTTGATTTGGACTTTCTTAAAGGCCATGGCCCCACCATTCACAATCCTTTTCGTCTTGAATCAAGTTTAGATCAAATAGTAGAACCCAACATCCCTGAGAGTTATGCTTATTTACAACAAGCAGTTGCCCTAACCCGTAAAAATCTCCCCCCCCATACTCCTTTGATTGGTTTTGCTGGCAGTCCCTTTACGGTTGCTTCTTATGCCATTGAAGGTGGTTCTTCTAAAAATTTTGAACACACAAAAAAACTGATGCGCAGCGATCCAGATAAAATGATTGCCCTACTTAATCATTTAACGGAAGCCACCATTGATTATGTCAAATTACAACTGGATGCTGGGGCCAATGCCATCCAAATTTTTGACAGTTGGATTGGGGTATTGTCTGCAAAGGAAGCCAAAACCTTTGCTATTCCTTTTGCCAAGCAGATTTTTGATTTTATTAAAATGTACAGCGCCAATGTTCCCAGTATTTATTTTGGTGTTAATACTGCACATTTGATTGAGAGCATGAAAGACGCTGGGTCCGATGTCATGGGCATTGACTTTAGAACCCCCTTAAACCAAATGAAACAAGACTTAAACTTAAAAGCCGTTCAAGGTAATCTAGACCCTATCACTCTACTGTGTGACAAATCTGTCATTGAACATGAGCTGGATCATTTACTTTCAAGCATAAATAATCCAAATCAAGGCTATATCTTTAACCTAGGTCACGGGATTTTACCCAATACGCCGGTTGAACATGCTCAATTTTTAGTTGCACAGGTTCATCAAAAAACAAAGAGGTAATACCATGTCAAAGCCTGATACACATAAAACCCAAACACTGATTGTTGGTGGCGGTTTATCAGGTTTAAGTTATGCCTATTATTTAAAAAAGAAAGACCCTAAGCATGAAGTCACTCTTTTAGAGAAAAACTCACGTTTGGGTGGACTAATCTATACAGATACAGTTGAAACACCTTTAGGTCCTTGTACGGTTGAATATGGGCCAGACTCCTTTTTACCCAAAACCCCTCATATTTTAGATTTAATTGATGACTTAGGTCTCAATGATCAACTCATCAATATTGATCCAAGCTATCAGCGCAGCTATATTTTGCATAAAGGTAAACTGCAAGCTACACCACTCGGCTTTTATCTGATTGCCCCAAAAAACATCACTGCTTTTTTAAAGTCTCCTTTACTCTCATGGTCAGGAAAGTTACGTGTGCTCGCTGAAGTTTTTATCTCTAAAGGCAAAGATAAAGATCCTAGCTTAGAAGATTTTGTTGTCCGTAGATTTGGTAAAGAACTGTTTGAAGTGATTGCACAAGGTATGGTTTCAGGCATATACACTTCTGACCCAAAAAAACTCAGCTTAAAAGCCACCCTTCCCGTTTTTATTGAGCTTGAACAAACATACGGTAGCGTTATCTTGGGCTTACTTAAAAATAGTTTTACCAGCAAAAGCAGCGGTCCACGTTACAATTTATTTTACAGTTTACAAAACGGCATGTCTCAACTCATCCACGCTTTAGAAAAGTCGTTACTTGAGCAAGGGGTAACTATTCAAAAAAATTGTCTCATAAGAAAAGTTACAAAAGACGATCTTGGTTATATTGTTTTAGATCAAAATAATACCGCGTATTCAACAAACATTTTGGTTTTGGCCAATACTTTACAATCCTCTTCTCAATTGCTTGCAAACTGTTCACCTCAATTATCTGATGCACTTCAATCAATAAGAACGGCCTCTTCTGCTATTGCGATATTGATTTATAAGAAATCTGATATTGAGAATCTTCCAAAAGCTGCCGGGTTTATCATTCCAGAAATAGAACAAAGAAAAATTTTAGCCTGTTCTTTCTTAAATCATAAGTTTCCACAACGATCTTCTAATGACACTATTATTTGTAGAGTATTCATGGGTGGCATGAACAATGAATCTATTTTAAATCACAGTGATCAAGAGCTTCTACACATTGCTCATGAAGAGCTCTCTGATATTTTAGACATCAAGCAAACGGCACTATTTCAAACATTACAAAGGTGGCCAAGAGCTATGCCACAGTATGAAATTGGTCATGCTGAAAAAAACACTAGCATTGATAAACTGAATAAGTCTCACCCAAATATAGTTCTGTTGGGCAACCATCGTGACGGTGTTGGCTTATCGGATGTGATTAAACAACACTTTAATCATGCGTTAAGGTTGTAAGAAATGATTGTATATCAATCTAGCCATTAACGGTCTTTAACTGTTCATAGACTTCTTTTTTTAACTGTGAGTAGTTTCCCAGTTCAATAATTTTAACCCTATCTGAAGCTTCAATTCCACAGGCCAAAGTTGTTATAACAGGAATACCTTTTGCAATGGCTTTTAGAATTTTTCTGGGTTGGCTTTCAATATATGTTGGATAAACCACTAAAAAAATATCATCATAACTCCCCTTAAACTGTTCAGGCTTAAGCTCTCCCCAAAAGTTTTCATGTTCAAGTGCTCTTCCAGAAACTACAGGTATAAAATTAAACTCCTGTGCAAGTTTTTTTATTTCATAGGCTCCTTTACGGCCAAGGGCTGATGCCGGAAAAAGTATTTTATTCGCGCTGACTTGTTTTTTATTGCTTATTTGAACAGTAGTTTTCCATATTAACTTTTCAACTTTATTCTTAAAAATGTTAGTAAGTTCAGTGTGAGGTGTAATTATTTTTCTAGCTCTTGTTAAGGCTTGATTTTCAAGATCAATGAGTTGTTCTGAAGCTCTATAATCATTTAAAGTTGGACTTTGAGGATGCATAGAATGTGCAAAATTAAGTCTGTCATGCATCATTTGCATAGGCAATCTTGTCATTAAAACATCAAAAGTTCTCCCTCCCAAAGCACCGGTTTGGTAAATAAATGGTAATAAATTTTGTGATATAAGCACATGCGTAGATTCAATAGGAATTTTTTTTACCATCGCCTGTGCAATTGTTTTATCTAACTGTAAACTCAACTCAAAAATATTATTTTTTTTAGCTTGAAGTCTTAATTTTATCGCACGGTATATTCCAAATAATGAAACTGTTTTCACTCTCATTTTCATCGCTCGCCAAGAATAACGAGTAGATTTGATCAGCCAATTTTTTTTTAGTGGTAAAATAAAGTAATCTTGTTCCCGGGCTATAGAGTTTATATAATCATCAAACTCTGCCCACTTTTCATCAAGTATAAAAACCTGTAACTTGGATGTCTGCTTTAACTCATTTTTTCCTGGATGAGTAAAACAATCAAAATTGCCGCATGAATAACAATCATTTAAATCATCAGGTTTTTTAGGAATAAAATTTTTATCAACAGATTCAAATTTATCTTGAAGGCTTTTGAAATTGATTATTAGTTTTGTTGCAGTTAATTCAGCTTCTATTCTAAAGTTAAATTTAGATTTAAATCGCAAATCAACATAATTCCATTTTACTGTAGCATCACGATCATGTTCAGCTAAAGATCCTTGAATAACTTTAGTATGCTTATGGCGTTCAACAATCTGAAAATTAGCTTTAAGTGCGGTATCATAAAGAGCATTAGATAATTGACACAAGCCTCCTGCTATTGTGGGTATTACACAACCTTCTCTTATTTCTCTGCCTTTAACATAACCTTTAAAAAAGCTTGGACTTCCTACCTGTTTCCAAAAACTAAACGTTTGATTGGCTGGAACTTCTATCCCATTAAGTCTCTTTACAGCAACACGTAAATTTTCAACCTTTCCAGCTGTCAAAAGCCAATTTTTTTCATTATCAGAAATATTCCATAAGTCACTTTCTGAACTAGCAATAATAGGAAGGTTGAGATCTTTTTGATCATTAGAGAATTTTTGTATGGGGTGTAATAGGTTAATTACAAAGCGTTTAGTAATGAAAACATATGTTTTAAACTGAAAAACAACACTACTGATCAGATTGTGCTTTTCAAATAAGTCTTGTTGTTTTATTAATTCAGAACCCACCTGTATATATTTTATCACTATAGACTATTGCATACAATAAAACGTTAAATACCTTGCTTTTCATACATTTAACAATGTGTGCTCGTAGTAAACACTAAAAATTTGAAAACTATTTTTCCCACAATCCTTTTTTATTTAAGCACACATCATCTACAGTTATTGGTGCTTTGAACTTTCTTTTTATAAAAGATGGATCAATTTTTTTTTGAATATAATCAAAGTTTTTATTTTTTTCATTCCATGTAAAAAATTGATAAGAAGTTTCACAGTTTCTTTTATCTGACATAACATCATCATCAATAAGATAACTTCCCAAAGTGATTTTTAAAATTTCATAAATGTCTTTATCTTTCGTTATCCAAGCTCTTGTATCCCACATCTCACCAGCATCACCATCTTGTTGAAACAATTCTATTTTATCAACATCTTCTGAATTTTTAATTTCCAAGAAAATACCCCCTAGGTAATCCTTTTCGCAATAAATAGGAATTTTTATATTTTCACCAACAACAATTTTTGCAAATGGATATTTATTTTTATCGCCGGTATAACACTTTACTTTTATCTGAGTTTCATCATCAATATTTAAGTGATCTTTTGTTATCTCGATAGATTTTTTAAACTTTACTACCTTAACTACTTCTTTATTTTCCGCTGCTATAAGCGGTTGTAAGCATATAATTAAACCTATGAAAATAAAAAATGAAATACTTTTATTCATGCTACAGAATATACCTAAATGAACAGCATAAAACTATAAAAAAAGAGCTACAATAGCACCTGTTGTCATGGTGCTTAGTGTTCCTGCAAAAATTGATTTTGGGGCTAAACTTAACACCTTATATTTTTGATCCGCAAAAATTTGGGCCAAACCTGCGGTTAAAATACCTAAGCTACCCAGGTTGGCAAAACCACACAAGGCATAGGTTAAGATAATATACGATTGTTGACTTAAACTATTTGCTGATAATTGGGTCATTTGGGTGAAGGCCACAAACTCATTGAGCAACAACTTATTGGCCATCAATACCGCTGCTTGCCAACATTCTGCCAATGGAATCCCCATCAACCAACATAAGGGATAAAATAAATACGCTAAGATGGTTTCTAAACTCATATTAACTCCAACCATACCTAGCAAGGATAAACCGGAATTGACAATATGAATACAAGCAAAAAAAGTTACAATAACTGCAACAATATAAAACACCATATGAATACCTTCAATACAGCCTTCAACCAAAGCTTCTAATGCAGAGTTTGTTGTAATTTCTATTTTTATGTCAGGATTATTTTTTTCTTCTATTTCCTCATACGGCACCATAATCAATGCAAACATAATCGCAGCCGGAAGGCTCATCAAAGAAGCCGTAATAATATGACCGGTAGGATTATCAACAATACTTTGTAAAACATTGGCATACAAAACCATCACCGTACCAGAGATGGTAGACATACAGGCAGTAAACATAATAAAAAGTTGGGCTCTAGACATTTTTAATAAGTAGTGGCGAAGCAATAAGGGTGTTTCAATAATGCCAAAAAAGAAACTGGAGGCCACTGCAAAACAGCTGAGTGCATCTATTTTTAATAGCTTTTCTATACTTAGAGATAAACCTTGAATAATTTTTTGCAATACGCCCCAATGAAATAAAACGCGGGATAAAGCAGATACCACCATAACAATGGGCAACACAGAAAATGCTATGATGAACGTACTTTTTCCTTCTTGCATAACAAAAGGTACATCTCCCCCAGCCAAGTAACCAAACATGAATGAACTGCCTTTTTGTGTGGCTGCATCAATCAGAAGTACCCCTTTATTTAACCATAAGAGAACACTTTGTAACCAACTAGAACCCTGTAAAATAAAGGCCATAAAAAGCTGTAAGCCTATACAGGTTAAAATCAGTTTCCATGCTATAGCTTTTTTCTTGTTTTCACTTAACATAAAGGCAATCAATAAAAATACTAAAATACCAAATACTGCTTGCAGTTTTTCCATTTTACCCTCTTCTTTGTATTTAATTTTATGAACGTTGCAACTTCATACCTATAGACTGTGCTGACACAACAAAACCATATTTTTGATACAAATAATCTACATCCGCAAATAAAGTTACAAAACATGACTTTGGAATATGTTGATCAATATATGCCATAATATTTTCCATAATTATTTTAGATAAACCTTGTTTCTGGTATTCGGGATCTACTGCAATATCTGTGACTTGCACAAAACAGCCCCCATCGCCAACAATCCGGCCCATAGCAATCATTTTACCTTGATGCATAATTTGCACTGCATAAATACTTCTTGGTAATGCCTTTTTAACACTCTCTAAGTCTTTTGCACTTAAACCACATTTTATTCTTAAATCACAATAGTCTTGCGCTGTAGGAATTTCATGTAAAACTTTGTAGTCATTGCTGTTCATCATTATTTTTATCCTATATAAATTAACAGATACATTATGATTGCTTATATTCCTAACACTTTAAGTCTTTCAAGAGTCCTTCTCTTTCCTGTTTTTATTTACTTTTATCATCATCAATTTTTTAATATCGCTTTGGTAATTTTAGTTTTTTCTATGTTGACTGATTTTTTTGATGGCTATATTGCCAGAAAATACAATGTGTGTAGTGACTTGGGTGCTCTACTGGACCCCATTGCTGATAAAGCCTTTGCCTGTTGTTATTATAGTTTTTTGTATATCAATCATTTCATACCCTGGTGGCTTGCTTTCATTGTTTTAAGCCGAAACTTTTCCCAATTGATGTCAGTCCCCATTTTATCCTGGTGGCTTAAACGTTTATTTAAAGTTAAACCTAAACTTCTACCCAAATATATTACAGCCGTGACTTTTATTTACATTTTAATACCCTTATACGCTTCAAAGGTATTTTTAAACTCAATATACCATCAATGGATTCTTGTTTTAGTTGTTGCCGGAGAAATCAAAATTTTAATGGACTATGTTCCCAGACTCATTCAAATCGCCCTTAAAAAACACGATACCTTTGAATAGTACCCAAAGGTACCGGCTACCTTTAGGTAGCTTTTGAGTTGACCTTTTACCAATTAGGGCTATATTGAGCGCATGATTGAGTTAAAATACTTTGATGATATTCCTTCCAAACAAGACATTGAGCAAACTGCGTTATCCAGTCAGGATCTTATTGCTGAGATTGAACGCTTAAAAAAAGAAAAAAACGCGCTTATTTTAGCTCACAATTATCAAAAACCAGAAATCCATGACATTGCTGATAAAATTGGTGATTCTTATGGTTTATCCAAAATGGCCACGGAAGTAGAGTGTGACACCATTGTATTTTGTGGTGTACGTTTTATGGCTGAAACGGCGTATATTTTAAACCCTGAAAAAACGGTTCTTTTACCTGAAACAGAAGCGGGCTGTGGCCTAGCTGATGAAATAACAGGTCCGCAACTCAAACAATGGAAAGCTGAAAACCCTGGCGCAGATGCGGTCATGTATATCAACTGCAGTGCTGATGTTAAAGCTGAAGCGGATGTGTGCTGCACCAGCTCCAATGCCTTACACATTGTTGAAAACATGCCCAGCGACACCATACTCTTTGGTCCAGATGCCAACTTGGCAGACTGGGTCAGTAAATCCCTTAAAGCCAAAGGTTCTAATAAAAAAATTATTCCATGGCAAGGCTACTGCCCTGTTCATAAAGCCGTTAGCCTTGACATGCTTGAAAAAACCATTGAGTTGCATCCTGATGCCGTTATTATTGTTCATCCTGAGTGTAACCCTGATGTAGTGGCCAAAGCCGATGCAGTTTTAAGCACCAGTCAAATGTTGGATTTTGTTAAAGACAGTCCTGAGCAGAAATTTATCATTGGTACAGAAATTGGCTTGATTCAAAAAGCCCAAAAAATCTGCCCTGATAAAGAGATCCACCCTATTTATCAACATAAAAGCTGTGACCAGTCATGCGCCTGTCCTTATATGAAGGTGACCAACCTCAATAGCGTTTTAGATTCACTACAGCATGATCGTTTTAAAATTACGGTTGCAGAAGACATCAGACTTAAAGCACTAAAGTCAGTAGAAAAAATGTTAGAAATAGGTTTACCTAAAACGCCAAAAAACTAAACGCTTCTAATAAATTTTTAAACAGTAAATAAAATGACCTTTGATTTATAAACTCCTAAACGAGAAATTTGTAAGAACACCATAAGTATAAGACAATCAGTTATTCAATATCTTTAAAATATTTTGCTTTACGCTCTCTTCTTGTACAGCAACTGCAGCTGTGACTGGTTCAATGTCTACCCATGCGTGTTTTTGACTGCTGTGTTTATGACTTTGATCAATGATGGTCTGGCCAGCACCAATGCCCTCAGTTAAAACTCGTGTTGCTCCTGTAATGCAATTAAATAAATCAGGCTTTAAAAAATACATCACAGCCGATGGATCATGGCATCTACAACCTGCAATTTTCACCTGTTCTTTGTATGCCTGGGTATAAAACTGACAAGCCTTATACAAATCATTGATGAATGGTTTTTTGATTGTTTTCATTTCATTAAAAAACACGTCATCCAACACAACTTTTTGGGTTACATCCAAGCCAACCAAGTGTAAATTAAAGCCAGCAGATATCACTTTATCTGCTGCTAAAGGATCACTCCAAAAATTAAACTCTGCCGCGGGTGTAGCATTGCCTTGAGTAAGCACCGCGCCTCCCATACAAACCACTTGTTTAATTTTTTTAGGTAAATCTGAATCAAGATCTAAGGCCAAAGCTATATTGGTCAAGGCACCCAAAGTAACTATATTCAGCTCACCTTTATATTCATTGGCTTGATCAACAATATAGTGTGCTGCACTTAATGACAAATCAACATGTCTTAAATCAATTGTTTTATGATTCGTAATATTGCCCAAGCCATCTTTGGCATGAAACTGACTAGAGTCCCGTTTTCCAGAAATAGTTTTATCTAAGGGCCCATGTGCACCTTGAATAACTTTAAATGAATGGTTAAATAGCTCTGCTATGTAACAGGCATTTTTTGTGGTTTGCTCAATATCAACGTTACCAAAAACAGTGGTTAAAGCTAAAAGATCAATATCTTTTGCTTCTTGTGCAACAGCAATAGCCAAAAAATCATCAATACCGGGGTCAGTGTCTATAATGAGCTTTTGCATATCAATCTTTAAACATGATATCCGCACCCCCACGGTTATCTCTTAGCACACCAAAAACAAAGGGTTCCCCACTAACCGCATCATCTAAACTAAACTCATTATCTTGACCCGGCTCCGTTCTTGAAAAACGCAAAATACCTCCAGAAACAAACCATGTTACCAAATAGTTTTCTGTCTGGTTTTGCAATGTACCTTCTGTATCATACGCTTGGTAGTCTTCAGGTTCAGAACCTGTTTGAATGGTAAAACCAATTTCACTCCCATCAGCAATCATTATTGAATCACTACCATCAACCAAGATATCTTCAAAAGCTGGGTTTTGATTTAGGCTTGGATTACTAGATAGTTTAATCCGTTTAATGGATTTAATTTCTTCATCACCTGCTGTAAATATCATGGAGACAATATAGTCTACGCCATTAAATTGCGTTTCAGAATCCAACATACTAATCAAGCCTGAGGGTATGGTCACATCAAAACTGTCCATTGCTCCACTGTAGTACTGAGCGCTTAAAGTATTGGTGTCAAAATCAGTATAAGTTATTTGCTGATACGTAGGATCACTGCTTTGGCATGTGGGTTCTGCTCCAAAACCAATTCCTGGATCTAAACAAGCAACGATACTCAAAGATACCAATCTGCCTTGGGCATCTACATCACTGATCCATGGCGTTAAACTCACCGTATTATTCATACTTGCATCAACTTCAGGTTGATCAACAATCACTGCCATTAATCTAAATTCACCTAAATTAAAAAAATCAACCTGTACCCTGTCACACGCAAGCAAAAAACAAACACATAGCATTAAAGTATATCTCATTTTATACATATTAAAACTCTCCTTTTATACCAAAGGTTGGTAACACTGGAATACCAGCATCAACTTCTCTTGATGAATAGTCAAAACTGTAATCATAATCAAAACCATTTTTACGATTGGTCACATTTAAAATATCAATATACAAAGACATAATCCATCTATCAAACCGCCATTTTCTATCTGCTCTTAAGTCAAGTTGCATCGTGTCCGGTATACGCTCTGAGTTTTCTACGCCTTCAATAGGGATATAGATATCATTATCTAAATCATAGTAGGCATCAATAATAGGTGTATGTCTTGCTCCAGAGACATACCTAAACCGTGCTGAAAGCTCCCAATTATTTAAATAAACTCTAGTACGCATATTTAAATTATGTCTTTGATCACCATTGGTTGGTCTAAACGCTTCTCCTTCTTCTTTCCTCTCACTCCATAACAAAGTATAAGATAAAGCTGATTCAAATTTTTTATGTTTATAATTTAATGACCATTGCGAGCCTGCTGCATAACCTTCCCCGTCATTACTGTACCTTAAAGGCTCCAAAACACCATTACGATCAACCAACTCATTGGTATCCACAACAACATTTTTTATATCTCTATAAAACACTGTCATATCTCCAAAAAAACCTGTGGCTTTATCTACTCGAGTATCAAACAATGCACCCAAAGCATAATGAATGGACTCAACATCTTTTAAATTTGGATTTCCAAATGATTCTTCAAGTTCTGGAGGCTGCGGTGTCTGATAATAAAAACCACTGGCTGCGCGCAGTGTCCAAATAGGATTTAATTTTCTTCTTATTTCAATACGCGGAGAAATATGAAATTGATCGGTTAATTCAGAATAATCAAAACGAAAGTTTGGTGAGAACAACCACTTCTCATTCTCAGTGCTAAAATTAAATCTTGTATAAGCACCAAAGTCCCAAAACTTTTCATCGATTGTTTTTGTAATTACATCTCTTAATGCTTCTGGAACTGAATCATCTTCAGAGTTTGGAAAAGTTCCTGACGGAACATTTAAGTCTGCTTTAAAATGCGTAAATTGGGTATCAATACCAAAAATTGTATTAAACTGTTTATGCCAATGATGTTGCCATTCACCTCTAATGGTCGGTGAGTAATTGGTGGCATCAAAAAAATAATCATCTATTTGTTGATTGATAAAATCTAAACCATGTGCAGTAGATAAAGATACTGAATTTCTCTCTCCATAATGATACCGAATGCGTGGGATAATCCGATAAAATGCAGTTTTAAATTTCACATCTCCTCTTAAATCAGGGTCTTCATTGTCTTTGATTCTAAACCTTAAAACATCTTGTGCACCCATACCCAATAGATCAAAGGTCCATTGTTCATTGATTTTCCACTGATAGTTGGCGTGTAAATCAAAAAACTGCGGAACCGTATTAAACTGAACATTGTCATCATCACTGGTCACCAAGTTAAAAATTGGCCCAATGTAACTGACTCTTCCCCCTAACCAAAATGAATGTTTTTTTTCTTTATCCAAAGGACCTTGCACCAAGGCTCCAGCATTTAAAAGATCTACGTAAGCCATACCATGCATACGGTCTAACTTTGGATCTCTGGTGGTTAAGTTAATATTCCCACCTACAGTGCGTCCATATTCACTGCCAAAACCTGCTGTTAATAGATCCACAGATTGAATAGCTTCAGGAACAAATACAGAAGAAAAACCCAAGCTATGAAAAATCAATGGAATTTGATGGCCATTAACATAAAAGCGTGTATCTTCAGGGTCTGCACCTTGTAAAATAATACCCCCTTGATCTGAAAAGCCACTAAATCCAGGCTCATTTTCTAAAGCCACAATAGGATCACCTCTTGAACCAATGGCTTTGATAAATTTATCCTGATCTATAGTTCTTTTTGAACCATCACGTTTATTGGCATCTGTCGTTACAACTGTTTTATAAACATTATCTGATAATGGATTAATGTAGAGCGTAAAGCTATTTTGACTGCTTTTGTTTAGGCTTTTTTTTATGTCTAACCTTTCATAACCAGAAATATTGACAACCCATGTTTGCTCTTTACAGGCTAAGTTATTAAAAGTAACTTTACCCTCTTTATCAGAAATCTGTTTGATTCCGTCAGGAAGTAAATACATATTGCTTTGCTCTAAAATTTTACGTGTGCCTTTTTCTTTTAAAATAAATGTTGCTGCACAGTCTAACGGTTCATTTTCCTCTTGATCGTTTAAATCAATATCTTTTAATTCTTTATCCTCATCAGTTGTTTGGCTATTTTCTTCAATATTATTTTGATCATCACTGACTGTACTTTCTATAACATCATCAACTTTTTCTATGCTTACTTCTGTTTGTTGCTGTGCTTGTGCAAAAACACTGAAAGCAATGAGCAAGCAAGCACTAAAAAAATTAAGCATTAATCTTAAATTCAACATAATATCTAATCTCCACAGCTACAGTTTTATCAGCAATTTTGGCTGGTTTAAATTTATATTGTTTTACAGCATCCAATGCTGCTTTGCCTAACCCCATCCCAGGATCTTCAATCAATACAGCGCTTCTAACAATTCCTTTTTCATCAATCAAAATATTAATTGCTACTGATGTTTCAAAATTATTGTTTTTTGCTTCTTGAGGATATTGAGGAATCACTTCCTCAAGTAAGACAGGCATTTGTGTCACCATATACTCTGGTTTAGGTACAGGTAAAGGATCATCATTTTCTGCAATTTCATTGTCTTGCTCTTTTAAAACTGTATTACCTTTTTTAATCGCAACACCTTCACTAGAGCTATCATTAAGCAATGTGTTTTTTTGTAGGCCAAACACTTTTTTTGCAGGTTCTTTAGAAACTTCTTTCTGTTTTTGATTTTGTTGTTTAACTGCATTTACTTCTTGCTCTTCTATTTTGATAATTTTTTTATCTTTTGGAATGGTTTTTTCTATCACTTGAAATTCAATCTTATTTAAGCCTGAACGATTTATCTTATTCTGTGAAACAAGAGTAAAAACCACTGGCCCAATAAACAAAAAATGGAACAATAATGATTTTTTTAACGCTTCATTCATTTTATTCCTGTTTAATGACTTGAAATGCAAATTGAATAATGCCTATTTGCCGTAAACTATCCATGGCCATGACAACAGCTTCGTGTTTTGAATCTAAGTCAGCTGCAAAAATAACCTGAACATCCTTAGACTGTTCAAACGCTTTTTGAGCCTGTTCTTTTATTTCTTGTAGGGTCATCAACTTTCCGTTGAGTAGATACTGATTATTGGCCGTAATACCCACTGACAAAGTTGTTTTAGCAATTGCGTCAGCACTAGACGTTTTGGGTAAATTAACTTCTAAAGCTTGCTGCACCATCATGGGGGCGGTTACCATAAAAATAACCAATAAAACCAAAACTACATCCACAAAAGGTGTAATGTTGATTTCAAATAAACCTTCATTGTTGTCGTTTATCTGCATTGCCATAGCAATTTAGTCCTGTAAATTTTGATAGGTATTCTTCATGGCAACAAGCCGCTCTAAAACAAAATTCATTTTTTGTTTAAAATAATTAAAAGCAATCACCGCAGGAATGGCTACCAATAAACCTACTGCGGTCAGAATAAGTGCCTCAGCCAGAAGAAACATTATTTTATTGGTGTTTTGTGAATTAAGCGCTAAATCACCAAAAGCATTAATAATTCCTAATACTGTTCCAAACAAACCAATAAACGGTGCAGTTGCCCCTAAGGTTCCTAAAACAGAAAGACCTTTGTTCATGCTTGGTTTTTCTTGCAGCGTAAATGTTTCAAAGGCTTTTTCTATTTTATTCTCTTTTTTTTCCTCAGAGATAAATACATAAGCTTTATGCCAAAGTTTATTTGAATGTTTAACTCCTTCATGATCAAGTTTCATAAATTCATTATTCCACTCACCACTGGGTAAATCTTTAAGAATATTCGTAAAATATTTTTTACGATCAAACATAATTGCAATTGACCAAACCGATAAAACAAACAATACAAGCAATACACCTCTAGCCAACCATTCAATAATTATCATCCATACTGGCATAATCTATGTAACTCCTTCTTAAATATTGCGGGTTATTAAAATTCAAAACCCTTATATTTTTTATGATCTATGTATTATATTATTCCATGGAGAATTCAAGTCTCTTAAATTATCTTTGTTTAATTGATTTGGCCCAAAAATTTTATCAGGGTTAAATAGATCTTGTGGATCAAACAATTGTTTGATTGTTTTATACAAAGGTAAGAGTTCTTTTTGATATTCAACAACATACGGTGCTCTTAATAAACCGTCACCATGTTCACCAGAAATACTTCCTTGATAAGCATCAACCAAAGCATAAACATCCTGCATAAGCTTATTTAAATATATATCAATATCATCCCCTACTTTAATCCATGGATTCACATGAATATGTCCCATACCAATATGTCCAAAAATTGGTCCCAGACAGTCATGTTTTTGTAAAATTTTTTTAAGATCAATAATATAATTTTTTAAAGACTCAACTGGAACCACTGTATCTTCTATACAGCGTAAGGGTTTTCTATTTTTATTGTGTTGATGCAAAATCGGTGACGCTTGTTTGCGCATACTCCAAAACTGATCAATATCATGTGCATTATCTGTTTCATAAACCAGATCAAAATTTTTATCTTCTTGTGTTTGAACTCTTGCTTTTGTTTCCCACTGTGCGCACAGTATTGCATTATTTTCACCTTTAATCATTGCTTTAAAAAAACTGTATTGACTAGATAATGCTTTTAGCAACCAAGAGTCCAATAACTCTAGCGCATCCGGCTGGTAGTCATTGAGTATTGTATTAACGGAAGCTGCGGCTTCTTCAATAGTTTTAAAGCAAAATATTCTTAAATATTGTTTTTGAGGTAATGGAACTGTTTTTAACTGTAAACGTGTTACAAAACCCAAAGTTCCTTCAGTTCCAGCAAAAAATTTTTCTATGGACGGTGGGTCTGTCAACAGTGCATTAAAGTTATAACCACTTGAGTTTTTTTTAAGTTGCCTAAGGTTTATATTGTTTTGCTTAAAAAACTGAACCGTTTGTTTTACAAGATTTAAAAAAACATCTTCTTGTGAGTGGCTGTTTACTATTCTTAAGTCATTTAACAGTAAATCAAAAGACTGTACGTGATCTTTAGTACTTCCATATTTTAAACCGAAAGGTCCCGCGGCATTACAAGCAAACATCCCGCCAAGTGTACAATAATCAGAAGACCCTGGGTCAGGTGCAAATTTTCTAGAGTATGGTTTTAAATATTCATTCAATTGCTTTAGCGTAACACCAGGTTCTACCCAAACATAATCATTACTTTCATCAAAAGAAGAAATTTTATTCATAAAACGACTACAATCAACGATCAAACCTTTGCCTATGGCTTGTCCTGCCACACCAGAGCCTGCTCCTCTGGGAGTTAAACTTATTTGATTGTTTTGACAAAACTCAACAATAAGCTTTAGATCCTGACTGTGTTTTGGATAGGCAAGCGCTTGAGGCTTTATAGAAAAAATAGATTGATCTAAGGCATAGTCTTGTAAAATTTTCCCACTCCAAAACAATTCACCTTCTAAAGTTTTTTGTAATTGTTCCCAATGAATACTTAGGGTCATAGATCTTGTTCAATTAATTTAGATTGGCTTTGATCATGTTTTTTTATACGTTTAAGGAATTTTTCCTCTAACTGTTGCTGAAGTTCATGAACTTGCCAAGCTTCTTTATCAGGCACTGAAATTTTGCCACCAGCAATTAAAAGATGTCCTCCGCCGGTTCCTCCAAAACTTTTCATCAATGCTTTCATCAATTTTCCAGCATCTTTTCTGACATTGGTTGTTCTGATAGAACAGTGCAAGTTCCCTTGATACTGTCCTGTACACAAGGCCCAACTACAACCTTCAGCTCTTAAAATTAAATCAGCTACTTCTGGAACAATGTCTGGTGAGTCAACATCGGATAGATGACTGACCAAAGCACTGCCAACCCAATGTGCCTTTTGCAAGGCGTGCACTAAATCTTTAAAATATTGTCCTGAAACTCTAGGGTTTACAATTTTAGATAATAGTTTTTTATTAGCCAAAGGAAAAAGTTTTAAGTAACTCTCAATATCAACCGCATATGCTTCCCTACCCAGATCTTGAGTTTCTGATTTTATTCCATATAACAATGCAGTCGCTAAACTTTGATCAATTTGCAAGTCAAATTTGTCTAAATACTCACATAAAATACTCGCGGTAGCTCCATAGTCTAAGCGTATATCAACATAAGGAACATCTTTGGTTGCTTTAATTTTAGGATGATGATCAATGACCAAATCTGGAACAATGCCATCAGGGAGCGCATTGTTTCCGGTTGTGGGTTGGGTATCACACATGGCAATTTTATCGTATTTAGAGAACTTAACTTTATCAACCGGGATGAGTTTTAACTTTAAGTATTTAACCATATGAGCATTTTCTGCTCTGCCAATAATACCACCATAGGCAATGGTGGTTTTTGCTTTGCCAAGGACTTGTGCTATATGAGCCAATGCCGCTGCACTTGAGATTGAGTCTGGATCAGGATGGTCATGGGTTAAAATCAATAACTTTCCACCTTGAGGAAAGTCATCAAAAAAACGCTCTAAAATACTTAATTCAATTTTTGAAAAAGTGTTACTCACAGTTCCTAACTATCCAATGCATAAAAAATATGCAAGTTGCGATCTTATATCAATCAAAGTTATTGTTATCATGCAAAATTATTTATTTTTATGGCTTTTACTGGTCACCTAGGTTGATTCTATGTAAATTAAATTCATGACTGATGCAATACAGAGAGAAGTTTTAGACGTTGATTTTTTATTTGTAGGGGCTGGCCCGGCTAGTCTTGCCGCGGCCATTCGCTTGGCGCAAAATATAAAGGACCATAATGAAAAAAATGGAACTTCTCTTGAACCGATGATTGCAGTGATAGAGAAAGCTGCTGAGTTAGGTGGACATCAAGCTTCCGGAGCCGTATTTAATCCACAACCCTTATCAGAATTATTTCCTGATTTTCTTGAACAAAACTGCCCTGTAGAAGCTCCTGTTACTAAGGAGAGTGTGTATTTTCTTAAAGAGAAAAGTTCTATTAAGTTCCCTATCATTCCTCCACAGATGCACAACAAAGGCAATTATGTTGCTTCATTATCAAAATTAACCCGTTGGTTGGGTGAGAAAGCCACTGAACTGGGTATCAATATATTCAATGGTTTTACCGGTAATGAAGTATTATATGAAAACAATAGAGTTATTGGCGTTAGAACCAAAGACCAAGGCATCAATGCCAAAGGTGAACAAAAACCCAATTTTGAACCAGGTGTAGATATAAAAGCCAAATGTGTTGTTTTTGGTGAGGGTGTCAGAGGTTATTTAACCAAACAGTTGATTCCAAAATTAAACTTACAAAACAAGCAAAACCCACAAGTTTATGAGACTGCGGTTAAAGAAGTTTGGCAGTGTAAACCAGGAACCGTCAAACCTGGAAGTGTTATTCATACCATGGGCTACCCATTGGATCGTAAAACTGTGGGGGGCACCTTCATCTATGGTTTTAAAAATGATGTCTTAACCATAGGTTTGGTCGTAGGCCTAGATTATCAAAACTCTCACCTTGAACCCTATCAAGAATTACAACGCTTAAAAGCCCATCCTTTAATTTCAAAAATGATTGATGGTGGCAAACAACTATCGTATGGCGCCAAAGCCATTACAGCTGGGGGTTATTATGCCATGCCGCAACTTTATTTTGATGGTGGCGTTTTGGTCGGTGAAAGTGGCGGTTTATTAGATATTGCAAAACTTAAAGGTATTCACCATGGCATGCGTTCTGGCATTTTAGCCGCTGATCAAATTTTTTCTTTGTATAAAGATGAAAAAGATTTTACAGCTGATCACTTAGCACCTTATCAAGAGGCTTATTTAAAAAGCAAAGAAGGTAAAGATTTATACAAAGCCCGTAACTTCCACCAAGCTTTGGCCAAAGGCTTACCAGAAGCCTTTTTACATATTGGTATGCAACAAATTACTGGTGGCCGCGGTCTCATTGACCCCATGCCAGCTCATCTTGATAGAGAATCATATTTACCAATTGCCCAATCTCCTGCTATTGATTATTCAAAAAAACAACATCATGTTGATAAATTAACCTCCGTTTTTAACGCAGGCACCATCCATGAAGAAGACCAACCTTCGCATTTAATCATTGGAGATACGTCTATTTGCTATGATCACTGTGATGATGAATATGCTGCACCCTGCAATAGATTTTGCCCAGCCAATGTTTATGATTTACAAAAAGAAGGTGGCCATAAAAAAATGGTACTCAACTTCACCAATTGTGTGCACTGCCAAACTTGTGACATCAATTGCCCCAAAGACAATATTTCATGGACACCACCAGAGTCTGGCGGCGGCCCACGTTATGAAAACATGTAATTGATTTAAATCTTAAGAAAAAAGCTCTCTTTCAATGATCCACCATTGATCATGTCAATATTCATATTATCCAAGGCAAGAGAAGTATCTTGGTGGTATTGAGCAATCAAACCCTGATAATATTCATGAATCTGCCCAAAAACATATGATATAAAAAATACACCACTTGCAAAATATAATTTTAACAAATTAGATATAAAGGTAATATATTATCTCTCTTTATAGTATTAGTCATTCAATGTAGAAGGTTGTTCTTCGTGCAAATCAATCTTGGCCAGTCGATGTTCATTTGGCATGGTAAACCGATCAAATAAACGTGTGTCAGGATTTCTATAGTTACCATTTTTAGTGTTACCAATGCTCTTCATATAAACTTCTGCATAACCAATGTTTGATTTTAATACACCATAGGGTCGATCAGGACTTAAATAATCAAAATCATGATTAAATCGCACTCTTAACCCATACTGACTGTTTTCACTGACACAATAAATATAGCGTTGCGTAACATTTCTATCAATGACCGTATTAAAATAGTGCCATGTCTGTAAGTCTTCACACTCCAGAATATCACCAAAAACAGATGCTGTTAATGTCCAAAAGTGGCGTTGCTCCCAAGCGTGGTTTTTAAAATTAACGTAGCGTTTACCAAGATGAAACAATTGAACCTCAACCGCACCCAACTCAGCATTACTTGCGCCATAAAACTTTTGATTTTCTTTTGCAAAAGCATTGATGCTTAATAAAATACCTGAGATTAAACTGATTTTTACTATTATTCGTTTAATTGTTTGCATAGAATATCCCCAATACTCGCGTTTCATAACATTTGTTGTGCATCATGTCAAATCTTAAATCTTTTATCACCCGCTTGTTGATTTAAGCTATAATTTTAAATCTATAGCACTAAAAAGCTTGATATTCTTTTCATTTCCAGCGATAGTGCGCGCATGAGCGATCCTGTGAAAAATACAACCCCAGATAACTTTAAACCTGGACTTGAAGGCATCCCCGCCTGTAAGTCTTCTATCTCATTTGTTGATGGCATCAATGGTGTATTGGAATACCGTGGATTTTCAATCAAAGACCTTACAGACTCATGCACATTTGAAGAAGTTTCTTATTTATTATTAACGGGCAAACTACCTCAGCAGTCAGAATTAACAGATTTTATTTCTAACCTGAATCAGCGCATGTTTATTTCTGAAGAAATTCAAAAAATAATTTCACTTTTCCCATCTCAAGCGCATCCTATGAGTGCCTTGCAAACCGGTATTGCAACATTGGGTATGGTGAGTCCTTACCCAAAGAAAGCTACTCCAGAGGATATGTGGAAAGCAATCTATACTTTGATTGCCAAAACATCCCTAATTATTGGAGCATTTTACCGGCACCAACAAGGTATGGCTACTCTTACTCCTGACCCCGAGTTGGGGATAGCAGGAAATTTATTGCTAAGCTTTACCAATAAAGAACCCTCACATTATGAACGTAGAGTAATGGATGCTTGTTTAATTTTACATGCGGAGCATACACTCAATGCATCTACGTTTACTGCACGTGTTATTGGTTCAACACTCAGTGATCCATTTGCAATGATCGCAGGTGCTGTTGCTTCCTTAAAAGGCCCTCTTCACGGTGGTGCTAACGAAGCCGTGATGGATACCTTACGTCAAATTGAAAATGTTGATCATGTGGAAGCCTTCTTGGACAATAAAATTCAAAACAAACAAAAAATTATGGGCTTGGGTCACAGAGTTTACAAAACCAAAGATCCAAGAGCTGTCATTTTACAAGACTTGGCCAAAGATTTGTTTAAAAATGCTGATGGTTTACTTGCCATTGCTGAAAAGTTGGAAACCGAGGCTGAAAAACGTTTAGCTACAAAAGGAATTTACCCTAACGTAGATTTCTACTCTGGCTTGGTTTATTACCAATTGGGAATTCCTCAAGAATTTTTCACACCTATTTTTGCTGCAGCCCGTGTCAGCGGTTGGTTAGCTCACTGGGTAGAGCAATTGGAAGACAATCGTATTTATAGACCAAGACAAGTTTACACCGGTGATCATAACAAAACCTTTGTTCATATCCAAAACCGATAAAAAATTTAAAGCACTTTTTAATAAAGTGCTTTAAATGCACTACCTTTAGTGATTTACTGGCACTCAATTTACCGTTTACTCAGTTTTTGTTCTAAAATCCTTTGTCCACCCGATGGATATGAATAATAAACGTTAACAAAAAGGTTTTCACCTTGGATCATAAATACCCAAACACCATTATCAATAATACCTGCCGGTATATCTTTCTTAACTTCACAGGCTTGATCAACATCTTCAAGCTTATGACAAGATAAATACTTAAAGACCGCAAGATCACTGTATTTATAATTCATGATGCGTGCTTTAATCCAGTTAGGTAGTTGTTGCTGTGCCAATTCCTGGGTATAAACTTTAATATTGTTATCAGACCAAATATGTTGTTCATTGATAAACTGCCACTGTTCTTGAACTTGACCAATATCCAAAGTACCTTCTATACCCTGATCATTTTTAAAAAGATTAATATAAACTTCTGTACCTGTTTCACCTAAGGTTGGTTTTCCCCCACCAGTAGGATCTGAACTATTGGTCATCACTTCTCCTTGCCATTTTCCCAACAAAAATGAGTAATCTTGAGGAGTGCTTTCACTACTACTTAAAACAGCATCGCTGGTACTTTGCTGTTTATTCAAACTATTTTTTTTGCTAGCTTTACTGGCACAGGAAGACAATAAAAAAACAAAACCTAGACTCAAAAACCATACCACTAGCTTGTATCTTAAAATAATTACTTGTTTTGACATTTTTTTACCCTCTTCTTTCCCATTCACAACAGTTAGGAGGACAAACCTCTCTAGCCGGATAGTTACCAATTGCTAATTTTTTATTTTTTTGCGGGTACAACACTTCCTCCACCAAATCCACCAACATAGAAACAAATATGGGATGTGTGCCCGGTGTTAATACTCTAATAAAATTTATCTTTTGTTCTGCGGCTATTGTTTTAGCTTCCATATCAAGATCATAGATCACTTCCATATGATCTGAAATAAAACCAATGGGACAGACATAAAGATTTTTTATCCTGCTATCTTCCTGTGAAAGTTGCCCAATTCTCTCACATACATCGGGTTCCAACCAAGGAATGTGTGGCGATCCACTCCTGCTCTGATACACCAGTTCCCAATTTTCCAAACCTAAAAATTGAGCAACCAAGTGACAACTCTCTTCTAGTTGTAGGACATAATCGCTAGAATTGGCCATGGCCATGGGAATACTGTGGGCAGTAAATAAAACTTTAGTATCTGCTTGTTTATAGCTTATACCATGATTGTTTTCCTGTTCTTTAAAACGCTCAACAATACATTCAATAAATTTAGGATGATTGTAATACTTTCTTAAAACCTCATATTCAAAGTTATCAGATTGTTCTAAGTCTGCTTTTGCTTGCTCTAAGTTGTTTCTATATTGCCTACATCCTGAATAAGATGAAAAGGCTGATGTAAACATACATAAAGTTTTTTTTCTATGGTCTTGAACCACTTTTTGTATGGTTTCATGTATATAAGGTTGCCAATTACGATTGGCAAAATAAATAGGAAGATCAATTTTTCTTTTTTCTAATTCTCTTTTTATACACTCAATCAATGCCAAATTTTGCTCATTGATGGGGCTTTTACCATCAAACAAGTAATAATGCTCTGCTACCTGTTTTTTTCTCTCTTCACTAACCGGCTTGCCTTTAAGTACATTATTTAAAAACGGCATGACATCTTCATTTTTTTCCGGTCCACCAAAAGAAACCAACATCAAAGCATCAACAGTTAATGGGCTCATACTTTTCCTCTAGCACAATTGATTAAAAATGAACACTTTATGTCACTTCATAAACAGCAACATAATCTACATGTGCGACAATTTATCATTTGAATTTTCAATTATTTTTGAATATTCAGAATACTGCCCATGAAAAACAAACAACAAATTCTAATTCTATCTCTGGTCTTCTTTTTAAGCTCCTGTACAACCAACAAGATTTTAAAAGAAACCAATCAAAATTTGGAGCAATTGAATGCATCAATTGATGAGAAATTTAACAAAATGTCTCAACCTATGAATGATATTTCAAGAAACTTTGCTGAGATGTCTAAAACCATCAATAGTTTTTCTAAATTTACGGAAGATGATGGGATGATAGATCAACTTAAAAATGTTTTAGCACAAATTTCAGCCCTTGATATTGGCAACTCTGTCAATACAATGCAAGAAACCATGGAAGCTTCTTTAGGTCTAATGGAAGGCATTGATCGTATAGGAGGTGCTGAAGGTGTTATGGTTCAATTAACACTTGGCTATACCTTAGGTGTTCAAATACTAGAGGTGTTTAAAGGCTATGCTGGTATTGAAACAGAAGGTGACATAGAGCAATACTTGCTTGCTATTCAAACCATCTTAAACTCTACAAAAGATAGTGTTAATCCAATGGTAAAAAGTATAAGAGAATCTATACAGACACTTATTAATCTTAAAGCACAAGAGTACGACCTTAACCTAAATGCACAAATTGAGCAGGCAAAAACGCTTGAAAATGAACTTTTAAAGGCTGAATCGGCTTTAAACGAAGGAATTGCTTTTGTTGAATATTATCAAACCGATCGGTCCATTGATATTACAGAGCTAAGTCCTCAACAATTAAAAGATTTTCAAGAAAAAGCAACACAATTGGCTACATTTTATAATCAACATGCTAAAGAAATTGCTTCCCTGCAAAGAATTTGGATGGAATGGCCAAATGATAATGAAATGATTGCTGCTGTTGAATAAATATTTATGGTAAAGTAAAAAAACTACACATGGATAAAACACAACACAATAACAAATCAGTTGATCTTTTAGTTTCTACATCAAATTTAGAAACATCTCCTCAAGCAGCTTTGATCAACGAACAAGAATTGATGTTTTCTAATATCATTGCTGATCTGGTTGAGCAATGGGGATTTAAACGGCTTTTAGGGAAAGTATGGGCGTTGCTTTATCTCAGAAAAACTGCTCTAAGCCCCATTCAAATTCAAGAAGCCTTTGCTATCTCTGCGGGTAATGTCAATACCATTTTAAAAGAATTGCAACAATGGGGTGTGGCCAAACGGGTTAAAGTACCCAGTGATAGAAAGTATTATTATAAAGTGGATGAGCACTTATGGCGTTCTATTGCCAATGTTTTTAAAGCCAGAGAGCTGCGTATCTTAGATGATGCTATTGAAGGTTTAGACACCCTTGAAGCCCAACTAAAACAAAAAAACACCTATCAAGCATCACAGGTTGAACATGTTAGTAAAACCTTACAGATTGCCTATCAATTTTCTAACCTTGCGGTTAACGCACCCATTGACAAAATGAGTAAGTTAACCACATTGGTCAAAATCTTAAGAAACCTTTAAGCAAAGCTTTGATTTCATATCTTAACCATTTAATTTTATTAAATAAAAAACCCCTTAAACTGAAAAAAATTTAAGGGGTTTTTAGTTTAAAAAATAAAGTTAAGCTTGAATTTGCTTTTTAATTTTTTGTAGACGCTCAGATAACTGGGATGCATCAGTTTTAATCAATGTTGCACTGATACCCCCCATTTTCTCGATAGAGCGAATGGCACTGGTAGACAATGTTAAGGTAATATTGCGTTTTGCTTCTGGAATATAATATTTTTTAGCTTTCAAATTGGGTAACTGTCTATGCTTGGTTTTATTGTTAGCATGACTGACTCTATTCCCTGTTAATGGTTTAATTCCGGTTATTTCACATACTCTAGCCACTTTACTGTCTCCTGAAACTTTCTAGTTTAACGCTTACAATTGACTTGAAAAGTCTTTTCCTTTTGACTTACTCAGTTTTTTATCTTCAATAAAAACAACATGTTTTCTTACTTTTGGGTCATACTTTTTAATTTTTAATTTTTCTGTACTGGTTCTCTTATTGCGCATGGTTGTATAAAAATACCCTGTTCCCGCTGTTGACAATAAATAAACAATTTCACGCATGATTCAATCCTTTTTAGCCCTATACCTGCTTTAAGAGTATTTAACCCTAAAATTAGGTCATAAATCTAGGCCTTACATATAAAATTACAAACTGCTGGCTTGATTTACTTTAATTGACAAAAAAATCAAGCTAATAATGCATTTTTTGTTTGCATTTTATATTTTCTTGCGTTAAATCAGCTCTCCTAATGGCAAAAACATCAAAAATAGCACAAAACAATCATAGAATTGATCTTGTTAAAAAATATCAAACCAAGCGTGAGGCTTTAAAAAAGCTTACCACTGACTTAACCATTCCTCTTGAAGAAAGAATGCTTGCTAGTCAAAAACTAGCTGCATTGCCAAGAAACTCGGCTCCTTCTCGTGTAAGAAACCGTTGCTTACTCTCTGGTCGTCCAAGAGGCAATTATCGTAAGTTTAAGCTTTCAAGACTAATGTTTAGAAAATTGGCTTCTGAGGGGCAAATTTCAGGCGTTAGAAAAGCTAGCTGGTAACACAAGCTTCATATTAAATAAAAACAGTTCTAAAATGAGGCAAGCTTTATATATCTAAAGCTTGCTTTTTTATTATGTCACATGCATTAACACTTTATTACAACCCATCCTGCAGCAAATGCCAAAAGGCGGTTGAGTTACTTGATCAATTGAATTATGCTTACCATACCATTGATTACCTAGAAAACGGCCTAACCCAACAAGAAGTACATAATCTTATCCGCGTTCTTAACCTTAGGGCAGAAGACATTATTCGTAAGGATGATTTAAAAAAATATGATTTAAGCCCAGATATTCTCTTAAACCATGAAAGTATTGTTGCTACCATAAGTAAAAAACCAGCCTTATTACAACGCCCTATTCTGCTTTTTAAATCTGAGATTGGCATTATTGCGCGACCTCCAGAAAAAATAATAGCATTCCTAAAATCTTTAAAGGCTTAATTTTTAAATATTTTCAATTGCTTATTGTTATTTGCTCAAGCTTTATATTATTTAATTTTTTTTTATCTTCTTGGCTCAAAAATATGCTTTGGCACCATAATCGTTGTAACGAAACAAAGTGAAGTGCAATACAGGAAGACAAAGTATAGATTTTAATTTCATGACTCAAAACTTGATGAACGCGCTGTACTAAATCTGCTTTTATCTTGGGTTGATAAACCCCACATAAATTCAGTTTTTTTGCCGTTTGAGGAAACTGCCTATAATGAGGCAAGAAATTATATGGCGCATAAACAGCAAGGTTCAGTATTTGCGCCAGCTCATTGATATAAGGACCCCCCTGCATATGCAAAGAGCTGAGCCATAATTCACATTGTTTTTGTTGGGTATCCTCGGGCTTTAAAGCTGCTAAAATGGCTTCATGATTTAAAGATGGATCAATCACAATGGTATGACTTACACTTCTTACAATCAGTGTGTTGGCAAAACCTGGTTTGCTAGGTTTAATCTCTTGTAAAGCAAGCTTTGCCATCAAGATACTTTATCTTAATTCAAAAAAGTTTGATAGTTCATGGAAGAAGATTATTTTTATGAAAAGCGAAGGCCTTGTAGGTTCTAGCCCAATCAGCCGAGTGTTCATAAAAATAACACCTGTCCTAAATCTTTTTTAAAGCATTATAACGGCTTTATTACGCTTTCCAAGGCAATAGTACAATAGGAGCTTGCTGATCAATTTTAAGCAACAAAACAAAATAAGAATAGCCTTGACTGCTGTAGCGTTTTTGTAAATCTACACTTATGGTTTCAGCTTCACCAAGAGCATGCATTTGCTTTGAGTTTAAAGCAATTTTACTGGTTTTAACATCAAACTCTAGCACTCTATCCTGACGTCCATTGTGAGCATATTGTTTTTGCTCAAGGTTAAGAATATTTTTAACCTTTTGATTGCCTGTTTTGGGATCAAGGCTGGGTTTAACATTTTTATAACTTGAAGGAGTAATATTTCTAACCACACCTGAAAATGCTTTGATCACTCTTTTAGCATAATCAACTTCAATCAAGATATCTCCATCACGTAAATTAAATGCCACCACATTATTGGTATTGCTGGTTGAACTATAGTACCTGTCCTGTACTTTATACTCTTTGCTCCAAATTTCATTATGTCTTAAAACTTTTGCATCCACTGAAACACTTAATAGTAAGATAACCCAAACAATCTTTCTTAATTCTTTAATCATTTTCACATACACCTCATTTCCATACATACTTGTTTATATATGCAAAAACTGTTCCACAAAAAAGACTAATCTTTTCAAGTGTTTAACATAGAAACAAAGTGCTGAATTTTAGGCACTGCGTTATATTCACGCCAGAAATAAAGTAAATATGGCAAGGAGTGGTAGCGACGAGCAGATTTGAACTGCTGACCTATGGCTTATGAGACCATCGCTCTAACCAACTGAGCTACGTCGCCACAAAAAGATTGCTCTTCATAACACAAGCAGACATGCTAAGCAAAACTTTTACATTTTACCTTAGCTTTAGGGTATAAATGGCACCTTCTTGAGTAAATAAAAAGACTTTATTTTTATAAATTACAGGATGACCAATTAAATTTCTCCTGTGCTTGTATGTCCACAAAAGCTTACCCTCATTGCTATCAAGCACATAGGTATTGCCTTTTGCATCTGAGAGTAACAGCAAAGCATTGTACTTTGCCATAGACAACCAAGAATTGGTCTTAACTTTGGATGTCCACACAACTTGACCCGTGTTTAAGTTTACTTTTTCTACACTACCGTCCCACAGTGGGAAATAGGCATGCTCCTGAGTCAATACAGGTAGCGCATAGGTTCCTAAATTACTGGTTTCCCAGACAATATCACCAGATTCATTGTTTTTTAACATTGCCTTGGACTTGTATTGGGACATATAAACATACTGATTAAATTGTTTATGCGCGGATAAACCTTCATTTTTACTTTCAGAAAATTCGGTGTTTTCTCCCACAACCTGACCATTTTCTAAATTAAGCCGTATCAATCTACCATCCAAAAGTGGAAATTGACCTGTTTTTGTTTTTAAATCAATGATTGGAGCCGCCCACAATCCTGTCATGTTTTTGGCCTCATAAAACTCTTTTTCGTATTTCCAAAGTTGTTTTCCTGAGGACTGATCCAATGCTAAAACACTATCTTGAGCTGTTGTTATATAAATAAAGCGATCATCACCAGCAACTGCACCAATGGCAGCTTCCGCTATATCACTCATCCACATTATTTTTTTGGTTTTAAGGTTGATACAATAAACTTGACCTTTAATGGTTGCCACAAATAACAACTCATCCTTTACATATGGCGCACTATCAACTTGTGCCGCTAATTTATAGCGTTTAACAATTCTTTGTTTATTAAGATCGTAAACAGCTATTTTACGTGGGCCAAGCGCAAAAAAAACAAAGTTTTCATGCTCAACAAAAGATCCTAAGCCCAAATAATTGCTTTTGAATCCGGTTTTAAGTCCGGAAGCAACATCCTTTTGTTTGACTAAAGTCAGCGGTGCTTTTGTACAGGCCTGCATAAATAGCATCTGCAACACCAAGCCTAAAATGTAAGTTTTTTTAAACATAAGCATTAAAATGTATGAAAGGTAAATATTCCCATAATTGAAATTGCATTAAATGATATCTCATCTACATTAAGTAAATTTAAAACATCTTGTTCTTGATTTTCACCCAATAAAAACCTGTACATAAACTCAATATCAAAAGAAAACCTATCTTTAGCATAAAAGCTTCTTAAGCCCACTGAAACAGGTACTTCAAAGCTAAAGGGAAAAGCTAATGCTGTTTGAGCATCTTCACCAAAAAAGTGATACCCCCCTATTCCCGCTGAGATATAGGGTTGAAAGCGTTTTTTATCAAAAACATAACTGGCTCTTATGACTTGTTCAGAAATTCCAGCTCTTGTTAGTAAAGGCTCCGCACCTGATACTGGGTCAGGTGAGTAAAATCTAAACCCTGAAACTTGATAAAACACTTCTGCAATTAAATTTTTACTTAAATGATGTCCAGCCATCACACGGAAAGAAATGCCATGTTTTCCCTTTATATCATCCCCACCAGCAACCAACTGTGTACTTCCAAAGCCAATTCCTAAAGTAAGATTAGGACGATCTAAATATGTTGTTTTTTGTTTGGTCAGTTCAAAAGCGTGAGCACAACCCAAGCATAAGATTAGGCTAAAAAAAATGTATTTCACTAAGCTCGCCTTCAACTTGCTATGTCCTAAATAATTCAAATTATTGCGCACAATAGATTTTCACTTTATCAATAAATGAAGACTCTGGATAATTCTCAGAAAAATTAGCACATAAATTATTAAGCGCTTCTTGCTTGTTGTTTTGTTTGTAAAGCACAATCAAGTTCCAAGTATAATAATCTTTTAGTGGGAGTTTCTCCATCTCCAAAATTTGTTTGTATATATTTTGCGCTTCTTCTAGTTGCCCTTGTTTAGAAGCCAAATTAGCCAAAGACTCCATTGCCAAAACCTTTTGATTTTCTGGCAAATTTTCTTTAGCCAATTGAAAAGATTTTTTTGCCTCATCACTTTTGTTAGCATTCATATTTTCAACACCAGCATACATATAAGCCATACCTACAATATCTGCTTTTTTGTATTGATCGATAAACTGGTTTATTTTTTCAACCTTATCCTTAGGATTATCCAAAGTTTTTATTTCAGCCTGAAGCTCAATAAAAGCATCCATAGCCACAACATTATGCTTATCATTCAATGATTTTTTGTAACTTATGCCCACAGCAACCAATATTATAAGTGCAACAATTGCTATGATTTTTTGTTTATGTTCTCCAAACCATCCTCCAATTGAATCCCAAAAGTTTTCAAATTGGTCAGGAGCTTTAATCTCATCCCTAAACTGTTTTCTTTTACTTCTTGCCATCGCAGCTTCGTAACAAGAGAACGCTTAAATGTCTATTTTTTATGCTGATTGCATTACCTCATTTTCAAATCAATTGAATAAAATAATTAAAGCTCTGTGGTACCAAGGGGGAGATGCGAGCAAAGCGAGCCAAACAACAAACGAACCCTTGGTTCGATTCCCCGCTACTTGTTAATATCAAGCCAACAGCTATAAACATG